>NZ_DASRVN010000655.1:0-21260 GCF_035655035.1 Kribbella sp. | reverse complement strand
GGACGGTGCTGTTCGAGGGGTACGTCGGTGCGTACGCGGGCGCGGATACGCCGACTGGACGCGCGTTGCGTCACGGAGGGTGACCGCGGTTTCGAGGGTGGTGCGCGGCGAGGGGCGTTGACGGGTGGGGTGTGACGGTGTGTTATCCGAAGTAGAAGGATGTGGCCCGGGGGTTTTGGCCGGGCCGTAGGCTGGGATTTTCCGTCGATCCGCCCCAGACACCGCGGAGGGTGCAGATGAACGATTTCCAGGAACAGGCGAAGAACTGGCTCCGGAATGTCGTCAAGCAGAACCCGGACAAGATCAAGGCCGGCGTCGAGAAGGCCGGCGACCTGATCGACAAGCAGACCGGCGGGAAGTACGCGGACAAGGTCGACGCGGTCCAGCAGAAGGTCGACAGCTTCGTCGACAAGCAGAACTCCGAGGACACCCCGAGCCAGCCGGGCGCCGAGCCCGCGCAGAACGGTCGATCCGAGCAGGAAGGCGCGTCAGAGCCGGCCGCCGGGCGGACCGAAGCCGCGGAGACTCCGCAGGCCACCGCTGAGCCGGAATCTGCGCAGGCGCCGGACTCCACCAGTACGTCGAGCACGCAGACGCCGTAACCCGCGAAACCAGGGGCGGTCCGTGGACTCAGCTGTCACGGGCCGTACCGGCCGAGCCGGAGGCACTGCAGGCTCCCGCTCAGCCTGAGTCTGCGTGGGCCTAGTCGGCCCCGCCAGCACATCAGGCACTCGCGCGAAACCAGGCGGCCCGTGGGTTGACCTGTCACGGGCCGTATCGGCGGAGTTGGAGGCGGCATCGACGCCCGTCTGATCCCGCGGTAGGTCTGGCGCTCAGGCGCCGTGGCCCGCGAAGCCAGATGCCGCCTGTGGGTTCAGTTGTCGTGGGCCGTGCCGGCGGAGTTGGAGGCGGCGTGAGTGCCCGTTGGTGGGTCTGGTGCTCAGGTGTTGTGGCGCGCTGAACCGGATGGGGGCCGTGGGTTCGGCTGTCGTGGGTCGTTCCGGTAGCGGCGGCGGATCTCGCCGGTAGTTGGGGTGCTCAGGGGCCGTGTGGGCGAGAGTGGGTGTGGGTCCTGTTGGGGGTTGAGGCGGGGTGGACCAGGTTGGGGGGTGGTCTTGTGGGGAGATCTGGGTCTGTGTGGGTGGGTGTCCGTCTTGACCGGTCGGTAGGGCGCGCTTAGCCTCGGCATCAGGAAGGGATGAATCCACCGGTTCGGTGGCGGACACACTGCGGTTGGCCGGTGACGCGGCCGGCCGGACGAGAACGCAATCACGCTCGACGGAGCTGAAGGAAGGGCGACGGTGCCGCAGCGCGCCGTCGGATAGGCGGTACCGCGTGTCGTGCCCCGGCCGGTGACGGACGGGGAGGGCGCGTGGGGCATCGTGGTCTCCGAAGCCGCAGCACACGATGCGCAAGGGTGGCTGTGAAGGCGGAGTACCCGGAACCGGGGCGACCGCACCCAGGCGCCCGGCCCGGCCGTACGCGGCGGGCAGCATCGCCGTAGCCGGTTCGCCGTACCCGCGATGCCGCCGTACCTGCGGATTCCCTTCGACCGATGGCCACAGTCCCTGGTGGGACTCGAAGGAGAGGGGAGACGCCGATGACCGCGATGTCCGTTGGCCTGACCCTGATCGGACTGCTGATCGCCGGACTGCTGGCCTGGATCGGCATCACCCTCTCCCGCCGGAAGGCCGCCGACACCGCGACCGCGCACCAGGAGGTCGAGCAGGTACGCCGCCAGGCCGAGGAGGAGGCCGCCGTACTGCGGACCCGCGCCGAGGCCGAGGAGCGTCGCGCCGAGCAGATCCGGCGTACCGCGGAGGACCGGGCGTCGGAGGTACGGCGGGACGCGGACCAGCGGGCGTCCGAGGTACGCCGCGAAGCCGAGGCGGAGGCGCAGTCGATCCGGGACGACCTGCGGGAGCAGCGCCTGGAGATGGAGCGCCGCGACCACCGGCTGACCGAACGCGAGGAGCGGCTCGACGAGCAGCACCGGGCGATCGAGGAACGGCAGACCGAGCTGACCGCGCAACTCGCGGAGCTGGCCCGGCGCGGGCAGGAGATCAAGGACCTGGAGGACGAGCGCCGCCGGATCCTCGAAGGGGTCGCGAACCTGACCGCCGAGCAGGCGAAGGCCGAACTGGTGGCCGCGATCGAGGACGAGGCGAAGCGGCACGCGCACGCGACCGTCCGCGACATCGAGCGGCAGGCGCTCGACGAGGGCGAGACGAAGGCGCGCAAGATCATCACCGGTGCCGTGCAGCGGCTCGCGTCGGAGCAGACCAGCGAGTCCGTCGTGTCAGTGGTGCATTTGCCGAGCGACGACATGAAGGGCCGGATCATCGGCCGCGAGGGGCGCAACATCCGGTCGTTCGAGCAGACCACCGGGGTGAACCTGATCATCGACGACACCCCGGAGGCGGTGCTGCTGTCGTGCTTCGATCCGGTACGCCGGGAGACCGCACGCCTGACGCTGGACTCGCTGGTGCTGGACGGCCGGATCCACCCGAGCCGGATCGAGGAGATCTACGAACGCAGCAAGGGCGAGGTCGCCGAGCTGTGCGAGCGGGCCGCCGAGGACGCGATGGCCGAGGTCGGCATCACGGACCTGCACCCGGAGCTGGTCCGGACGATGGGCCTGCTGCGGTACCGGACGTCGTACGGGCAGAACGTCCTGAAGCACCTGGTCGAGTCGGCGCACATCGCCGGGATGATGGCGGCCGAGCTCGGGCTGGATCCGAAGCTGTGCAAGCGCGGCGCGTTCCTGCACGACATCGGGAAGGCGCTGACGCACGAGTCCGAGGGCAGTCACGCGATCGTCGGCGCGGAGCTGGCGAAGAAGTACGGCGAGAACGACGACGTCGTGCACTGCATCGAGGCGCACCACAACGAGGTCGAGGTTCGGACCGTCGAGGCCGTGCTGACGCAGGCGGCGGACGCGGTCAGTGGTGGCCGGCCGGGTGCGCGGCGGGAGTCGCTGGAGGCGTACGTGCAGCGGCTCGAACGGCTGGAGGAGATCGCGATGCACCACGACGGTGTCGAGAAGGTGTTCGCGATGCAGGCCGGCCGGGAGATCCGGGTGATGGTGCTACCGGACGCGGTCGACGACATCGCGGCGCAGGTGATGGCCCGCGACATCGCGAAGCAGGTCGAGGAAGAGCTGACGTACCCGGGGCAGATCCGGGTCACCGTCGTCCGCGAGTCGCGGGCGACCGAGGTCGCGAAGTAGCACTCGTCAGCGGAACGCGGACTGGCCGGTGAGGGCCTGGCCGATGACGAGTTGGTGGACCTCGGACGTGCCCTCGTAGGTGAGGACCGACTCGAGATTGTTGGCGTGCCGCATGATCGGGTACTCGCCGCTGATGCCGTTCGCGGCCAGGATCGTGCGGCACTCGCGGGCGATCGCGATCGCCTCGCGGACGTTGTTGAGCTTGCCGACCGACACCTGCTCGGGCCGCAGTGTGCCCTTCTCCTTCAGGCGGCCGAGGTGGACGGCGAGCAGCATGCCCTTGTTCAGCTCGACGGCCATGTCGGCGAGCTTCGCCTGGGTCAGCTGGTACGCCGTGAGCGGCTTGTCGAACACGATCCGCTCGCCGGCGTACCCGATCGCGGTCTCCAGGCAGTCCCGGGCCGCGCCCAGCGCGCCGAAGATGATCCCGAACCGGGCCTCGTTCAGGCAGCCGAGCGGACCGGACAGACCACGGGCCTCGGGCAACATCGCGGACGCCGGGAGCCGGACGTCGTCGAGGATCAGCTCGGAGGTGACGGACGCGCGCAGCGACATCTTCTGCTTGATCTCCGGGGCGGAGAAGCCGGGGGTCGAGGTCGGTACGACGAAGCCGCGGACGCCGTCGTCCGTCCGCGCCCAGACGACCGCGACGTCGGCGACCGAACCGTTGGTGATCCACATCTTCGAGCCGTTCAGCACCCAGTCGGCGCCGTCGCGGCGGGCGCTGGTGCGCATGCCGGCCGGGTTCGAGCCGAAGTCGGGTTCGGTCAGGCCGAAGCAGCCGATCGCCTCGCCGGCCGACATCCGGGGGAGCCACTCGTTCTTCTGGTCGTCGCTGCCGTACTTCCAGATCGCGTACATCGCGAGCGAGCCCTGCACGGAGACGAGCGAGCGCATGCCGGAGTCGGCCGCCTCGATCTCCAGGCAGGCGAGCCCGTACGCGACCGGGCCGAGGCCGGCGCAACCGTACCCGGTCAGATGCATCCCGAGGAACCCGAGCGCCCCGAGCTCCTTGGCGAGCTCCCGCGCCGGAATCGACGCGGTCTCGAACCACTCCGGCAGGCTCGGCCGCAACCGCTCGTCAGCAAACCGCCGCGCCGCCGCCCGCACGTCCAGTTCGTCCGCAGTCAGCAACGAGTCGACATCCACCAGATCCAGAGAAGCACCCATGTGCTCACGCTAGCCGGTGGAAGGAATGACGCGGTGGTGTGGAAGACCACACGCCTACTTCAGGATCAGCGTCCCGTCGAACGCGTCCAGGTCGGCGAGCGTCTCCTGGTACACGTCGCGAAGCGGAGGCAGGTCCTCGCGCGCGAAGAACCGGGCGTCCCGGGTCTCGTCGGTCTCGGCGAGCAGCGATCCGCTCCACCGATCCACCCGGAACACGACGGCGAACATCTGGTGCTCGCCGCCGTACGCGTTGGTGAACCAGTACTGCGGACCTGTGTACAGAGCGATCGGTGTCGCCGCCTCGACGACCAGGCCGGTCTCCTCGTGCACCTCCCGGACCAGAGCGTCCCAGATCGACTCGCCCAGTTCGAGGCCGCCGGCCGGCATCACCCACGTGTCGTCGTCGGAGCGGCGGACGAGGAGTACGGCGCCTGTGTTGTTGAGGATGACGGCCCGCGGACCCGGGGTGATGAGGCGTTGGTTGCCGACGTTCCGGCGGAGGTTTCCGGCGTACGTCTGCTCGTAGCTCACTTGCGGTACCAGGGCCACCACCAGTGGCGTTTGCGGGCATGGCGGACGACGACGCTGGCGTGGTGGGCCCGGCCGGTGACGTGGAGGCGGACACCGCCGGGGCGGGGGGCTACGGCGCGGTTCTTGGCGCTGCTGTGGTTGGCCTCTACCTGGTCGATGTCTACGCTCCAGCCCTCGGGGATGACCATCACCACGGAGCTGTGGATGGCCTGGGCGTCGACGTGGATGTCGGACCAGTGAACGACGGCGTCGGTGAAGTCCAGCTTCACCGAGGAGTGCTCCGCGATCGCTGTCAGGCGCTCAGGTACGACCCAGGCTCCCTCGCGCTTCTGTGCGCTGTGGCGAGCCCGCAGTGTCAGTTCCTGGGCGCTGCCGTGCGCGACCGGCACCAGGTCGGCGGTCGCGTTGCGGAGCTCCAACTGGGTCTTGGCGGAGTAGATCTGGGTCAGCCGCTCGTCCAGCTCCTCGAAGTCCAGCCGCCCGTCGGTGTGCGCTTCCTGGACCACGGCGGCGGCACGCTCACGGTCGTTGTCGGACGCCCGATGACCAGGCGGCGGCTGCTCCAGACTCATGCACCCAAAGGTAGCGCCGCATCAGCCGACGAGGGACAGGAATCGAGCCACCACGGTCGACCAGGTCTTGTCGAGCTCCGACGCGTGCCGTTCTGCGTCGGCCACGACCTGAGAAGGGTCGAATCCCATCGAACGCAGCCGCTCCGGGTCCCACCGCCGTACCCGTGAAGCCGAAACCTCCGGATGGAACTGCACGCCCCAGCTCTGCCCGATCCGCAGCATCTGGTGCGGGCACCGCTCACTGGACATCAGCAGCACCGCCTCCTCCGGCAGCCGCGTGATCTGGTCCTGATGACTCTCCACAGCCCACACAGAGGAAGGCAGCCCAGCAAGCAGTACGTCGTCCGCAGCAGCCGGGAGCACCGTCAGTGGCGTCACACCCTTCTCCGGCAGCCCGTACTTCCCCTTGACCTCTCCACCGAACGTGTGCGCCAGCAACTGCCCACCGAGACAGATACCGAGCACAGGCACCCGGCCGTGCGCGTCGCGCAACAACGAACGCTCAGCCGGCAGCCACGGCGACCGCTCGTCCTCGTCCGGCAGCATCCCGCCGCCGAGCAGCACGAGCGCCGCATGGCCGTCGATCCGGGTGGGCACCGGTTCGCCGTCCCAGGCCCGGACGACGACCGGTGAGAGGGCACGGGCATCCAGCCAGTCGAGCAGTCGCCCAGGGCCGCTCTCACGGTCGTTCTCGATGATCAGGACGGTGGTCACGCGGGCAACGGTACGACGGCACACCGGACAGCTGAGTACCGGAGTGGCGCTTCCGGGATACTGATCCACTGGGGGTGCCGATGGAGCCTGTCAGTGGATTCGTGCGCGCCGTTGTCGGAGACGTGGCCTTCGTCTTCGGCAAGGGCATGGTGAGCGCGTACCTGCTCGCCCGCCGCAACGGGTGGTCGCGCCCGCAGCTGGACGTACTGGTGCGCTCCCACGGTCAGTACGTGCCGCTGTCCGTCCCCACGGGCACCGTGCCGGTGATAGGGCGGCTGGTCGGGCTGGACGAGATCCGCCCGGCGCCGATGATCACCGTCGAGTTCACTCCGGGCGACACGGGCGCCGAAGCACACCTGACAGCCAACAACCCGGTGCTCATCACGATCACCGACGTCAGCCACCGCGAGTACGACGCGGTAATACTCACCACGTCGCTGGGCGCAGCGGCGTACGCAGAGCTGCCCCCTGGGTACTACCACGTGTCCGCCGTGGTCGTAGACGAGTACGGCGACCTGCTGCAGGGGTACGGCGCCCAGCACAACCTGCACGTGGACAAGGGCGACGACGTGATCGTGTCGCTGTCCATACGGACCGCTGGCGTCGTAGAGATCGCCAAGGCGCTAGAGACCGGCCCGCAGCCCGCACTGGTGACGCAGACCGGTGACGTCGTACCGCTGCTGGACCTGGTTCGTATCGGCCGCGCACCCGACTGTGACCTGATCCTGGATCGCCAGGAGATCAGCAGGCACCACGCGGAGCTGCTGCGCATGGATGCGACCGGCTACGAGCTACGGGACCTGGGCTCGACCAACGGCACACAGGTCAACGGCGTACCGATCCAGACCGCAATGGTGGGTCATCGCGACGAGATCCGGCTCGGAGGCCTCCCGTTCCGCCTCTTGCTGTCCTGACCTGGAACAATGGCGCCGTGAACCCGCGCAGCGTCGTCATCCTCGGCTCGACCGGCTCGATCGGTACCACGGCGCTCGAGCTGATCGGCCGGAACCGGGACCGCTTCCAGGTGCTCGCGCTGTCCGCCGGCGGTGACAACGTCGCGCTGCTGGCGGAGCAGGCGCTGGAGTTCGGCGTCGAGGTCGTCGCGGTCGCGAAGGCCACGGTCGCGCAGGACCTGCAGCTCGCGTTCTACGCCGAGGCGCAGCGCAAGGGGTACGCGCAGGGCGAGTTCCGGATCCCGAAGATCCGCACCGGCCCGGACGCGTCGAGCGAGCTCGCGGCGATGCCGTGTGACGTAGTACTCAACGGCATCAACGGATCGGTCGGCCTGCACGCGACGCTGGCGGCGCTGGACGCGGGGAACACGCTCGCACTCGCCAACAAGGAATCGCTGGTGATCGGCGGGCCGATCGTCACCAGGCGCGCCAAGCCCGGGCAGATCGTCCCGGTCGACTCCGAGCACAGCGCGATCGCGCAGTGCCTGCGCGGCGGCTCGCCGGACGAGGTCCGGAAGCTGCTGCTGACCGCGAGCGGCGGGCCGTTCCTCGGGAAGCCGCGCGACGAGCTGGCGAACGTCACGGTCGAGCAGGCCCTCCGGCACCCGAACTTCGCGATGGGCCCGGTCGTCACGATCAACTCCGCGACGTTGGTCAACAAGGGCCTGGAGCTGATCGAGGCGCACCTGCTGTTCGGCATCCCGATGGACCGGATCGAGGTGGTGGTCCACCGGCAGCAGGCGATCCACTCGATGGTCGAGTTCACCGACGGCGCCACCATCGCGCAGGTCGGGATCCCGACCATGACGGTGCCGATCGCGCTCGCGCTCGGCTGGCCCGACCGGATACCGGACGCGACCCGGCCGTGGAGCTTCGCCGAGGCGAGTACCTGGACGTTCCAGCCGGTCGACACCGCGGAGTTCCCGGCGGTCGAGCTGGCTCGGGACGCGGGAGCCCGCGGCGGTACCGCCCCGGCCGTGTACAACGCCGCCAACGAGGTCTGCGTGCAGGCGTTCCGGGACGGCCGCCTGCCGTTCACCGGGATCGTCGACACGGTCGCCCAGGTGGTGACCGGTCACGACGTACCCTCGTATGAGGAACTGTCCGTCGACGACGTGCTGGCGGCGGACGCGTGGGCCCGAACGCGGGCTCGTGAGATCACCGGAGTACAGGAGACCCACCAGGCATGAGCGTGCTTCTCACCATCCTCGGCATCGTGGTGTTCGTGCTCGGGGTGCTGATCTCCGTCGCGCTGCACGAGCTCGGCCACATGCTGCCGGCCAAGGCGTTCGGGATGAAGGTCACACAGTTCTTCGCCGGCTTCGGGCGCACCCTGTGGTCGGTGCAGCGCGGTGAGACCGAGTACGGCATCAAGGCGATCCCGGCCGGCGGGTTCGTCCGGATCATCGGCATGATGCCGCCGGCGAAGGGCCAGGACCCGACCAAGGTCCGGAAGGCGAACACCGGCGCGATCCAGTCGATGGTCGAGAACGCGCGCACCGCGGAGTACGAGACGATCTCGCCCGCGGACGACGGCCGGCTCTTCTACCAGAAGGTGTGGTGGAAGAAGCTGATCGTGATGGCGTCCGGTCCGCTGGTCAACGTCCTGATCGCGACGGTGCTGTTCACGGGTCTCTACACGCTGTACGGCGACCGCATCCCGCAGACCACGATCTCCACCGTGACCGACTGCGTGATCCCCGCCAACCAGGCCACGCCGAACCGGAAGTGCCAGGACGGGGACAAGGAGTCGCCCGCGAAGCTCGCCGGGTTCCACGTCGGGGACAAGGTGGTGTCGTTCAACGGCACCCAGATCAACAGCTGGGACCAGCTCACCCCGCTGATCCGCGCGAACACCGACAAGGCCGCCACGATCGTTGTCGAGCGCAACGGTCAGCAGCTCACCCTGAAGACCAACACGATCGTCAACCAGGTGCTGGACTCGCCGGGCTCGGACAAGTACGTCTCGGTCGGGTTCCTCGGCGTCTCGCCGGAGAACAAGCTCGAGCGGCAGAGCGTCGGCTACGCGCTCGACAAGATGGGCACCTACACGGTCAGCACGGTTCAGGCCCTCGGCCGGTTCCCGGAGAAGCTGGTCGGCGTCGCGCAGTCGATCGTCGGCGGCAAGCGCGCCCAGGACAGCCCGATGAGTGTGGTCGGCGCCAGCCGGGTGGCCGGTGAGATCGCCGCCAGCAATCTGGGCTTCGGTGACAAGGCCGCGACCCTGGTGCTGCTGCTCGCCTCGCTCAACCTGTTCCTTGCCCTGTTCAACTTCATCCCGCTGCTGCCGCTGGACGGTGGGCACATGGTCGGCGCGATCTGGGAAGGCATCCGGCGCGGCTTCGCCAAGCTGGCCGGCCGGCCGGACCCCGGGTACGTCGACGTCGCCAAGTTGCTGCCGATCGCGTACGTCGCGGCCAGTGTGATCGTGGTGATGGGCGTGCTGCTCGTCATCGCCGACATCGTCAATCCCATCAAGCTCTTCAACGGCTAACGGTTAAGGACTCATGAGCATCAACCTGGGCATGCCCGCGCTGCCGCCCCCCACCCTCGCCCCGCGCCGCAAGACCCGCCAGATCAAGGTCGGCAGCGTGCTGGTCGGCGGTGACGCGCCGGTGTCGGTGCAGTCGATGACCACGACCCCGACCAACGACGTCAACAAGACGCTGCAGCAGATCGCCGAGCTGACCGCGGCCGGCTGCGACATCGTCCGGGTCGCCTGCCCTCGCCAGGAGGACGCCGACGCGCTGCCGGAGATCGCGAAGCACTCGCAGATCCCGGTGATCGCCGACATCCACTTCCAGCCGAGCTACGTGTTCGCGGCGATCGAGGCCGGCTGCGCCGCGGTCCGGGTGAACCCGGGCAACATCCGCAAGTTCGACGACCAGGTCAAGGAGATCGCGCAGGCGGCGAAGGACCACGGTACGTCGCTGCGGATCGGCGTGAACGCAGGTTCGCTGGACAGGCGGCTGCTGGAGAAGTACGGGAAGGCGACGCCGGAGGCGCTGGTCGAGTCGGCCGTCTGGGAGGCGTCGCTGTTCGAGGAGCACGACTTCCACGACTTCAAGATCTCCGTCAAGCACAACGACCCGGTCGTGATGGTGCAGGCGTACGAGCAGCTCGCCGAGCGCGGCGACTGGCCGCTGCACCTCGGCGTCACCGAGGCCGGGCCGGCGTTCCAGGGCACGATCAAGTCGTCGGTCGCGTTCGGCGCGCTGCTGTCGAAGGGCATCGGCGACACGATCCGGGTCTCGCTGTCGGCGCCGCCGGTCGAGGAGGTCAAGGTCGGCCTGCAGATCCTGCAGTCGCTGAACCTGCGCGAGCGCAAGCTCGAGATCGTCTCCTGCCCGTCCTGTGGTCGCGCCCAGGTGGACGTGTACACGCTCGCCGAGCAGGTCACCGCCGGGCTGGAGGGCATGGAGGTGCCGCTCCGCGTCGCGGTCATGGGCTGCGTCGTGAACGGCCCGGGCGAGGCCCGCGAGGCCGACCTCGGCGTCGCCTCCGGCAACGGCAAGGGCCAGATCTTCGTGAAGGGCGAGGTCATCAAGACCGTCCCCGAGTCGGCCATCGTCGAAACCCTGATCGAAGAGGCCATGCGCATCGCGGAGGAAATGGGCGAGACCGGCGAGCCCACCGTCAGCGTCGGATGACGCAGTACCTGGTGGTCAGTGCGGTCGCCGGTGAAGCGCGGTATGTGCCGGAGGGGATTCCGGTGGTGGTTACCGGGGTCGGGAAGACGGCGGCTGCTGTTGCGGTGAGCCGGGCCTTGGCGGAGCGGGACGTGAGCGGGCTCGTGGTGCTGAACGTCGGTACGACGGGGGCGCTGCGGGACGGGCTGGCGGGGTTGTTTGTGCCGAGCACGGTGATCAATCACGATGTGAACGCGGAGGCGGTGCGGGCGATCGGCCTGGACCCGCAGGACGAGCTCCCGATCGACGGCGGCGACGGGACGGTGCTGGCGTCCGGGGACGTGTTCGTGGCCGATCCTGTCGTACGGGCGCGGCTCGCGGAGCGGGCGGATCTGGTGGATATGGAGGCGTACGGCGTGGTCTACGCGTGCCGGGCGTACGGCGTACCCGTCCGCGTCGTGAAACACGTGTCCGACGCGGCCGACGAGGCGGCCCTGGACTGGCCCACCCTTGTCGACACGAGCGCCAAGGTGCTGGGGGAGTGGGTCCGGGAGAATGCCCGCTGAACCGGCTTGACCTTGACCCTGGGGGCAAGGTTTAGCGTGGGGTCAAGGAGGCGGGATGCGGATCAGTGACCTGGCGGCCGAGGCCGGCGTGACGGTCAAGGCGGTGCGGTACTACGAGTCGCAAGGGCTGCTCAAGCCGCGCCGGGAGGCCAACGGGTACCGGTCGTACGACGCGGACGACGTGGTCGTGGTGCGCGAGGTGAAGGCGTTGCTGAGCCTCGGGCTGACGGCCGAGCAGACGTACCCGTTCATCGAGTGCCTGCGGGCCGGCAACGACCGCGCGGACGTCTGCCCGGCGTCGCTGACGGCGTACCGGACCCGGATCGCGGAGGTGGACCGGCGGATCGCCGAGCTTACCGAGCTGCGGTCGCGGCTGACAGACCTCCTGTCCGATGCCGAGAGCTGGAGAAAGAAGCTATGAGCAAGCTACGCAGTGTTGACCAGAAGACGTTCAGGGACGAGGTACTGCGGTCCGAAAAGCCTGTACTGGTGGACTTCTGGGCGCAGTGGTGCCCGCCGTGCCACCAGATCGCGCCGGTGCTCGCGCAGATCGCCGCCGAGCGCGCCGACAAGCTGACCGTGGTGAAGCTCAACTCCGACGAGAACCCCACGATCGCCGCGAACTACCGCGTGATGGCCCTCCCCACCCTCGCCCTGTTCCACCGCGGCGAGCTGATCTGGTCCGTGGTCGGCGCCCGCCCGAAGCACAAGCTCCTGAAGGAACTCGACGACGCACTGCTGACCGCCGTGTAACGCCGTCTGCTGAGGCTCCACTCCGAGCGCTCGCCCAGGACAGCTGGAGTCCTGGGCGAGCGCTCGTCTGTTGACTGGTAGCTGTCTAGGATGCTAGCAATATAGCCATGGTGGACGACCCGGGTAAGAAAGTGCAGTTCAACGTGTACCTGCCGCCGGGGCTGGTGCGGCGGGTGAAGCACAAGGCGATCGACGACGGGGCGAGTCTGTCGGCCTTGGTGGAGCAGGCGCTGGCGGAGTACCTGGACAACCATGGGGAGGCGCGGGGATGAGTGGCGTGGTGATCAGGCCGTTGCGGTTCACGGCGGACGTGGCGGCGATGCGGGCGTTCCTGGAAGGGCTCGGGTTGCGGTCGCGGATCGAGTCCGAGCGGGGTGGGTGGGTGGACCTGCTGGCGGGGCGCGGCATGGTCGCGCTGCACGATGCGGCGTCGAGTTCCACCGGTGGACAGCCCGGGCAGACGTCGTTGACGTTCGAGGCGGACAAGCTCGACGAGCTGGTCGAGCGGCTGGAGCGGGCCGGGTTCGGTGACGCGACGGTGTTCGACGAGGCGTACGGACGGGTGCTGTCGGTCACCGGCCCGGACGGTGCGGTGATCTGGGTCGACGAGCGCAGCGAGGACCTGTACGGCTACACGCTCCACGACGTACGCCCCGACGACCGCCTGTCCGTGACGCCGTACCTGACCGGGGCCGACGAGCCGGCGTGGCACACGTTCCTGACCGCGATGGGCGCGGACGCGACCGTACTGTTCGGCCCGGGCCCCGAGTTCGCCGTACGTCTCGACCTGACCGCGACCGAGAGGGCCCTGGCCGACATCGCAAGCCGCACCGAGGCGACTCGAACCGCAGCCGGTCTCGAACTCACCGACCCGGACGGGCGACTTGTCGTGATCCACGAATGAGGTTGACCTCTAGAGCACCTGAAGTTGCAGGATGCGCGGCATGACTCGGTTGCGGGACGACGCGGACTTCCGGCGGTACTGGGTGGCGCGGGCGTTGTCGGTGACCGGGTCGATGGTGACGGCGATCGCGTTGCCGGTGCTGGTGTACCGGTTGAGCGGGTCGACCGTGCTGACCGCGGTGGTGAGCGCGCTCGAGTCGGCGCCGTACCTGCTGGCCGGCCTGTTCGCGGGTGCCCTCGCGGATCGCTGGAATCGGCGGCGCGTGATGGTGACGGCGGACTGCGTGAACGCGGTACTGGTCGGATCGGTCCCGGTCGCGCATCTGCTCGGCGTACTGACCGTCGTCCAGGTGCTGGTGGTCGCGTTCACGGTGCAGGCCGTCTACACCTTCTTCGACGGCGCGAACTTCGGGGCGCTGCCGGTGCTCGTCGGCCGGGAGCGGGTGGCGCAGGCGAACTCGGCGGTCTGGACGGCGGCCAGCCTGATCGAGCTGTTCGTCCCGCCGCTCACCGGCCTGCTGCTCGCGGTCCTCGACCCGGCCAGCCTGCTGACGCTGGACGCGATCAGCTTCGCGGCGTCCGCGTTCGCCGTCCGCGGGATCGTCCGGGCGATGTCGGAGCCCCGGGACGGCCGCGCGCCGCTGAGCCTGCGGGTGGTGCTGGACGATGTCGGCGAGGGGCTGCGGTACCTGACCCGGCACGCCGGCGTCCGGACGATGACGATCGTCGGCGGCATCCAGTCCTTCGCGGGCGGCGGTTTCATGGCGCTGATCGTGGTGTGGTGCGACCGCGTCCTGCACATCGGTACGTCGGGACTCCGGTTCGGGCTGGTCTGGGGCGTGTGGGGAATCGGCGGGCTGATCGCGGCGCTCAGCCTGCCGCGGCTGCTGAAGCGGATGCCGCCCGCGGCGATCACGCTGTACGCGTTGCCGGCGTCCGCGCTGCTCGGCGTACTCGCGCCGCTGTCGCCGCACTGGATCGTGGCCGCGCTGGCGCTGCTCGTCTGGGGTTCGGCGTACGTGCTGGTGCTCGTGAACGCGGTTTCGTACCGGCAG
Source organism: Kribbella sp. (assembly GCF_035655035.1). Classification (GTDB taxonomy): domain Bacteria; phylum Actinomycetota; class Actinomycetes; order Propionibacteriales; family Kribbellaceae; genus Kribbella. The sequence goes on along the minus strand of NZ_DASRVN010000655.1, from coordinate 7,185 downwards.
CAGGTGACGCCGGAGAACCTGCTCGGCCGGGTCAACACCGCGGGGCGGATGCTGTCCTGGGGTGTCGGCTGGACGCTCGGATCGGTGCTCGGCGGACTGCTCGGCACCGCGTTCGGGCCGCGGACCGGGATGGTGCTGATGGGCCTGTCCGGGTGCGCCGGCGTGGTGGTCGCGTGGACCTCGCCGCTGCGCCGGATCGCCGCCGGGCAGGAGCCACAGGTGGCCTGACGCGGCCCCGTTGCATACGCCGAAGCCGAAGATCCGCTAGGTTCTGCGCGTGGGCGTACGGGTTCTCGGTCCTCGCGACCTCGCGGCGGCGCGCGCGGTCATCGCCCGCGATCCGGTGGTGAACGTGTTCGTGGACAGCCTCGTGCAGGCGTCCGGGCTGGATCCGCGGCGCGGTGCGGAGGTCTGGGGGTACGTCGAGAAGGGCGCGCTCGAGGCGCTCTGCCACGCCGGCGGGAACATGGTGCCGGTCGGCGCGGACGACGCCGCGCTGCGGGCGTTCGCGGCGTACGCGCTGCGCCGCGGCCGGAACTGCTTCCAGATCCTCGGGCCGGCGCGTGCGGTCGACCAGCTGTGGACGATCCTCGAACCGCACTGGGGACCGGCCCGCGAGGTGCGCGACGACCAGCCGTTCATGGTGATCGAGGGGCCGCCGGCGATCGCGCCGGACCCGCTGGTCCGTGCGGTGGAGCCGGTCGAGCTGCCGATCCTGTACCCGGCGTGCGTGGCGATGTACACCGAGGAGGTTGGGGTCCCGCCGCAGACCGGGCCGGACGGGACGTTCTACCGCTCCCGGGTCGCGGAGCTGATCCGCGCCGGGCGGGCGTTCGCGCGGATCGAGGACGGGCGGGTCGTGTTCAAGGCCGAGGTCGGCTCGGTCGGCACCGGCGTCTGCCAGATCCAGGGCGTCTGGGTGGATCCGGAGTACCGCGGCCGCGGTCTCGCCGCACCCGGGATGGCCGCGGTGGTGGAACTGGCCCGGCAGATCGCGCCGGTCGTCACGTTGTACGTGAACGCGTTCAACCTGCCGGCCCGGGCGGCGTACGAGCGGGTCGGCTTCCGTACTATCGAAACCTTCGCCACGATCCTGTTCTGACCAGGCCTGTGGATATCGTGGTGAGAGCATTGCCCGAGGACGGATATTCTCTGTGACGTCCTGTATCCGACTTCTGCACGCTTGGAGACTCCCGTGATTTTGCGTATGTCGTCGTTGTTCCTCCGCACCCTTCGCGAGGACCCGGCGGACGCGGAGGTCCCGAGCCACAAGCTGCTCGTCCGCGCCGGCTACATCCGGCGGACGGCGCCCGGCATCTACACCTGGCTGCCGCTCGGCCTGCGGGTGCTGCGCAACGTCGAGCGGATCGTCCGCGAGGAGATGGACGCGATCGGCGCGCAGGAGCTGGTGTTCCCGGCGCTGCTGCCCCGTGAGCCCTACGAGGCCACCGGCCGCTGGACGGAGTACGGGCCGAACCTGTTCCGCCTGAAGGACCGCAAGGGCGCGGACATGCTGCTCGGCCCGACGCACGAGGAGATGTTCACGCTGGTCGTGAAGGATCTGTACTCGTCGTACAAGGACCTGCCGCTGTCGATCTACCAGATCCAGAACAAGTACCGCGACGAGGCGCGGCCGCGGGCCGGCGTGCTGCGCGGGCGCGAGTTCGTGATGAAGGACTCGTACTCGTTCGACATCGACGACGACGGGCTCGCCGCGTCGTACGAGCTGCACCGCACGGCGTACATCCGGATCTTCGACCGGCTCGGGTTCGACTACGTGATCGTGCAGGCGATGTCCGGCGCGATGGGCGGGTCCCGGTCCGAGGAGTTCCTGGCGATCGCGGAGAACGGTGAGGACACCTTCGTCCGCTCGCCGGGCGGGTACGCCGCGAACGTCGAGGCCGTGGTTGTGCCGCAGTCCGCGCCGGTCGACGCGTCCGCCGTACCGGCCGCCGAGGTCGTCGACACCCCGGACACGCCGACGATCGACACGCTGGTCGACGCGCTGAACGCGAAGCACCCGCGGACCGACGGGCGCGAGTGGACCGCCGCCGACACGCTGAAGAACGTGCTGGTGATGCTGCTGCACCCGGACGGCACCCGCGAGCCGCTGGCGATCGGCGTCCCCGGGGACCGGGCGATCGACGAGAAGCGGCTCGGCGCGCAGGTGGAGCCGGCCGAGGTGGTGGCGTTCGACGAGGCGGACTTCGAGAAGTACCCGTCGCTCGCGAAGGGGTACATCGGTCCCGGGGTGCTGGGCAAGGAGAACACGTCCGGCATCCGGTATCTGCTGGACCCGCGGGTCGCCGAGGGGTCCGCGTGGGTGACCGGTGCGGACAGGTCCGGCTTCCACGTGATCAACCTGGTGCACGGGCGCGACTTCACCGCGGACGGCACGATCCAGGCCGCCGAGGTCCGCGACGGCGACCAGGCGCCGGACGGTTCGGGCGCGCTGGAGACCGCGCGCGGGATCGAGATGGGCCACATCTTCCAGCTCGGCCGGAAGTACGCCGAAGCGCTCGACCTCAAGGTCCTGGACCAGAACGGCAAGCTCGTCACGGTGACCATGGGGTCGTACGGCGTCGGCGTGACCCGCGCGGTGGCCGCCGTCGCCGAGGGCAACCACGACGAGCTCGGCCTGATCTGGCCGCGCGAGCTGGCGCCCGCCGACGTCCATCTGGTTGCCACGGGCAAGGACAAGGAGGTCTTCGAGAAGGCCGCCGAGATCGCTGCCGAGCTGGAGTCCCGCGGCCTGACCGTGCTGTACGACGACCGCGAGAAGGTGTCGCCGGGCGTCAAGTTCAAGGACGCCGAGCTGCTCGGCGTCCCGACCATCGCCGTGGTCGGCAAGGGCCTCGCCGACGGCACCGTCGAGGTGAAAGACCGCCGCTCCGGCGACCGCACCGACGTCCCGGTCGCCAACGTCGTGGACCACCTCCTCACCGCCGTCCGCACCTGACCCCACCTCAGCAACCCAGCCCTGCCCCACCCGCGCTGCCCGGCGGACGTTCGAGGGGTGAACCATCCGGGGTGTCCCTTCACCCGCCTCATGCGAGGGGTGAAGGGACACCCCGCGAGGTTCACCCCTCAAACGTTCCGGAAAGAGGGGCGAGATTTTTCGCCGGGGGTGTCGAGAGGTGGGGAGTGGCTTCGATCCCGGGGTGTGGCGCCTGAGGGGCGTCCGGGATTGGAGTTGGCGATGAACGAATCTGTGCCGGCCCACGGCGGGCTGGAAGAGTTGCGGGCGGTCGTGGCGGGGGAGGTGCTCGTCGACGGCGACGCGGGGTACGCGGACGCCGGGCGGGTGATGACGAAGCTGGGCCGGCCGCGCGTGGTGGTGCGGTGCGTGGAGACCGCCGACGTGGTGGCGGCGTTGCGGTACGCCGAGGGGCAGGACCTCCCGATCGCGGTCCGGAGCGGCGGGCATCACGCGGCCGGGCTGGGAACGAACGACGGCGGGGTGGTGATCGACGTACGTGGGCTGGACGACGTCCAGGTGCTGCCGGACGACGTCGTACGGGTCGGTACCGGCGCCACCTGGGGCGAGGTCGCCGAACGGCTCGGGAAGCGTGGGCTGGCGATCTCGTCCGGGGACACCGCGAGCGTCGGCGTCGGCGGGCTGATGGCCGGCGGCGGCATCGGGTGGATGGTCCGCAAGCACGGGCTGGCGATCGACAACGTGGTCTCGGCGGAGGTGGTGACCGCGGACGGCGCCGTACGCCGGGTCGACGCCGCCACCGAGCCGGAGTTGTTCTGGGGCCTCCGCGGCGCGGCGGGCGGCCTCGGCGTGGTCACGTCGTACGACCTCGCCGCCGTCCACCAGCCGACCGTGTACTTCGGTACCCTGCTGTACCCGTGGACCCAGGCGGAGCAGGTGCTCGACGGGTGGGCGGCGTACGCCCCTGACGCACCCGAAGGCCTCACCTCGTCGCTGCAACTGGCGCCGACGATGATGGCGGATGGCCAGGTCCCGGTCGCGATCCAGGTCTGCACAACAGATCTGGATCTCCTCGATCCGCTCCGAAACGTCGGCTCGCTGATCACCGAGAAGGTCGCGGAAGTCCCGTACGCCGACGTGTTCGTCGACATGACCATGCCCGCCGAATGGCGACCGCGGATCCGCAACGGCTTCTACAACGCGTGGCCGGACGACCTGAGCAGGAAGCTGCTCGACGTCCGTCCGCGGATCCCCGGGCTCGCGATGGAGATCCGCGCGCTCGGTGGTGCGTACGGCGCGATGCCCGCGGACGGTACCGCGTTCGCGCACCGGGACGCGCGCTTCCTGGTGAACTCCGTGCTGATGGGATCGCCCGAGCAGCAAGGCCCGCAGCAGCGTGCGGATTTCGATGCGCTGTGGCGCACGCTGCAGCCGGACGGCGCGTACCTGAACTTCCTGTCCGACCCGACCGACGCCGATCTCGACAGCTGCTACCCGAAGGAGCACCGCGCCAGACTGGCTGCTCTGAAGCAGACGGTCGACCCCGGCCACGTGTTCCGCAGCGCCCTGACCGTCCCGCCGCGTCCGGAGTGGACCGGCGGCCGCCATCACCTGATGAGGTGGGCGATGCGCTCGCGCAGGTAGTTCTGCTCGGCGGTGTTCCGGGTGCGCTCCAGTGCCGCGAGGTAGTTGGCGCGCGCCCGGTCCGGGCGGCCCGCGAGTTCGTGCAGGTGCGCGAGGACGGACAGCCGGCGGTGGTGGTCGCCGAGGTACCGGTCGGCGGCCAGCCCATCGACGATCGCGATACCGGCGTCCGGTCCTTCGGTCATCGCCACCGCGACGGCCGCGCCGAGCGTCACCATCGGGCTCGGGTCGACGCGTTCGAGGAGCCGGTACAGGCCGGCGATCTGGATCCAGTCGGTGCTCTCGACCGAGTCGGCCTCGCTGTGTACGGCGGCGATCGCGGCCTCCAGCTGGTACGGGCCGACGGCGCCGGCGCGGAGCGCCTCCTCGACCAGGCGAGTCCCTTCGGCGATCTCGCCGGCGTACCAGCGGGAACGGTCCTGCCGGTCCGCGGGGATCAGGCTGCCTCCCGGCCCGGTCCGCGCGTCGCGGCGGGCGTGCGTGAGGATCATCAGCGCGAGCAGTCCGGTGACCTCGCCCGAACCGTCGACGGACCGGCGCAGCAGCCGGGTGATCCGGAGCGCCTCCTCCGCGAGATCCACGCGCTGCAAGGAGGAGCCCGCGCTGGCGGTGTGGCCCTCGTTGAATATCAGGTACAGCACCTGCAGCACGGCGCGGAGTCGTACGTCGTACTCCTCGGCCGTCGGCAACTCGAAGCGCGCGCCCGCGATCTGCCGCTTGGCCCGGCTGATCCGTTGCGCCACGGTCGTCTCGCTGACCAGCAACGCGGCCGCCACCTCGGCCGTGGTCAGCCCACCGACCGAGCGCAGCGTGAGCGCGATCTGCGAGGCCGGGGTGAGCGCCGGGTGGCAGCAGAGCACGAGCAGCCGGAGCGTGTCGTCGGAATCCTCCTGGTAATCCGTGGGATCCGCCGTACGCCGGAAGTCGTTCAGCTCGCGCTCCCGGCGCGCGTTGTCGCGCCGCCAGCCGTCCATCATCCGCCGGGTCGCCACGCTGATCAGCCAGCCGATCGGCTGCTCGGGTACGCCGTTCTCCCGCCACCGGACGAACGCCTCCAGCAGCGCCTCCTGGACCGCGTCCTCGCACTGGTCGAACGCGTCGTACCGCCGGACCAGCGCGGCCAGCGCCCGCGGCGCCGCGGCCCGGATCGCCGCCTCGAGCTCGGACGCCGGTGGACCGGTCACGACTCGCCGGGCCCCGTGCCGAGCTGGTTCAGGAAGTCGTCCTGGTCGAGGCGGATCTCGCGGAACTCGACGCGCCGGAAGTCCGCCAGCGGGATCCGCGCCGCGATCTCCAGCGCCCGCTCCACCGTCGCGCAGTTCAGCACCATCGCGCCGGCCAGGAACTCCTTCGTCTCCAGCAGCGGCCGGTCCGAGATCACCGGCGTACCCGAGACGAGCTGGATGTCCCGCTCCTCGCCCGGATCAAGGAGCCCGAGGACCGACACCAGCTCGCCCGTCGCCAGCAGCTCCCGCGCGGTCGCGGCGACCGCGGCAGGACCCCCGGCCATCTCCATCAGCTCCTGCTCGGAGAACTTCTCAAGCGCCTCGACGTTGTTGTGGATCAGCAATAGGAACTTCACCCACCCATTCTCCCGGATGAGGGCGCACCTCCCGGCCCCACGCCTACTGCGCGGCACTCGACGGGCGCCTCACCGCACCGGAGCGAAGGGAACGATGAACCACATCGATCCCTCCGCTCCGGCGCGCCGAGGCACTCCGCCGAGCACCTGCTCGCTACGGCGTGGGGCCGGGAGGTGCGCCCACGTGTCATACCTCTCACCGTCCGGTGTAAAGGTTGAGTGGTACTACGGGCTTACCGAATGATGGTCGCCTGTGCCTGATGTTTCGTTGGTGACGTTGTTGTTCCTGGTGATCGCGGCTTTCGCGGCGGGGTGGATCGACGCCGTGGTCGGTGGCGGTGGATTGCTGCAGTTGCCCGCGATGCTGCTCGGCCTGCCGAACGCGTCGCCGGCGCAGATCCTGTCCACGAACAAGATCTCGTCGCTGTGCGGTACGACGACCAGCGCGGTCACGTTCGGTGTCAAGGTGCGTCCGGATCGTAAAACCGTGCTGCCGTTGGCGATCCTGGCCGGTCTGGGTGCCGCGGCCGGTGCCCTGGTCGCGACCCGGATCCCGATGTCCTGGTTCAAGCCCATCGTGCTGGTGCTGCTCGTCGTGGTCGCGATCTACACCGCGCTGAAGCCTTCGCTCGGCGCCCGTACGGCGTTGCGCTTCGACGGCCGCGACCACTACCTGGCCGCGGCCGGGGTCGGCGTACTGATCGGGTTCTACGACGGAGCGGTCGGGCCCGGGACCGGGTCGTTCCTGATCTTCGCGCTGGTCGGCCTGCTCGGGTATAACTTCCTGCAGGCCAGCGCGAAGGCGAAGATCGCCAACGTGGCCACGAACCTGGGCGCGATCCTGGTCTTCGCCCTGCACGGCGCCCCGCTCTGGGGCCTCGGCCTGATCATGGGTGCGGCCAACATGCTCGGCGGCCTCCTCGGCGCCCGCACCGCGGTCGCCCGCGGCAGCCGCTTCGTCCGCGTGATCTTCCTGGTCGTGGTCTCCGCCCTGATCCTGCGCCTCGCGTACGACGTATTC
>NZ_DASRVN010000654.1:0-2298 GCF_035655035.1 Kribbella sp. | reverse complement strand
ATCGAGTCGGGGCGTCCGGTGGCGGTCGCAACCGTGGTCACCGCCGGCGAACACCTCGGCCGTCGCCTCGTCGTCGGTGCCGAGACGGCTGGTGGGCTGGGGGATCCTGGGCTGGATGCCGCGGTGGTCGAGGATGCGTTGGCGATGCTCGGCAACGGTTCTGCCGCGATTCGTGAGTACGGCGTGCACGGTGAGTGCGGGCGGAGCGAGGTCGCGGTGTTCGTGCAGGGGATCGCGCCGCCGCCGCGGATGTTCGTGTTCGGGGCGATCGACTTCGCGGCGGCGGTCGCGCGGGTCGGGAAGTTCCTCGGGTACCACGTGACCGTGTGCGACGCGCGCGGCGTGTTCGCGACCCGGGCGCGGTTCCCGGAGGCGGACGAGGTGGTGGTCGACTGGCCGCACCGGTTCCTGGCGGGGGTGCTGGACACGGTCGACCGGCGTACGGCGTTGTGCGTGCTGACCCACGACCCGAAGTTCGACGTACCGCTGCTGGAACTGGCCCTGCGTACGGACGCCGGGTACATCGGCGCGATGGGATCACGCCGTACCCACGAGGACCGGTTGATCCGGCTACGCGCCGCGGGCCTCACCGAGGCCGAGCTCGCCCGGATGTCGTCGCCGACCGGCCTGGACCTCGGCGCTCGGACCCCCGAGGAAACCGCGATCTCGATCGCCGCCGAAATCATCGCCACCCGCACCGCCGCCAGCACCCGCCCCCTGTCGACCACCACCGGCCAGATCCACGCCGCGGCGGCGCTCAGCGGGACGGCAGTTCGGTAGGGATCGGGCGATGTACCTCGACGTATCCGCCGTCGGGGCGGCGCAGGATCCGGCCGGTTTCGAGGCCGTGTTCGGTGAGGTCGGTATCGGTCTGCTGCAGGCCTAGGCAGATGCGGCGGGTGACGTACAAGGCGGCGGGTGGGCCGACTACCAGCAGCACCTGGAATGCGTGCAGGAGCGTGTTCATCGAGAGATGGAACTGTACGGCGATCGTGTCCGCGCCCGCGGCGGCCCACAGCACGCCGTAGAACGTCATCCCGGCGACGCCGATCCCGGTACGGATCGGGTTGTCACGCGGGCGCTCGAGCAGGCGGTGGTCCTTGCGGTCACCGGTCAGCCGCTCCTCGATGAACGGCCACCCGGCGACGAGCCCAAGGAACAGCGTGCAGACCCCGACCGGCAGCAGCACGGCGAGCGTGATCGTCTTTCCCCACAGGACAACCTCCCAGCCCGGTGCGAGCCGGAGCGAACCGTCCAGGAACGCGAGATACCAGGCCGGACCGACCCCGGCCGAAACAGCAGCCGGATCGGCCGGGCCGTATAGCCAGACTGGGTTGATCGTCGCCATCGCGCCCATGACGATCGCGACACCGGCCACAAACGCGAACAGCCCCGCGCCCTTCACGGCCCCGACCTTCGCCGTCTTCGTCCGCCCGGTGGCGAACCCCGCAGGCTCGTGCTTCAACGCGAGCACGGCAGCGGCGGCGAAGAGCAGCAGGAGTACGACGGGCAGCACGATCACGTGCAACGGGTAGAACCGCGAGATCACATCCCCGGGGAACTCCCCACCGAACAGCACGTACGACAACGCGGAACCGACGAGCGGCGTTGCCTGCAGGACACCGTCCAGTACGGCGAGACTCGTACCGGACGCCATGTCGTCCGGAAGCGACGTACCGGTCAGCGCCGCGCCCAGCGTGACAACCAGCAGGCCGAAGACGACCAGCCAGCTCAGTCGTCGCGGGCGCCGGAAGCCGGCGGTGAAGAACAGCCGCAACAGGTGCAGCGTGATCGCCGCGACCATGAGCAGCGTCGACCAGTGGTGGACCTGCCGCACCAGCAGACCGCCGCGTACGTCGAACGACAGCCGCAACGTCGAGTCCAATGCCCGCGACATCGGCAGGCCGCGCAGCGGCGCATACGTCCCGTCGTACACGACCTGACTGACGGACGGCTCGTAGTACACCGTCAGGACCACACCGCTCAGGACCAGCATGACGAAGCTGTAGAACGCGATCTGCCCGAACAGCAACGACCACTGATCAGGAAACACCTTCACCCGAAGACTGCCCCAAGGACGCCTCATACCCATACGACCCCTCAGCCCCCCAAAATGTGACACCCCGTGCCCCACCTCACCCCCACCTCAGCCCCTCCCACACAAACCGCCACCCGTTACCTTCTTCGTGCGCCGTGAACAAGCGGCGTCTGGTCGCTGGGCCTGGTATGACTTACTGCCCCTGTCGTGTGCATGATCCGGGGGGTGTTGTCGCCAGGTCTGGTGGCGTTGGTTGACCG
>NZ_DASRVN010000653.1:0-15069 GCF_035655035.1 Kribbella sp. | reverse complement strand
GGCCACGAGGTCATCCTCTGCCGCGAAGGCTACTGCGCCAACACCTCCCAGGAAGCCCGTACGGCGCTCGAGGAGCCCCTGCGGGACCTGTACGACGCGTACACCGGCTGGAAGCGCACCTCCACCGACGCGGCCCGCTACACCCAGGGCTGGGACGACATCACCGCCCGCAGCATCATCGGCTCCCAGTCCGAATGCGCCGACCGCCTAGACCACTACGAGGCCATGGGCGCCGACGGCATCATCCTCCGCATCCAGCCCCCCGGCATGACCCAAGCCGACACCCTGCGCGCGATCGAAAACTTCGGCGACCTGCTGTAGGAAAGCCAACGCGTGTGTAGGAAAGCCCCCCGCGTGCTACGCAGCCGCTAGCTTCGTCGCTGCGCTCCTCAGACGCGCCCGCTCCGCGCGCTCCCACCCACCCCCGGGCTGCCGCCCGGAGCACCAGTTGCCGGCTGCCGCCGGCGAGTTGCGGGCTGCCGCCCGCGGTCTGCTCGCTGCGCTCGCGAGTGACTACCCGACCGACTGTGGTGAGCCCGCCGCGACTGTTCTACGAGCGGACGTGGTCAGATAGATACGCCAGCCCCCGTATCGTCGCGCGAACGTTGTCTACGCGGCCGTGAACACTCACTGAGATGTCATAGACCCGGCCCCGGCCCCGGACCCGAGAGATCGGGAACAGTGGTCATTTCACCCTGCGGGCGGGCGCGAGGCCGCCATCGACGCCAGGACAGGGATTCCGGCAACCTTCGCCGGGGCTGCCGCAACGGTGAGGAGGTCCCGGAGGTGCTCCATGGTGATGCCGAGTCTCAGCTAGGTTGAGCCGCAACCACGGCTGGGTTTCGGTCTCGCCGGCTTCCCAGCGAACGACTGTGGAGCGGTCGACGCCGAGCTGTTCAGCTGGGCGCTCCTGATTCAGCCCGGCAACCTTGCGCTGCTGGGCTAGGCCTGGCCGGCTACCCGTGGCTTCATCGCTCAGCTGCACGGCCCGGTCAGCGCGTTGCTCCTCTCTTCTGCCGTCGGCACCGGCCCCCGTGAAGGTAGGTGAACCGGCGGGCTGTCCCCGGAATGGGGCCGACGACTCAGATGGCAACCGCGAGTAATGTCACGACCTCATCTGCGCAGCCCCAGCCGAGGCTGACGCCGGCTCCGCTGTGCCCATAGTTATGAACGATCAGGCGCCCGGTCGTTGATCGCTCCGCCTCGACACGAACCGTGGGTCTGGTCGGCCGCAGGCCGATTCGATGCTCGAGAATCGTGGCACGAGCGAGGCGAGGTTCCAGCGTGATACACCTGTCGATGATGGCAGCTGCGATCGCAGCGTCTGGGTCGCGGTTCCAGACCTCAGGCTCGGCTGTCCCACCGAGAATCACATGATCGCCGTGCGGATAGATAGCGAGCAAGTCGGATGAGTCCCCAGTATCGGCTTCGACAAACTCCGTGAGACCGGGGTTCTCAGCTACTACGTGGTAGCCACGAACCGGAAGCAGATCCATATCAGGAACGAGTTGCCTGGCACCGATACCCGAACAATTCACGATCGCGGTATGCGAGTCTGCGCCAGCCTGATCCAGTGAGGTCAACTGCCGGATGGTCAGCGTCCCGCCGGCCGCTTGCAGTCTGGCAAGCAAATAGTCGAGGTGAACTGGCATGTCAACCAGCGGCGCGCTGTACCGGACGCCGTGGCCGTAGCCGGTCGGGAGATCCTCGACGGCGCAGGGCGTCCGGTCAGGCAGCAGACTGGCCCAGTCCGGTGGGCCGTAGCTCGTTCGGGACACTTCGATGCCCTTCACCACCCGAACACCTGACTTCGGGTTGTCGGCTAGCTCGCGCAGAACCTCCAGGCTGCGGGCAGCCCAGGGAAGCACACGTTCGCGTGGCTCGACGAGCCACGGCCCCCACAGGGCACCGGCCACGGCAGAGGTGGTAGCTCGAGGCGGCTCGGCGGCGACCACGTCGACCTGATTGCCTGCCTCTGCCAGCCGTACGGCGGTGGTCAGACCAATCACGCCAGCACCGACGACAACGACCGGCTGCTTCACGACACCGACCCCCTCCGAATACAGGATTCAAGGGATGGAAGGAAGTCGCGGACGTACTCGTTGCGCTTGGCTCGCCGTAGCCGCGCCGCGAGCTTGCCCAGCACATCGAGGCTTCGAGCCGAGCGCACCGTGGCTGTTCGCGCGACGGCCGTGCGTCCAAGAATGCAGGCCTCCTCCAAGTCGCCACGACCGGCAGCCGCGGTCGCCAGCCACGCCCCCTCGAAGAGCGCGCGACGTTGCGCCTGATCGGCGAGTGGTCTGTCGTACGCACCTCGGCGCAGGAGCTTCTCCCCTGCACGCAGCATCGAACGGCCGTTGGATGGGCTGCCGTTGCCCGAAGCGAGTGTGCCGACGTGCGTCAGGGCGTAACCAGCCTGTGTGTCGAGATGGCTAGGCGTCAGGTAGTACATCCATGCAGGGTCGTCTGAACGATAGCTGCTGGCTAGCACGTCGAGCGCACTCTTGTGAGCCCGTTCGAACGCGGACAGATCGCCAGCCACGGCGTATCCGTAGGCCAAGCGCGTCTGAACTGACGCACGTACGCTCGCGGGGGCACGCTCGGCGATCTTGGCTGCGAACTCACCGAGAGCCACGGCGTCTGATGACTGCTCCCGAGTGGCCGCCTGGAATGCGAGATCGGCAACGACATGGGCGGCCATCGACTTGTACCCACATTCGTGCGCTGCTCGAAGGGCGGTGAACAGGTAGCGCTGCGCCGGGCCGTGAAGGCCGGCGTCGAAGGCCATCCAGCCGGCCAGCTGGCCGATCTCCGCGAGCGCCGAGAACAGACGGGACTCGACCGAATGTGGTTGGCTGCTTTGCCGCAGCAGCAACGCAACGGAGCGAAACTGCGCGCTCACATACTCAAGATGAGCACCACCACCGCTGGCGTCATCCAGCCTTTGGAGCAAGGGAATTGTCTGCTCGATCAGCGGGCCGGCTGCACCGGCGGTCATGACGGCGCGTGCGGCCTTCTCGTCTGCCAGGTAGCCACCAGGGAACGAGGTCAGACTGACACCCGAAATCGCCAGAAACTGTCTCCTGTCCAGCAACCCTGCCACCACCCAGTCATCGATAGCCCCAAGCGTGCCACCTCGAGTCCAGGACTGGCGCATACCCGCGTCTGCCGGAATGACCAGAGGGGAGTCGGTTGCCCGTCTCTGCCACAGCTCGCCGACAGTAACCAGTCGCCCGAGCTCACAGGACAGGAGATGCGCAACGAGCGCGGGCAGTGGCGGCCGAGGCACGCCGCCCGAGTCGCGCCAGTGGTACGGCGCCGTCTCGGCGACCGTTCCTGCGCCGAATTCCCGGTTGAGGCGGCGCGCCAGTACGCGAGGTGACCAGCTCAGCTCGCGCAGAAGGTCATCCAGAACCTCGTTCACCAGAGCCCCCGCTCCTCCGCATCGTCTCCACGATTGTCGCAGAAGTTGACGCTTTTGACGCAACTAGTACCTCCCCGTAATCGGACGGCGTGGCTGAGTCTAGAACCCAGCAAGCACCGGAGCTCAGCAGAAACGGCCGGGGCACCCGATGCCCGTCTGCCAGTGGCATGACCGGACATGGAAGGACGAGTGATGACGACGCCGCTCCTGGTCGTGTCATGCATCGCAGCATGTCTGACGATCGCATGCTGGCCGACCTGCTGCGAGATCTCGGTGGCCGCGCCGCCCGATACCGTCTTCGACCTCTGCGGTTCTCCGCTCGAACCCGACGACCTGCCGCTCGTCGTACCGACACTCACCCACCTGGTTGCACTCGGCAACCCAATCCAGATCCGCGATCATCTGCGCAGCGCCAGCCACGAGGTGGTGATCGCAGTCAAGCCGGCGGAGCGGACGTGCTGAGACGGGACAACCTTCGTTCTCCTCGGTCCCCACACTCCGCGTCCGTTCTGCCGTTCCACCGGGATCCGCGCGCCACCTCACCGACCAGCGAGCAGATCCCATCCTCAGCTGCACCCGCTCGGCACCCCTGATCTACACCTCCACGCCGCGCGGGTGCAGCCCCCGCCCCATACCCGATCGGAGCACCCGCCGATGCCCGCCGTACAAGTATTCGAAGACCACTCCCCAAGCACCGAGACAGCGCGTCCCCAACCCGCGTGGTTGGCCGCTGAACCAGCTGCGCTGATCCTCCAGCCAACGTCGCTATGCAATTTGGACTGCACGTACTGCTACCTGCCGGCACGGAAGCTGAAGCGTGACATGTCGCCAACTGTCGCCGAAGCGATCGCGTCAGGCATCCCGGACACGTGGCCGTCGGACGGCGTGCTTGAGGTCGTCTGGCACGGCGGCGAACCCCTGACCATTGGCGTCACAGCGATGCGTGAACTGTTGGCGCCGTTCGAGCAGGTGCGGCGCGCTGGCCGGATCATGCACGTGATCCAGACGAATGCGACCTTGATCAGCGACGCTTGGTGCGATCTGTTCGACGAGTACGACGTGTCGATCGGACTCAGCATCGACGGCCCGCCCGACATGACCGGTAATCGCGTCGACTGGCGCGGCGAGCCGGCGTTCGACCGAATTGTTGCGGGGATCTCCAAGCTCGAGCAGCGAGACATCCCGTTCACGGTCATCGCAGTCGTCGACACGGCGAACGCTGGCCGGGCGCGCGAACTATTGGACTTCCTCGCGAGCCTGGGCTGCCCATTCGTCGGCATCAATATGGAAGAGAAGGAGGGAGCGAACAAGCACGACGGGACACCGACGATCGATCAGGCACGTGGCTTCTGGCGCGAGACGTTCATCTGGAGCCAAGGCAACCGGCAGCTGAAGGTGCGGGAGGTCGAGCATCTGCTCGAATACCTCGCCTTGCCCCCGGCGGCGCGAGCAGCAAGAGTGCTGGTCGATCCGATCCCGACAATCGGTTGGAACGGTGACACGGTCTTGCTCTCGCCCGAACTGCTGGGTGCTCGCAGCGAGAAGTATCACGACTTCGTTGCAGGAAATGTTCTCACCGACCCACTTCCAACCATCATCGGTCGTGCCGCGGAACTCCGCTACGTCCAGGAGTTCCGCGCCGGGATCGAGCGGTGCATCGCAACCTGCGAGTTCTTCGCTCACTGCCAAGGCGCCTACGCCGGAAACCGGTTCTTCGAGCACGGAAACTTCTTGGCCACTGAGACCGAGCACTGCCGGACCTCAGTACAGGCAGTGGTACTGGCACTCCACGACATCCATTCCGAGAGGAGCATCGCGGTATGACAATCCTTGAGCAACTGGCTACCACCGCCAACAGCCGGGTCGCAGAGATGATCGAAACCCGACGGCAGGACGCGCCGCCCCCGACAGTCGTTGGGTGGAACAACGAGCCGGGTTGGGACAACTGGGCGCAGAAGCCGAAGCCGTTCAAGAAGAAGACTATCTACTTCCGCGACCGGTAGGTTGGCCCCAATCACCTCTGTCCCGAACGGATGCTGATGGAGATCGAAGAATACGGACGAGCCAGGATCCTGAAGCCTTCCTTCGAGGACGACGACTTGTCCGCGGTCGACGAACTGGATGGTGCTGGGTCGTTGACCGATTTCGAGTACGCCGACAGGTCGGTCCGCCACTTGATTGTGGCGGACACGACGTTGTCCGGCGGCCGGCTGAGGCAGATCGAAGCCGAGCGGGTGACATTTGGTCAGGTGACGCTTCAATCGATCGTGATCGATCGCTGCGTCCTGATGTCCAGCGACTGGATGGACTGCGCGCTGTCCCGAGTGTTGTTCCGCGATTGCAAGATCCTCGGCGCCAACTTCGTCGACAACAAGTGGAGCAACGTCGTCTTCGAGAACTGCCGGATCGAGTACGCGACCTTCGACTCGATCCGCGCAAGCACGCCTGTGGTGTTCGTCGACAGCCGCTTCAAGGAGGTGAGGTTCCAGAGGTCAGAGCTTCCTGGCGGCCACATGTCGGGCTGCACCCTCGACGCAGTGGAGTTCGACGGCGGGACCTACACGGACTTCGACTTCCGCCACACCGACCTGTCCGCCATCCGCGGCGCCGGCAACCTCAACGGCATCCTGATCGACGTCATCCAACGGCAGGAGCTCGCGGAGGCACTCGTGTCCGAACTTGACCTGCGGTACGCCGAGGAGGCCGACGGGTGACCGACGACAATCAGCGACGTGCCTGGATGGACGGTCACCTGGAGTGGGCCGCGCACGAGTTCGGCGTTGAGCGGATCGGTCAGCCATTGCACACGGGGCGACTTCACTCGGTTGGTTGCCGCGTTACCGATGCGGGTAGGGACGCCTGGCTCCGAGTTGTGTACGCCGACCCGGAATGGGGCGACGGCAACTACCTTGAGAAGAACCTTGCTGCCAACGCGATCCACGGCGTGCCCAAACCCACGGTCAAGCGATGGAGAGAGTGGGAGGACAGTGGGCGCAGGATGCGCGGCGAGCTCAGCACATTTGTTGCCGATGCGGCCCTGTCCACCGGCATGACGCTCACTCGCGAAGTCGCCCTGCCCGAGCAATGGCTGTCCGATCTCAACCGGGCCCTGCACGGGCTCGCCGAGCACCCCGCACCGCCGACCGGCGTCGACGCAGACTATGTGAACGACGGGATCAGAGCGTTCTTCGGCATCGATCTCGACATCGCCTCGGTGCCTTGGACAACCGCACACTGCGATCTCCACTGGGGCAATCTCACCGGCCCGACATTGACGATCCTGGACTGGGAAACCTGGGGCAGGGCACCCGCCGGATACGACGCCGCAACCCTGGTCTGCACGAGCCTCGACAGGCCAGACCTCGCTCGGAGAGTGAGCGCAGCGCTTTCCGAGTTCCTCGACACACACAGTGGACACGTCGCCACGCTCGCTGCGGCTACACGCCTACTCCGCTTTGCTGACGGTGGTGAACAGACCGAGCTGGCCCGCCCTGTCCGGCAGCACGCGACAGAGATCCTTGAGCGCCTCTAGACAGCGTCTGGCGAGGGGTTCTCCCCCTCCCTGCGAGCAGCCGATGACGTGACGCCCCACGGACCGCGCGGAGTGGGTGCGCTGAGGAGCAGAGCGACGAAGTAGGCGCCCGCGGAGCACGCGTGGGGGCTTACGCCTTGAGGCCGGACATGGCGATGCTGTCGGTGAGGTAGCGCTGGAGGAGGCCGAAGACCAGGAGGCTGGGGACTACCGTGATGGTGGCGCCGGCCATGACCTGGTTGATGGGGACGGACTGGGTCTGGAGGGTGGCGAGGCCGACTGTGAGGGTTTGCATCTCGCCGGACTGGCCGATCACCAAGGGCCAGAGGAAGTCGTTCCAGTGCCAGAGGAAGACGAAGATGCCGAGCGTGGCCAGGATCGGGCGGATCAGCGGGAGCACGATCATCGTGAAGATGCGCCACTCCGCGGCGCCGTCGATCTCGGCGGCCTCGAACAGTTCGTCGGGGAGTTGCCGGATGAACTGCCGCATCAGGAACACTGCCTGCGAGTTCGCCAGCGTGGGCACGATCAGGCCCCAGTAGCTGTCCACCCAGTTCAGCTTCGAGACCAGGATGTACGACGGGATCAGCGTCGCCTGGAACGGGACCATCAGGGTCGCGAGGAACGCCCAGAACAGGATCTCGCGGCCGGGGAACTTCTTCTTCGCGAACGCGTAGCCGGCCATCGACGCGAACAGCAGGACGCACACGACCGAGACGAGCGCGTAGAGCAGTGAGTTCACCGTCCAGCGCGGGATGTCCGAGCTGGACAGCACGTTCCGGAAGTTCTCCAGCGTGAAGTTCGCCGGGTTCAGTGCGTCCGGGAACGTCTGCCCGCTCGGCGGGGCGAACGCGACCAGCACCATCGCGGCGAACGGTACGACGGTCACGATCGCGGTCAGTGCGAGCAGCGTCGGCAGCGTCAGCCGGGCCGGTCCGCGGCGCCGCACGGCGCGGGACTCGGTGACCTCCCGGACAGGCGGCCGGTCGAGGAGCTGGGCCATCTAGTCGTCCCTCCCGACGAGCCGGCGCTGGACGAGCGACACGATCAGCACGATCAGGAACAGCACCAGACCCGTTGCGCTGGCGTAGCCGAAGTCGAAGTACTTGAAACCGCTGTCGTACAGGAAGTACACGAGCGAGTAGCTGGCGTGCACCGGGCCGCCGCCGGTCATCACGTACATCGCGTCGAAGACCTGGAACGCGCCGATGGTCTCGATCACCAGCACGAAGAACAGCACCGGCCGCAGCTGCGGCAGCGTCACGTACCGGAACCGCTGCCAGGTGCTCGCCCCGTCGATCATCGCCGCCTCGAGGTACGACTTCGGTACCGCCTGCAGCCCCGCGAGCAGGATCAGCATCGAGTACCCGAAGCCCTTCCACGCCGACGTCACCGCGATCGACGGCAGCACCGTCGACGACTGGCTGAGGAAGTCGACCGGGCCGAGGTGCACCAGGCCGAGGATCGAGTTCAGCAGCCCGTCCTGGGCGTCGTAGATCCACTTCCAGATCACCGCGGCGAGCACGATGCTGGTCACGTACGGCAGGAAGAACACGCCGCGGAAGAACCCGCGCTTCCACACCACCTGATGCAGCAGTACGGCGGTTCCGAGCGACAGCAGGACCGTCAGCGGTACGAAGATCACCGTGTACGTGACCGTGACCAGCAGCGCCTCGTGGAACACGCTGTCCGAGAACAACCGGGTGTAGTTGTCAAAGGCAATGAAATCCCATTTGCCGCTGATCCGGTAGTCGGTCAGCGAGAGCAGCAGCGCGCCGATCGCCGGCAGGAAGCGGAACAGCACGAACAGGACGAGCATCGGGGCCACGAACAGCAGCCCGATCCACGGCCGGCGGCGCGGACCGCCTCCGGAGGAGCGTGGTGCCCTCCGGAGGCGGCTCGCGGGCCCCGCCCGGCCCGCGGCCGGCGCCGACGGAATCGCGTTCGTCAACGCTGTCTCGAGAGGAGGTCGT
Source organism: Kribbella sp. (assembly GCF_035655035.1). Classification (GTDB taxonomy): domain Bacteria; phylum Actinomycetota; class Actinomycetes; order Propionibacteriales; family Kribbellaceae; genus Kribbella. The sequence continues at coordinate 6,140 of NZ_DASRVN010000653.1, read as the reverse complement.
TGGCCTGCTTGGCGGCGTCGTCGAGGCCCTGCTGCGGCTGCTTCTTGCCGGTCAGCACGGCCTGGATCTCGGTGCTCAGCACCGACATCACCTGTCGCGCGGACGCGTTCGCCTCACCCGGTACGGCGTACTGCAGGGCCGCCCGGAACTTCTCCGCGTTCGGGTCCGTCGACTCGTACTTGGCGTCGCTGCGCGGCGAGTAGTAGCCGGACGCCTTGCTGAGCGCGTCCAGCTGAGCCGGCTGGATCATGAACGACAGGAACTTCTTCGCCGCGTCGGTGTTGGCCGACGCCGCGTTCAGCACCAGACCGCCCGGGATGCCGTACCCGACCTGCTTCTTGTCCGTCAGCGGCGCGCCGATCTCGACGTTCCCGGCACCCCAGGTCTTCGCCACCGTGGCGGCGTCGGCCGGGACGCTGGTGTACGCCATCGCGACCTGGCCCTTGCCGAGTGCGGAGTCGGCGATCGTGTTCACCGCGGTGAGTGCCGTCTTCGAGACCGCGCCCTCGTCCCACAGACTCTTGAGGAACGTCAGTGCCTCGAGGCCCGGGGCCTGGTTGAACGTGACGCTCTTGCCGTCGTCGGCGAACACCTTGCCGCCGGCCTGCCACAGCAGCGGGTAGAAGCTGAGGTTCAGCGTCGCCTCCGGCGAGGCCGAGTAGTCGAGCGTCTGGTACCCGGCGGCCTTGATCTTCGGCGCCGCCGCCTTGATCTCGTCCCAGGTCTCCGGCGGCTTGGTGATCCCGGCCTTGGTCAGGATCGTCTTGTTGTACATGGTGGTCGTGACGGTGTGGTAGATCGGTACGCCGTACACCTTGCCGTCGACGCTCAGGCCGGGGATCGCGGCCGGAAGGAACTTGTCCTTGTCCGGCGCGACCACGTCGTCGACCGGCTCCAGCGAGCCGCTCGCCACGTACTGCGGGATCTGGTCCGGGATCATCAGCAGCACGTCCGGGCCCTTCTTGCCGGAGAACGCCGCCGCGACCTTCTCCTGGCGGTTCGCCCACGGCTGCGCCTCGACCTTGAGATCGATACCGGAGTTCGCCGCCTCGAAGTCGGTCTCGACCTTCTTCCAGTAGGCGTCGTTGGCCGCCTGGTCGGCGATCACCGGGTACATCCAGAGCGTGACGCTCTTCTTGCCCCCGCTGCTACCGCTGTCGCTGCCGCCGCAGGAACTGAGCGCGGCGGCCAGTACGAGCGCCGTGAGTGGTGCCGCGATGCGGCGGATGGTGGACTTCATCGCACCCCCAGGGTGTGTCCGGATGTCAGGGCCGGAACAAGCGCAGTATCGGATGGATTCGGCGAATAACGGTCAGGACCGAAACTAGCCGGGGTAAATTTCGGCTGTCAACGGCTGATATCAATCCGGAACAGCTCGGAGCCACTTGTCATCAGTAGTTGGTGATCTCCCCGGACGCCGAGCCGCCGGTGGGCGTGCGCGACGAACAGCGTCGGGACGGACTTCGCCCCGGGCGCGATCCGGTAGATCTTGTTCAGGTCGATACTCACGTACACCGCCTCCGAGGTGGCGACGATGTCGCCGCTGGAGGTCGTCGTACCGAGCGTGAAGGACCGCTTGAGCTTGCCGTTGCCCGGGGAGAGCGCGAACACGGTCTTGCCGGCCACGCCCCAGAGCAGGCCGTCCGGCCCGAACGTCACCGACGACACCGTCGCCGCGCCCGGAACCGGCACGGTCTCCCAGAGCTTCTTCTTGCCCGTCACGTCCCACGCGAACACTGTGCCCGCATCGCGGGTCGGCGGGGTGGTCGGCAGGCCACCGGCAATCGACGTTCCGCCGTACACGATGCCGTACCGGGACGTCAGCCCGAAGACGGACTCGTCCTGCACCACGTTCCGGTACTTCTCGGTGGCGCCGGTCTTCAGGTCGTAGATGACCAGCGCGCCGCCGAGCCGATCGCCGTCCGGGACGGTGCCGACCGCGAGCTTGCCGTCCACCTCGGTCAGCGCCCGGGCGCGGGTCTGGAAGATGTCCGGTCGCAGGTCGAGCAGCTGCTTCGGGTTGTCCGGCGTCCCGGGCGGTCCGGGGGAGTACTCCGGGCTGCTCCACGGCTGCGCCGGACGGTACGAGTAGACGCGGGCCTCCGGGTACGCACCGACGTACACCGTGCCGTCGGAGCCCGCCAGCAGCGACTCGACCTGTGCGAACCTGTTGAACTGGGCCTTCCCGGTGGCCGGGTCGACGACCGAGACGCCGCCGTTCAGGAAACCGCCGGCGTAGATGTGGTCCTGGTCGCCGGCCACGGACAGGATCTCGATCGGCTCCCGGCGGACCTTGGTCTGGAAGATCTCGGACTTGCCGGTCTGCGGGTTGTACCGGAACTCCTCGCCGCGCCAGAGCGTGCCGACCACGCTGGTCCCGGGGTAGTCGGGCAGGTTCAGGTCGGCGTACCCGATCGAGCGTGCGTTCTGGATCCGGCCGGTGAACGTCAGGCCGGTACCGGTCAGCGTCTTGGTGGCCGGGTCGTACTTCGTCAGCTCGCTGGCCTGGATCATGTAGAGCGCGCCGTCCGCGCCGATCGGCGAGATGTCCAGGCCGTGCTCGTTCGGGATTGTGTCGACCCAGGTCCGGGACGCGATGTCCCAGACGTACATCGGGCCGGGAAGTGCGGTACTGACCCGGACGTACATCCGGCCGTCGCGGATGTTCAGGTCGTACACGACCTGGTTGCTCGGATCGCCCAGGCCGGGCGGCGGCGGGATCTCGGTGACCGTGCCGGTGGCGACGTCGACCTCGGAGAAGTAGGCGTCCGGCTCGGACCCCGCGTAGATCTTGCCCTTCCAGTAGTCGATGCTGCGCACGTACCCCTGGCCGGCCTTGATCGTGCCGTAGTCGCGGACCGCGCCGGTCTGGTGGTCGTACCGGAACACCTTTCCGTGTGGGGCGGTGCCGCCGTACACGTTGCCCTGCTCGTCGACCGTGATCCGCAGGATGAACGTCTCGGTGGGCAGCGGCTGGCCGAGGTCCTCGGCGGCGGTCGCCCCCGGCCGCAACCGGTACAGATGGCCGTTGTTGTAGGTACCGGCGTAGATCGTGCCGTCCGGGGCGGCGGCGACCGCGTAGGCGCCGTCGGCTCCGGGCAGGGCCACGGACAGCAGGCTGTCCCCGGTGGCCGGGTCGATGGCGTTCAGGTACGCCGGGCTGCCGCTCGACGCGTTCCAGATCACTGTCTTCCCGTTCGGGCCGGGCGCGACCGTGCCGCCGAGCAGCAGTACGTCGGACAGCGGTGTACCGAGTGAGGTGACGGTGCCCACCGGGGTCGTGTGCCCAGCCTGGGCAGGAGTAGTCATCGTGCTGGCAAACAGGGCAACGAGCGCCAGTGCGAGAAAGGCGCGGACTGATCGCATGCAACATCCTCCGAGTAGCCGTATTTACGGTCCTGTCCGAAAGTGAAGCCCTCGCGGCGTGACGAAGTCAACGGCTCAGAGGAATTTGCCGCTACTGGCAGCAATCCCTCCGGTTACGGCCCCGGCCGTTAGGTCGGTGGGAGCTTCGCGAGCAGCTCCTGGAGCAGTTCGCGGGTGGCGGCGAGGTAGCTGTCGTCGCGCTGCAGCACCCCGACCAGCTCGGCGTTCTTGGGGCGATCGTCGGACCGATGCCCCAGTACGAGAACCCGGACGTGAGACGACAGGTTGTCGGTTACCGGACGAGACCGCTGGTCACACCGGAGTGACGGCGTCGGCCTCCCGGCCCTTGGGTCCGTCGACGATCTGGAACTCGACCTGCTGGCCGTCCTCCAGCGTCTTGTACCCGTCGGAGACGATCTTGCTCCAGTGCACGAACACGTCGTCCTGACCGTCCACCGCCAGGAAGCCGTACCCCTTGTCCGCGTTGAACCACTTCACGGTGCCGCGCACCATCGAATCTCCTCGACCACGGAACCCGCTTCACCCGGGCCCCTCGCGACCAGTCATCTTAATCGAGCCGCCGATCAGCAGTGCCGCGGCCACCAGCGCGGCGCTCACCCAGAGCGGCCCGCGGAACCCGGAGACCCCGATCGCGAGCCCGCCCAGCACCGGCCCGGCGGCGGCTCCGACGTTCAGCGCGGCGGTCGCCAGGCCACCGCTCAGCACCGGGTACTCCGACCCGGCGTACAGCGCGTACGCGATCAGCGTCGAGCCGACCGCGAACGACAGCGCGCCCTGTACGAGGACCAGGAGGACGGACGGTACGACGTACCCCGCGGTCAGCGCGAACGCCGACCAGCCGAGCAGGAGGATGCCTCCGGCAACGAGTACGAGCCGGTGGTCGCGACGGTCGGCGTACCGCCCGGCGACGGTCACGCCCGCGAACGAGCCGAGACCGAACAGCGCGAGCATCGCCGGCACCCACGCCACCCTGAGCCCGGTGACCTCGGTGAGGACCGGCGAGAGGTACGTGAACGAGCAGAACGTGGCGCCGTTCACCAGCGCGCCGAGCAGCAGCAGTACGGCGAGCCGCGGCCGGAGCCGGAACCGGGCGGTCGTCGCCGGCCCCGTGCTACGGGTCGGGACCGAGCGGAGGATCCCGATCAGCGCGGGCAGCGAGATCAGCGCGACCGCCCAGAACGCGGACCGCCAGCCGAGGTACCGGCCGAGGACGGCACCCGCCGGTACGCCGACGATGCACGCGAGCGTCGTACCGCCGAGGAGGACCGAGGTCGCGCGGCCCTTGGCGTCGGGGCGGACCAGGCCGGTCGCGGTGGCCAGCGCGATCGCGAGGAAGCCCGCGTTCGCGAGCGCGGCCAGCACCCGGGTGGTCAGCAGTACGGCGAAACTGCTGGTCAGCGCGCCGACCACGTGCACCGCGAGGAAAGCGGTCAGTGTCACCAGCAGCGTCCGCCGGCGCGGCCAGCGGGCGCCGAGGACCGCGACCGCCGGGGCGCCGACGATCATCCCGATCGCGAACGCCGACGTCAGCCAGCCGGCCGCCGGGATCGAGACGCCCAGGTCCCGGGCGATGTCCGGGCCGAGCCCGGAGAGCATGAACTCAGAGGTCGCCTGGGCGAACACGGCCAGGCCGAGCAGATACAGCACGAAAGGCAGTGCCAGAAAAGACAAGGAGGTACTCCGTAACCAGTAAGAAGACACACGTGAGTCGTCTCCGGCCTGTCGAGAGGCCGGCGGTTACGGTCTGTCCGCCTCCGGGCTGGTCACGCCCAGGAACCTAGGGAACGGCGTCCACCGCCGTCCACCGACTTACCTACGTACGGCGGGACGCCGCCAGCCCGAGCAGGCCCGCGGCAACCAGCAGCAGTGCACTGGTCACCCCGAGGTCGTCGGTCTGCAGCACCCCGTTGTCGGTGAGCATCCAGATCGTGGCCGCACCGGTCAGCACAGTGCCCGCGACCACACCGGGCACATCCGGCCTGGTCTTTCGCTGCTGGCTCATCCGCGCTCCACCTTGATACTGCCGAGTTTCAGGTTCAGGTCCAGGGTGACCTGCTCGCCGGGCTTCGCGTCCGCGCCCAGGTCGTCCAGGGTCAGTTTGGCATTGTGGCCGCTGCGGTCCTCGTTGAGGAAGGCAACGTCTCCCATCTCGGTCGAGAGCTCGCCCTTCACGTCGACGTTCTGCGGGAGCTTGACGACCACCTCGCCGACCCCGCCCTGCACCTCGATCCGGGCGCCGGGGGCGAACTTCGCCTTGGTCAGGTCCAGGTTCACCGAGCCGGCGTCGAAGCGGTAGCTCGAACCGGTCGCGGTGATCGTCTGGCCCACGGGCGCCACGTAGTTCGTGTCGGCGAAGTTCCGCGGTACGGCGGTGAAGACCGTACTGACCACCGCACCCACCGCGAGCAGGATCCCGAGCGGCAGCAGGCCGAGCGTGCGGCCGACGAATCCGCCGAGCAGCATGCCCGCGCCGAGCGTGGCCAGGCCGATCACCAGCATCGTGGACGTGGTCGCGCCGGCCAGGGCCGCGATCGCGATCGCCAGACCGGTCAGTACGACGACGATCGACTTGACGCCGCGCATGCCCTTCGCGGGCGGGGCGGCCGGGGTACTCGCGGCCGGCGGACGGGCGCCCGCGGCCGGCTCGTCGGCGTACAGGCCGAGCGGGTCGTCCTCGGTCCACACAGACTGGACCGGTTCGACGGTGCGGTCCTGGGGTCGCTGTGTGGCCGAGGACGACGGGCCCGCCGGGG
>NZ_DASRVN010000652.1:0-13378 GCF_035655035.1 Kribbella sp. | reverse complement strand
AGGTTCTAGCGTTGCCCGGTATGAAAGCGATCAGACTGCATGCCTTCGGTCCGGCGGAGAACCTCGTGTACGAGGAGGTTCCGGACCCGGTGCCTGTCGGTGAGACGGTCCTCGTCGAGGTCGAGGCCGCCGGAGTTCATCTCGTCGACACGGTGATCCGTGCCGGGGCGGCCGGCGGTAGCCCGATCCCGGTGCCGGAGCTGCCGACGATCCCCGGGCGCGAGGTCGCCGGCCGGGTCGGCGCCGTCGGGCCGGAGGTGGACCCGTCCTGGATCGGGAAGCGGGTCGTCGTCCACCTCGGCATGGCCCCCGGCGGGTACGCCGAACGCGCGGTCGCGAAGGTGGAGTCGCTGTACGAACTCCCCGACCACGTCGACGCCGCCCAGGCAGTCGCCGCGATCGGCACCGGACGTACCGCCGCCGGCATCCTTCAGCAGGCCCGCCTGACGATGGAGGACGTCGTACTGATCACGTCGGCGGCGGGTGGCATCGGCAGCTACCTGATCCAGGCGGCGCGGAACGTCGGCGCCGTCGCGATCGGCCTCGCCGGCGGCCCCGAGAAGGTCGAACTGGTCCGCTCACTCGGAGCGCAGTACGCGATCGACTACCGCGACCCGGACTGGCCCGAGGTCCTGAAGGATGCCCTGGGCAACCAGGAGGTCACCGTCCTCCTCGACGGCGTCGGCGGCCCCAACGGTCAGCACGCGTTCAACCTCCTCTCCCCCGGCGCCCGAGCCCTCCTGTTCGGCTGGTCCGGCGGCGGCCCGATCGAATTCACCCACACCGACCTGATGACCCGAAGCCTGACCGTCGGGTGGGCACTCGGCGCCAGAATGGCCCGCCAACTCCGCACCCTCGAAGCCGCCGCCCTGGAAGAAACCACCACCGGCCGCTGGAAGGCCCTCACGACAACCTTCCCCCTCGCGGACGCCGCAGCCGCCCACCAAGCCCTCGAAACCCGCAACACCACCGGCAAGGTAGTCCTACTCCCCTGAGTCAGCGCGGGAGTCGGCTGGCAAGCGCGTCGAGTACGACGGTGTGGGTGGGTGGGACTGTGATGCGGAGGATGGTTGCTTCGGTGAGGGTGAAGGTGAAGAACGAGCAGCACTCGGACTCTCGGGCGATCAGGTCTGCGGTTGTCGCGTGGGATTCCGGGGTGAGGGTGAGTTCTAGGGTGTGGGCGTCCGGGCGGGTCGCGTGGCGGAGGTGGTTGGTGAAGAGTTGGTCGAACTCGGCTGTGCGGAGGGGCTGTTCGGCGGTGGGGAGGGTGCAGGATTCCGGGACCCAGGTGTTGTCCATGGGTCGACGGTAAGCCTGGACCTGGGTACTGAATGCAAGTCCTTACGGCTGCTGGGTCAGCGTGAAGCTGACCGCTCCGAAGCTGACGCGATCGCCCGGGCGGACGCGGACGGTGGTGGTGATGCGGAGGTCGTTCACGCAGGTGCCGTTCATCGAGCCGAGGTCGCGGAGCAGCCAGCCGTCGCCGACGTGCCGCAGCTCGGCGTGGAACCGCGAGACCGTGATGTCCGCCAGCCGGAGCGTCGCGCCCGGCCCGCGCCCGACGCGGACCGTCGGCGAACCAGCTGCCGGAAGCGCGAGCGCAGGCGGCGGTGGGGGCGCCACCTGCCGGACCAGCGACACGCGAGGCAACAGCTCACTCCACGCCGCAGCGCGAGGAAGCGTCGACCGGAACCGGCGGGCCCAGGTCATGAATCGGGACTCGCGGCGGGGGAGGTCGCGGAGGACGTCGACCAGTTCGCCTTGGGTCTGGGCGCGGAGTACGACGTTCATCCGGCGGACGAAGGTGTCGTGCGAGAGGCGGCCGGAGCCGGCGCCGTCGCGGAGGACGGCGAGGGCGCGGTCACGCTCCGCGTCCGACGGCCGCGTACCCACCCCGACTGAGCTCATACAGGCATTGTCCGAGGCAACTTCCCCCGCGTCCACCTGAGGAGTGCCCAGGAAGTGGCTAGGAACTGTCAGGGGCGTGGGACAGAATGACAGGATGCGACTGCCAGTGATGCCTCCGGTCAAGCCGATGCTCGCCAAACCGGTGAAGGAGATCCCGCGCGGGGACCTGTCCTACGAGCCGAAGTGGGACGGGTTCCGGTCGATCATCTTCCGCGACGGCGACGAGGTCGAGATCGGCAGCCGGAACGAGAAGCCGATGACGCGGTACTTCCCCGAGCTGGTCGAGGCGGTGAAGGCGAACCTCCCGGAGCGCTGCGCGATCGACGGCGAGATCGTGGTGATCGGCGGTTCCGGCGACCGGCTCGACTTCGAGGTGCTGCAGCAGCGCATCCACCCGGCCGCGAGCCGGGTGAACATGCTGTCCGAGAAGACCCCGGCCCGGTTCGTCGCGTTCGACCTGCTGGCCCTCGGTGACGACGACTACACGGAGCGCCCGTTCGCCGAGCGCCGCGCCGCGCTGCTGGACGCGCTGGCGGGAGTCAAGGAGCCGATCCACGTCACCCCGGCGACCGCCGACCACGACACCGCCGCGCAGTGGTTCGAGCAGTTCGAGGGCGCCGGCCTGGACGGGCTGATCGCCAAGCCCCTCGACGGGACGTACCAGCCGGACAAGCGGGTGATGTTCAAGATCAAGCCGGAGCGTACGGCGGACTGCGTCGTCGCCGGGTACCGCCTGCACAAGAGCGGCCCGGACCGGATCGGCTCGCTGCTGCTCGGGCTGTACAACGGCGACGGCACGCTCGCCAGCGTCGGCGTGATCGGCGCGTTCCCGATGGAGCGCCGCAAGGAGCTCTTCACGGAACTGCAGCCGCTGGTCACGACGTTCGACGACCACCCGTGGGCGTGGGCCAAGCAGGAGGAGGGCGTCCGTACGCCGCGGAACGCCGAAGGCTCCCGCTGGCAGGCGGGCAAGGACCTGTCGTTCACGCCACTGCGGCCGGAGCGCGTCGTCGAGGTGCGGTACGACCACATGGAAGGCATCCGCTTCCGGCACACCGCCCAGTTCGTCCGCTGGCGCCCGGACCGGACGCCGGAGTCCTGCACGTACGAGCAGCTGGAGGAGCCGGTGAAGTTTGACCTGGCCGACGTACTCTCGAGCGCCCAACGATGAACCCCCTCTACCGCCTGTACACCGGCCGCCTCCGCAGGCAGCTCAGAGCCCTGCCGAAGCCGCGGCATGTCGCGATCGTGATGGACGGCAACCGTCGCTGGGCGCGCGGCGCCGGGTACGACGACGTACGCGTCGGGCATCGTTTCGGGGCGAGCCACCTGGAGCAGTTCCTGCAGTGGTGCGCTGACGCGGGCATCACCTGCGTTACGGCGTGGGTCGCTTCGGCGGACAACATGCGCAAGCGGGACTCCGCCGAGGTCGGCTACCTGATGGAGCTCACCGAGAGCGTGCTCGCCGAGCACGTACGCCGGGACCACCGCTGGCGGCTGCACGTCGCCGGTCAGCTGGATTTGTTGCCTGACTCAACGACCCGCGCGTTGAAAGACGCCGTCGAGCTGAGCCGGGACCGGACGGCCGGTGACCTGACCCTCGCGATCGGTTACTCCGGGCGGCTCGAGGTTCTCGACGCCGTACGGTCGATGCTCGACGAGGCGGCCACGGACGGGCGGTCGCTCGACGACGTCGCGGACGCGCTCACCGAGGAGGAGATCAGCCGGCACCTGTACGTGCCCGGCCTGCCGGACCCGGAGCTCGTCATCCGGACCAGCGGCGAGCTGCGGATGTCGGACTTCCTGCTCTGGCAGACGACCGGCTCGGACATCGAGTTCTGCGACCTGTACTGGCCGGCCTTCCGCGAGGTCGACCTGCTCCGCGCGCTGCGCACGTACGGAACTCGAAGACTGCAACGATTCAGTTGAATACTTTCACCGCTTGCCGGGGCACTATGGAGGCATACCGACTGGTAAGCGGAGGTGGCACGATGTACGACGTCGTACTGCTTGTCGAACAGGAACTGTCCGAGCCGGACGCGAAACGTGTCGTCGCACTCCATCAGGACATGCCCGAGCCGGTTACGTACCACGTGCTCGTGCCCTGCCACAACGCGGAGGCGGGCGTCGAGGCGTCGATCAGCGCGCTCGGTACGGCGGATCTCTACGGACCGGGGCTCGCGGGTCAGCGCGAGGACCTCGTGGAGGCGCAACGGGCGATCGATTCCGAGGCCAAGGGCTGCAGCGGGCGCAGCGTGCAGCGGCTCCGCGACCTCGGGCAGCACGCCGAGGGCGGGATCTCGCACGACCGGCCGATCGACGCGCTGGTGGCGACCGTGAAACACAGCGGCGGGCAGGAGGTCATCATCCTCACCCGGCCGCACATCGTCGCCGAGTTCTTCCACCTGGACTGGACCAACTCGGCCCGCCGGCATCTCGGCGTACCGGTGCTGCATCTCCTGGAGCACGAGTCACAGGAGGCCGCGCCCTAAGTGATCATCGCGGTGCCGGACTCCTTGAACTGCGTGTGATACAGCAGCGCGTACTCGCCGTTGGCCGCCAGCAGCTGGTCGTGCGTGCCGCGCTCGATGACGTTGCCGTGGTCAACGACCAGGATCTGGTCCGCGTTGCGGACCGTCGACAGCCGGTGCGCGATCACCAGCGACGTCCTGCCTTCGAGCGCCGTGTCGAGGGCCTGCTGGACGGCGACCTCGGACTCGGAGTCCAGGTGTGCCGTCGCTTCGTCGAGTACGACGATCTTCGGCGCCTTGAGCAACAACCGGGCGATCGCCAGGCGTTGCCGTTCGCCGCCGGAGAGCCGGTGCCCGCGGTCGCCGACGACCGTGTCGAGGCCGTCCGGGAGCTCCGACACCAGTTCCCAGATCTGGGCCGCCCGCAGTGCCGCCACCATCTCTTCCTCGAGAGCGTCCGGCTTCGCGTACAGCAGGTTGGCGCGGATCGTGTCGTGGAACATGTGGGCGTCCTGGGTGACGTACCCGATCGTGTCGTGCAGGGACTGGAGCGTGACCTCGCGGACATCGTGCCCGCCGATTCGTACCGCTCCCCCGGTCACGTCGTACAGCCGGGCCACCAGGTTCGTGATGGTGGTCTTGCCGGCTCCGGACGGGCCTACCAGGGCGATCATCTGACCGGGCTCGACCACGAAGCTCACGTCGTCCAGGACCTGCGCGGACGCGCGCTTGTCCAGGACGGCCACCGATTCGAGGCTGGCGAGTGAGACCTGCTCCGCGGTCGGGTACGCGAACGCGACATGGTCGAACTCGACACTCGCCGCATCGGCAGGCAGGTCGATCGCGTCGGGGGCATCCTTGATCATCGGCTCCAGGTCGAGCACCTCGAAGACGCGCTCGAACGACACCAGCGCGGTCATCACGTCGACGCGCACGTTGGACAGCGCGGTCAGCGGACCGTACAGCCGGCCGAGCAGTGCGACCAGGGCGAGCAACGTCCCGACGGTCAGGGTCTGACGGACGGCCAGGTTGCCGCCCACGCCGTACACCAGGGCCGTCGCGAGCGCCGCGACCAGCGTCAGCGCGGTGAAGAACACCCGGCCGAGCATCGCGATCCGGATCCCCAGGTCGCGGACCCGTCCGGCGCGCTCACCGAAGTCGCGCTCCTCCAGCGCCGGGTGCCCGAACAGCGTGACCAACAGCGCGCCGCCGACGCTGAACCGCTCGGTCATCGCCGTCGACATCTCGGCGTTCAGGTTCATCTGCTCGCGGGTCATCGCGGCCAGCCGGCGGCCGAGGATCCGGGCCGGGACCAGGAAGACCGGCAGCAGCAGGATCGCGACCACGGTCAGCTGCCAGCTCAGCGCGAGCATCGCGCCGACCACGAGGATCAGGCTGATGATGTTCGAGACCACGCCGGACAGCGTGGTCGTGAAGGCCTGCTGGGCGCCGATGACGTCGTTGTTCAGCCGGGAGACCAGCGCGCCGGTCTGCGTCCGGGTGAAGAACGCGACCGGCATCCGCTGCACGTGCGCGAACACCTTGGTCCGCAGGTCGTAGATCAGCCCCTCGCCGATCCGCGCCGAGAACGAGCGCTGCACCAGGCCGAGGACCGCCTCGACGACCGCCAGGCCCGCGACCACCAGTGCGAGCGCGGTCACCAGCCCTGCGTTCCCCTTGGTGATCCCGTCGTCGACGATCTTCTTGAACAGCAGCGGCGACGCGATCACCAGGAACGCGGACCCGACCACCAGCACCAGGAACACCGTGATCTGCCACCGGAACGGCCTCGCGAACCTCAGGATCCGCCGGACCGTGCCCTTCGCCAGCTTGCGCCCGACGACCGACGCGTCCTGCCGCCGCCAGCCGGCCGCGGCCATTCCGCCCATCATCGACATCGCACCGCCTCCCTTTGCACAGATCATCTCAACAGTCGCGGCCCGGGAACGCTTCCCGCAACCTTTGGTTGCATATCAGGTCGTCGTGGCCTACGATCATGAGCAACCAAAGGTTGCGAAAGGATTCAGGGGTATGAGCAGGAGCATCGAGCGGGAGATTCGGATCGCGGCCGCGCCGGAGGTGGTCTACGAGGTGGTCAGCTCGCCGGAGCACCTGCGCGAGTGGTGGCCGGACGAGGCCGACTACAAGCCGGTCCCCGGGGGTACCGGAACGGTCGGGTTCCGGCAGGACGACGGCACCTTGACGGTCGGGCTGACCGTACTCGAGGCCGAGCCGCCGCGCCGGTTCGTGTTCCGCTGGGACTACGACGGCGACACCGCGACCCCGCAGAACTCGGTACTGGTCACGTTCGACCTGCTGGCGGCCGACGGCGGCACGCTGCTCCGGTTCGCCGAGACCGGGTTCGACGAGGCCGCCAAGTCCGACGAGCTGTTCGCGGACCACACCAGCGGCTGGGACTACTTCCTGCCGCGGATCGCGCCGTACGTCGCCCGGCTGGTCGCCAGGCCGTGATCGACGACGAGCTCTGGTCGGCGATCGGCGACCCGACCCGGCGGCGGATGCTCGACCTGCTGCTCGCGGACGGCGGCGGTACGGCGACCGGGCTCAGCGAGCGCCTGCCCGTCACCCGTCAGGCGGTGGCGAAACACCTCGGCGTTCTCGAACGGGCCGGGCTGGTGCACTCCGCGCCGTCCGGCCGGGAACGCCGGTACGCCGTGGCCGAGGACCGCCTCGCCCACGCCATCAATCAGCTGGCCGACGTCACGCACGCCTGGGACCGGCGGCTGCAGCGGATCAAGACGATCGCCGAGGCGATCGAACGGAAGGAAAGACCATGAACGATATCCTGCACCGGGTGGGCATCGTTGCCCCGAGCAAGGACGTGTACGACGCCCTGACCACGATCGACGGACTCGCCGGATGGTGGACCGTGGACACCACAGGCGACGAGGCCGGCGTACTGGAGTTCCGCTTCGCCAGCGCGGGCGGGGACGGGTTCGACATGAAGGTCCTGGAAACCACGCCCGAGCTGATCCGCTGGGAGGTCGTCGGTGGCCCCGACGAATGGATCGGCACCCAGGTCAGCTTCGCGCTCTCCCGAGCCGACGACTTCACGATCGTGCTGTTCAAGCACGAGGGCTGGCGTGAGCCGGTCGAGTTCATGTACCACTGCAGCACCAAGTGGGCGACGTTCCTGATGAGCCTCAAGCAGTACGTCGAAACCGGCAAGGGTGAGCCCGCGCCGAACGACGTACTGGTCAGCAACTGGCACTAACCGAACGCGGCCAGGAGTTCCTTCAAACGGCGTTCCTGGGCCTCACGCTCGGCCTGGAGCTGGTCGTCGTACGTGCGGTCCGCGGCACCGAGGAGCAGCGCCTTGGTCTCGCGGATCGCGCCCGGCAACGGGCCGAGCACCGCGTCGGACAGGTCCTTGACCGTCGCCTCCAGCTCGTCGGCCGGTACGACGATGTTCGCCAGGCCGAGCTCCTTCGCCTCGGCCGCCTCGACCCAGCGCGTGGTGGCGCAGATCTCCAGGGCCCGGGAGTACCCGACCAGCTCGACGAGCGGCTTCGTACCGCCGAGGTCCGGGACCAGGCCGAGCGCCGGTTCGCGCATGCTGAACCGCGCGTCCGGCGTCACCACCCGCAGGTCGCAGGCGAGCGCGAGCTGGAACCCGGCGCCGACCGCGTGCCCCTGGACGGCCGCGATACTGACGATCTCCGGCCGCCGCAGCCAGGAGAAGCCGGACTGGAAGTGTGCGATCAGCTCCAGGACCTCGGCGGTCGGCTTGGCGCCGAGGTTCAGCAGCGGCTCCTCGCCGAGGTCGTTCTCGCCCATGATCAGCCGGCGGTCGAGCCCGGCCGAGAACGACGGCCCCTCCCCCGACACGATCACCACCCGGACCTCGGGCGGCAGCGACGTACCGAAGTCCGCCAGCTCGCTCCACATCCGGGGCGTCTGGGCGTTCCGCACCTCGGGCCGATCCAGCACCACCCGGGCCACCGCACCGTCGACACTCAGTCGCAGACCAGTCATACGACCGGATATTACTCGGAAGTAATCAGGCGAGCGAGACCAGGTCGGCGTACTCGCTGGTCCAGAGGTCCTCGACGCCGTCGGGGAGCAGCACGACGCGCTCGGGCTCGAGGGCCTCGACCGCGCCCTCGTCGTGCGTGACGAGCACGATCGCGCCGGTGTACGAGCGGATCGCGTTCAGCACCTCGGCGCGGGAGGCAGGGTCGAGGTTGTTGGTCGGCTCGTCGAGGAGCAGCACGTTCGCCGCCGAGACGACCAGGGTCGCCAGCGCGAGCCGGGTCTTCTCACCGCCCGACAGCACGCTCGCCGGCTTGTCCGAGTCGTCGCCGGTGAACAGGAACGAGCCGAGCACGCTGCGCGCCTGCGTCTCGTTCAGGTCCGGGGCGGCGGACTTCATGTTCTCCAGCACGGTCCGGTTCACGTCGAGCGTCTCGTGCTCCTGAGCGTAGTACCCGAGCTTCAGACCGTGGCCGTCGATGATCTCGCCGGTGTCGGCCTTCTCGATCCCGCCGAGGATCCGCAGCAGCGTGGTCTTGCCGGCACCGTTCAGGCCCAGTACGACGACGCGGGATCCCTTGTCGATCGCCAGGTCGACGTCGGTGAAGATCTCCAGCGAGCCGTACGACTTCGACAGCTCGCGTGCCATCAACGGCGTCTTGCCGCACGGGGCCGGCGTCGGGAACGCGATCTTCGCGACGCGGTCTGCCTGGCGCTCGTCCTCGAGCGAGGACATCAGCCGCTCGGCGCGGCGGAGCATCTGCTGGGCCGCGGCGGCCTTCGTCGCCTTGGCGCGCATCTTGTTCGCCTGGTCGACCAGCTGGGTGGCCTTCTTCTCGGCGTTCGCGCGCTCGCGCTTGCGGCGCCGCTCGTCGGTCTCGCGCTGGCTCAGGTACGCCTTCCAGCCGACGTTGTACACGTCGATCTCGGCGCGGTTCGCGTCCAGGTGGAAGACCCGGGTGACGGTCTCCTCGAGCAGGTTCACGTCGTGGCTGATCATGATCACGCCACCGGCGTACGACTTCAGGAAGTCCCGCAGCCAGACGATCGAGTCCGCGTCCAGGTGGTTGGTCGGCTCGTCCAGCAGCAGCGTCTCGGCCTGCGCGAACAGGATCCGGGCCAGCTCGACGCGGCGCCGCTGACCGCCGGACAGGGTGGACAGCGGCTGGCCGAGGACCCGGTCCGGGAGGCCGAGGTTGGCCGCGATCCGGGCCGCCTCGGACTCGGCGGCGTACCCGCCGGCGGCGTGCAGGTCGGCCTCGGCGCGCTCGTACCGCCGCATGCCCTTGGCGCGGGTCTTCTCGTCCGCGCTGGCCATCGACTTCTCGGCCGAGCGCAACCGCCGTACGACGTCGTCGAGCCCGCGGGCGGACAGGATCCGGTCCCGGGCGAGTACGTCGAGGTCGCCGGTGCGCGGGTCCTGCGGCAGGTAGCCGATCTCGCCCAACGAGGTCACCGAACCGGCGGTCGGCAGCCCCTCACCGGCGAGGATCTTGGTCAACGTGGTCTTGCCGGCCCCGTTACGGCCGACCAGCCCGACCTTGTCCCCCGGGCCGACCCGGAACGACGCGGGCGCCAGCAACTGCCGGGCACCGACGCGGACCTCGAGATTGGAAACAGTGATCATCGGGGTACGCAGAGGTCCTAACGCTGGGCTTCGACAGGGCTGGGGCAGGGTGGGCTGCTCTAGTGTATGTGCCGTGAAATTCAATCCGGACGCGGATCTCGACACCAGCGGCGTCGAGGACACCCGCGGAAGTGGTGGCGGGGGCCGCGGTGGGCTGCCCGGCGGGGTGATCCCGGTCGGCGGCGGCATCGGCGGCATCATCCTGCTGGTCGTGATCCTGCTCCTGAACGGCGGCCTGCCAGGCGGAGGTGGCAGCGACCAGCCGGCCACGCAGAACACGGCCGCGGGCAACCTGAGCTCCTGCAAGAAGGGCACCGACCTGCAGTCGAACTCGGACTGCCGGTTCGTCTTCTACCAGAACTCGATCGAGAACTTCTGGGCAGCGGAGCTCCCCCGGCACGGGAAGAAGTACACCCGCGCCCCGATGCGGGTCTTCGACGGCTCGGTGAACACCGGCTGCGGCCCGGCGACCAGCGCGGTCGGCCCGTTCTACTGCCCGCCCGACCACCGCGTGTACCTCGACCTCGGCTTCTTCCGCACCCTGCAGACCGACCTCGGCGCCCGCGGCGGCGAGTTCGCCGAGGCGTACGTCGTGGCGCACGAGTACGGCCACCACATCCAGAACCTGTACGGCATTCTCGACCGGATCAAGACCCGGAACGGCCCCACATCGGACTCGGTCCGCTCCGAGCTGCAGGCCGACTGCCTGGCCGGCATCTGGACCAACCACGCCACCACCGTCCCCGGCAAGAACGGCCAGCCGCTGATCACCGGCCTCACCCAGGACGACATCGCCCGCGGCCTCGACGCCGCCGCCTCGGTCGGCGACGACCGCATCCAGCAGAAGACCCAGGGCCAGGTAACCCCCGAGTCCTTCAGCCACGGCACCGCCGCCCAACGCATGAAGTGGTTCCAGGCCGGCCTCGACTCCGGCGACCTGACCGCCTGCGACACCTGGTCCGCCAGAAACCTCTGAGCCGCACGAAAAACCGCCCTGCACTCGCACGAGTGCAGGGCGGTTCTTTGTACCTAGGCGACCTGGGCGGGGCGGTGGTAGCCGGGGAGGAGCTCGTCGACGAGGGCGTCGGTCTCCGCCTCGGGGCCGCGGGGGGCGCCGTGTTTGGTGAGGGCGGCGTACATCTGGCCGGCGACGTTGGTGACGTCGGCGGTGGTGCCGAAGTGCGAGGCCAGGCGGAGGGTGGCCCGCCACAGTTCCTCCGACGCCGGGGAGAAGCTCAGGCCGGTCTGCAGCGCCGTACGGGCCAGGTTGCCGTCGTTGTGGTTGAGGGACGCCTCGGCGAGCCGCAGGGCGGCGTCGACGACGGCCTCGACCATCCGGCGCTCGATGCCGGACGCGGCGAGCCAGGAGTAGCGGCCGCCGGGCAGGTTCGACCAGGCGGGGCCGTGGACCAGGCTGAGCGCCGTCGACAGCGGGCCGCGCGGGTCGTCGACCATCGTCGCCTGCTTGGCCAGCGTCCGGAACACGTCCCAGTCGACCCGGACCACGCTGCGGTTCAGCATCCAGCGGCCGGACTCGTCGGCGTACATCGCGTCCACGCCCACCCAGCGGCGGGTGTGCTCGAGCGCCGAGTCGCGCAGCTCCTGGCTGATCCCGCGCGGCCAGATCGCACCGGCCAGCACGTTCGGGTGTACGCCGTAGTCCTGGCTGGCCAGGAACGCGACGATCTCGGTCGACAGCGCGACCCGGCCCTCGTCGATGGCGCCGCGGGCGTCCACCTCGACCGGGCCGAGCAGGTCCACCTCGACCGGCGCCGGCCGGCTCAGGTCGGTGGCCGAGAACTCGTACGCCGGCATGTCCTGCTCCGAGCGGCGCTTGTCGCGGGCGTCCGCCTCGGCCGCGTCGAACAGCTGGACCAGGTCCGCGAACTGTTCCGGGCTGACGTGGTGCGCCTCGACCTCGAGGCCGAGCAGCCGGCAGACCGCCTGGTTCTTCTCGTCCACGACGAACCGCCACGGCGCGTTCAGGACGTCGCCGACCACGACCACCGAGATGCTGCGCTTGGCGTCCGAGGCCAGCCGGTTCAGCTGGTCCTGCTCCTCCGGCGACGGCGGCGCCGACACGAAGATGATCTCCGCGCCCCACAGCGCCGCGTCCGGGTGCGTCATCCGGGCCTCGGCGACGGAGCCGCTGTTCCGCCGCTGGCAGGCTTGGACCTGCGCCTCGGTACGGCGGGCCACCTCGCCCATCGCGTCGTCCAGCCGCACCCAGTAGCTCAGCCGGCTGGGCGACAGCGACGACAGGTCGTCACCGAACCCGACCATGCTGATGTGCGCGCCCTCCGACCACAGGTTGGTGGCCAGCTCGACAGCCAGCGAACCGACCACGTCCCGGGAGGCGTTGGTGACGCCGCCGAACGCGACGATCCCGTTCGCGGTGTCGAGGTCGATCAGTACCGTCGCGCCGTCCGCGTTCTGGCCGACCGTGACCAGCGTCGGGTACGGCGCGGGCGCGTTCACCTCGCCGGCCGGGCCGTAGCCGCGCCGCAGCGTCCAGCGGGTGCCCTCGGCGATCGCCTGCCACGGACCGGGCGGGGCGGGCTGCGCCTCGTACGGGTCCAGGACCAGGGTCAGCGCCCGCTCGGTCACCAGTGCGGCGACCACCTTCGGCATCGGGCGGCCGAGCTTGGTCATGTCCGCGCCGAGCTTGCGCAGCGAGTTGTCCACGAACTGCGCGGTCGGTACGTCGGCCGCCATCCGCAGGTCGATCTCGGTCTGCCGCTGCCCGGCGGACTTCGGCCCCGGGCCCTGCGCCCAGCCGCGGCGGCGCTTCAGCGCCACCGCCAGACCGGCCGCTAGCAGCGCCGCGCCGAACCCGAAGATGCCGGCTTCCTGCAGGCTGATGCCGCCGCTGTGCGCGGCGACCGGGGTCGCCACCGGCACCTGCGTGCCGCCGCCGGCCGGTTCGCCCTGGGTGTTCGTCCCGACGCCCGGGATATGCGGCTCGGCCGTCACGTTCGGGCCGACCGGCTTGCCGGTCTTCGCGCCCGGGTCGGTCGTCGAGCTGACGATCCCCAGCGAGGACCCCTGCTCGGCGCCCTGCTCGGAGTACCGGCCCGGACCGGCCGTCTCGGTCTTGTGGTCGACCGCCGCCTTCGGCTTCGCCGTGGTCCTGGTCTCGGTGGTCTTCGTCCGGGTCTCAGTAGTGGTGGGCCTGGTCTCGTGCGTCGACGGGTGGTCGCCGATGCTCACCCGGACCGTGTGCACGCCCGGGCCCTTCGCGTCGGCCGGCAGCCGCACCTGCCAGCCCGGCATGATCAGGTCCGGGTTGGTCAGCCGGCGGCCGTCCGGCTGCAGCTTGTTCTTGTTGAGGTCGTAGATCTCCTTGTACCGGCGGCCGTCGCCGAGGTGCCGCTCCGCG
>NZ_DASRVN010000651.1:0-3938 GCF_035655035.1 Kribbella sp. | reverse complement strand
TTCTTCGGCGAGTACGGCGACGTCGACTCGGCCGCGGCGCTGCTGACCCTCGACGACAGCACGTTCGTCGCGGTCAGCGGCACCCGGTACAACGGCGCCGGGCACGACGTACGGATGGAACTCCACGGCAGCCTCGGCTCGATCGCCGTCGGACTCGACTCGCACACCGCCCTGCGCTCGGCCGAACCCGGCGTCGCGTTCCCCGAAGGACCGCCGCACATGACGTTCATGGACCGGTTCCAGCCCGCGTACGTCGCCGAGCTGACCGCCTTCACCGAGGTCGTCGCCGGTACCCGCGACGTGCCGTGCACGGTCCGCGACGCGCTCGCCGCGTTCCGGATCGCCGACGCCTGCGAACTGTCCCGCCACGAAAACCGCATCGTCACGCTCTGAGGGGCCTGTTGCTATGACCGAAATTGCTGCCCGGATCGCCGGTGCCCCGATCTCCTGGGGCGTGTGCGAGGTGCCGGGGTGGGGCTGGCAGTACGACGCCGCGACCGTACTCGCCGAGATGCGCACGGTGGGGCTCGCCGCGACCGAGTTCGGCCCGGACGGGTTCCTGCCCGACGACCCTTCCGACAAGGCGAAAACCCTTGCGGACGTGGGTCTGCGGGCGGTCGGCGGGTTCGTTCCCGTCGTACTGCATGATCCTGCGGTTGATCCGTCCGCCGAGGTCGCTGCGGCGCTGGAAGGTTTCGTGGCAGCCGGTGCCGGGACGCTCGTACTGGCGGCTGCGACTGGCGCGGAGGGGTACGACGACCGCCCCGTGCTGGACGCCGCCGGGTGGAGCACCTTGCTCCGTCGGCTCGACGAACTGTCGGCCCTCGCCGCGTCCCGCGGAGTGCTGGCGACGATCCACCCGCACGTCGGGACCATGGTCGAGAACGCCGATGACGTCGCGCAGGTACTGGAGGGTTCGTCGATCGGGCTGACGCTCGACACCGGGCACCTGCTGATCGGGGGCGCCGACCCGGTCGCGCTGACCGTGGACCACGCTGACCGGATCCGCCACACGCATCTGAAGGACGTGGACGCCACCTGGGCCGCGCGGGTGCAGTCCGGCGAGGTCACGTACACGGACGCCGTACGGGCTGGGCTCTACCGGCCGCTCGGCGCGGGCGACATCGACATCGCGACGATCGTCGGCACGCTCGAGAAGGCCGGGTACGACGGCTGGTACGTCCTCGAACAGGACACGATCCTGCAGGACCGGCCGACCGGCGACGGCCCGATCGCGGACGTCCGCGCCAGCATCGCGCACCTGCACGAGATCGCGGCCACGGTTCGATGACACTGCGTGGTTCTTCGGGATGCGGGGTACCGACGGACCGGTGGGATGGGAAGGTCTGATGGTGGACGACGGACAGCTGGATGTACTGACGATCGGGCGGATCGGGGTCGACCTGTACCCGCTGCAGCTCGGGACGCACCTCGAGGACGTCACCTCGTTCGGGAAGTTCCTCGGCGGGAGCGCGACGAACGTGGCGGTCGCGGCGGCGCGGCACGGGCGGAGGTCGGCGGTGATCAGCCGCACCGGCAACGACCCGTTCGGCACCTTTATCCACCGCACGCTCGGCGAACTGGGCGTCGACGACCGCTTCGTCACGCCCGTCGACGGCCTGCCGACCCCGATCACGTTCTGCGAGATCTTCCCGCCGGACAACTTCCCGCTGTACTTCTACCGCTTCCCCAAGGCTCCGGACCTGGTCATCAACCCGTCCGAGCTGGACCTGACCGCGATCCGCGACGCCCGCATCTACTGGTCCACCGTCACCGGCCTCTCCGCCGAACCTTCGCGCTCCGCCCACTTCACCGCCTGGGAGGCCCGCGGGCGAAAGCCGATCACCGTGCTGGACCTGGACTACCGGCCGATGTTCTGGGCCGATCCTTCGGAGGCGCACGAGCAGGTGTCGCGGGCGCTGGAGTACTGCACTGTTGCTGTCGGCAACCGTGAGGAGTGCGAGGTCGCCGTCGGCGAGACCGACCCGGACAAGGCCGCCCAGGCCCTCCTCGACCGCGGCCTCGAACTCGCCGTCGTCAAGCAAGGCCCGCGCGGCACCCTCGCCCGCACCCGCGACGAACGCGTCGAAGTCCCGCCGTACCCGGTCGAGGTCGTCAACGGCCTCGGCGCCGGCGACGGCTTCGGCGGCGCCCTCTGCCACGGCCTCCTCGCCGGCTGGCCCCTGGAGAAGATCATCCGCTTCGCCAACACCGCCGGCGCCCTCGTCGCCTCCCGCCTCGAATGCTCCACCGCCATGCCCACAACCCCCGAAGTCCTCTCCCACCTCGGACCCGAAGCATGACCCCCCACAACGAAACCCCACCGACAAACCCCCAACCCCCCAAAAACAACCCACCCGACGGCTGGCACCCCGAAACCGAGCGCTTCACGGGCGAGGGCTCCGGGGACCGGCGTCCTGAGGACAGACATTCCGAGGACAGGCATTCCAAGGACCGGCGTTCCGAGGACCGGCGTTCCGCGGTTGAGCGTCCTGCGAACCCGCGCTCTGCGGGCGGGCGCTTCGCGGGCGGGGGCTCCGGGGAGGAGTACTCCGAAGACGCGCGCCCGATCCCCATCCGCCGTCCCGCCGACGACCCGGACGCCACCGTCCACACCCCCAGCGGGGACCCAGACGCGACGATCCTCACCCCCACGACGAACGACCCCACCGTCCTGACACCCCGCGGCGGTCCACGCACTCCCGCCCCGGACGACCCGACCTTCGTTACCGAGCCCCCGTCCCAAGGCACCTGGTGGGTAGCGCCAACCGACTACCCCCAATACCCCCACCAAACCCCGCCCGCCGGTCCACCGGACCGTACCCAAGGAACTCCCGACAGCCCACACGGCATGGCACGCGAGGGTGCGGGTACGGCCGGCGCGCTACCGCGAGACGAAGCTCGTGGTACGCGTGGCGCCGTAGCTGGCAACGGTGGCACCCCCGGCGTACCGCCCGAGGGTGTGCCTGCAGCTGGCCCGCCGGCAGGTGACGTGGCTCGTGGTGCGGGTGACGTGGCAGGTGGCAGCCGTGGTGCAGCAGGCATGGCGGCTGAGGGCGTGCATGCAGGTGCCGAGCCGACAGGTGACGTGCTCCGTGGTGCGCATGGCGCGGAGGCTGGCAGCGGTGGTGCGCCCGGCGTACAGCCCGAGGGTGTGCGTGCAGGTGGCCCGCCGACGGGTGACGTGCCCCGTGGTGCGCGTGGCGCGGTGGATGGCAACGGTGGTGCGCGTGGCGTAGCGCCCGAGGGCGCGCACCTTGACGGTGCGCCGACGGGTGACGTGGCTCGTAGTGGCGGGGCGAGCGACCAGGGTGCGCGTGGTGCTGAGGCGATTGAGCAGAGTGGGCTTGGTGCCGGGCCGAGTGAGCAGGGGGGACGTGGTGCTGGGGCGAATGATCCGACGGTGGTGGTGCGGCGGCCGCATGATCTGAGTGCGGGGGCGTACGCGGGTCCGAACGAGCCGACTGTCATCGTGCCTCGTGCTGAGACGTCTCGGGTACCAGGTCCCGACGACCCGACGGTGATCTCGGACCGGGCGGAACCGCATGTCGGCGCGAACGATCCGACGATTGCAGTACGCCGTACTGATGGCTCTGGGCCGGATGACGTTACAACTGTGATGGGTACGTCGCCCGGTGTCCCGGCGGTGACTCCGGACGGCCAAACGACCGTCATCGCAAGCCTGAACCTTCCCGCCGACCCGCCCCGCCCGACCGATGCCCGCGTGGAGCAAGTGCGCGGAGATCAGCCCCGCGGAGATCAGCCCGGCGGAGATCAGCCCGGCGGAGATCAGCCCGGAGCGGATCAGCTTCGCGCGGATCGGCCGCGCGAGAATCAGTCCGCGGGTGGCGAACCCCGCGCTGGCCACACGCCACACGATGCACAGCCAGGCGACGTACAGGCGGGCGATGAGCAGCCAGGCGGTAAGCAGTCGCGGG
>NZ_DASRVN010000650.1:0-2098 GCF_035655035.1 Kribbella sp. | reverse complement strand
GCCCTGCCCCTCACCACCCACCGCGGACAGGACGCGCCGCTGGGCGGCGAACCGGTTGCGGCAGCCGCTCAACCGCTGCACGGGGCGTCGTTGCCCTCCACCGCACACCGCGCACAGAACCCGCCGTCCGGGTACCGCGTGCTCGCACCGGTTGGCTCCGTCCTATATCGGGTGCTGGGGGAGAACTGCCTTCGGGTGGAGGGTGGGACGGTTTCGCTTTCGGGGTATGGGCGTCGGGAGTTCGCGGTGGGGCCGGTTTCGTTGCTTTGGGCAATTGGTGCTGAGTATCGGGAGGAGGGGGTGCTGAATCTGCCGCCGCACAGTGCCGCGGCGGTCAGCGGTGAGTTGGTCGCGGAGTTTGTGGTTGAGGTGGGGGAGCAGTTGGACGGGATACGGGTGGTGCTGGACGAGGAGTCGGCGCCTCGGGGCGTGCGGGTCAGGTGGGACGGGGTGGAGGTGGTGGGGCGGCGGGAAGCCGTGTTCGATGCGGACAACACGACGTACCTGCTGCCGGGCCTCACGCGGGGAAAGCATGTGCTGCGGGTCGAGGGGGAAGTACTCCGCGGGGACGACGGGTTGTTGGAGGCGCCAATCCTGGTCGGGCGGTTCCGCCTCGACGACGGACAGCTGCGACGGCTGCCGGACGAGCCGACGGAGTGGGAGATCGGTACGCCGTGGCCTGAGCTCGGGATGCCGCACGGCTTCGGGCCGGTGGAGTACGTATTCCGGTACGACGTACCGACGGAGGGCGCGGCGCGGATCGTGCTCCCGGAATGCACAGGTGTCGCCGAGGTGACCTTCGACGGCGTCTCGCTCGGCCGCCGCAGCTGGGAGCCGCGGGACCTGGACCTGGGCCACGTGACCCGCGGCGAGCACGAGGTGAAGGTGGTCCTGCACGGCTCCTGGAACAACGTGTTCAGCCGCCTCAACACCGTCACCAACGGCCTGCTCGGCCCGGTCGAACTGCTCATTTCGGCGGCGTCGTGACGCCATATTCCGATCCGTTGACAGGTCGTTCCGGATTCTCACATACTGAGTCACCTCCCGCTCGCAGTTTCAAATAATGAGGTGGAATGCGATGGATCAGTACAGCCCCAGCCGCCGGACGGTCCTGCTCGGCGGCCTCGCGCTGACCGCCGGCCTGGCCGGCTGCTCGAACGCGAAGTCGAGCAGCGGGGGCCTCGACTCCGCGAAGGCGAACCCGCCGGCGTTCGTGCCGTTCAACGGCAGCAAGCCGGACCTGCCGGGCGATCTCGGCAAGGGCATCCAGCCCGGCTTCTTCCACTACCCGGCCACGCCGCCGGCCACCGTGACGGGCGCGGTCGGCACCGGCGCGGCGCTGTCGCTGCTGGTGTCCGGCCCGCCGGTCGGTTCGCAGAAGAGCAGCAACCAGTGGTGGCAGCTGCTGGACAAGAAGCTCGGCGTGGACCTGCAGGTCACCCAGGTCGACTCGCTCTCGTACGCGTCGAAGTTCACCGTCGACGTTGCCGGTGGCAACTACGAGGACACGATGCAGATCCTGTCCGCGCCGAACGAGCCGAAGCTGCTGGAGTCGAAGTTCGTCGACCTCGGCGACCACCTCGGCGGCGACAACATCAAGAAGTACCCGAACCTGGCCGCTCTGCCGCCGCAGGCCTGGACCGCAGGCACCGTGAACGGCCACCTGTTCGGCATCTCGCAGCCGCGGTCGATCGCCGGCCAGGTGATGAACACCCGGCAGGACATCCTCGACAAGCTCGGCCTCGGCACGCCGGAGCTGACCAGCGGCGCGGACTTCCTGGCGCTCTGCAAGGAGGTCACCAAGCCCGCCGAGCACCGCTGGGCGATGGGCACCCAGCCGGTCCTGCTCACGCTCCGCACCGTCCTGGAGATGATGGGTGCGCCCAAGGGATGGCAGGTCAAGGACGGCAAGTTCAGCCGCGACATCGAGCTGGACGTGTACCTCGACGCGCTCGACGAGCTGCGCAAGTGGTGGCAGGCCGGCATCTTCCACCCGGACTCGTTCACCGCGTCCGGCTCCTACCAGACCTGGTGGTACGGCGGCACGACGGTGATCTACATGCAGTCGTTCGCCGGCTGGGCGGTTGCCGCGAACAAC
>NZ_DASRVN010000649.1:0-19705 GCF_035655035.1 Kribbella sp. | reverse complement strand
GGGCCATGCGGAGCGACGTACAGTCCCGATGCAGCGTGGGCCACCGGTCCAGGACCAGGCGGTGCACCTTCTCGGCCTGCTCGATGAGGCGCTCGTTGCCCCACGCGAGCTGGGCGTTCTCGCGGAGTTGTGCCGTGGTACTCGTTGAAACCAGGATGGCGAGCTCGTTGCCGAGCAGGCGGAAGACCTTGGTGAGTCGCTCGACGGATGCCTTGCCGTCGTCGGCCGTCGCCTGTGGGTCGCTGACGCTGTGCGCCTCGAGGGTGAGTAGTTGGTGCAGCTCGGCCTGACCGCCCTGGACGGACATCCGGCGCAGGAACATCAGCATCACGTACGGCGCGAACGCGGCGCGGTGGCGCAACTCGTTCGGCCGGTCGACGAGTTTGGTGATCGCGCCGTACTGCCGGAGGAGGTCGAAGCGGCGGACGATCATGTCGTGCGGATACGCCCGGCAGGCGAGGGTGGCCTGCTCGACGGTCAGGCCGTCACTGCCGGCCTCGGCGAACGCGTCCAGGATCGCCTGGTCGACGTCCAGCAGGTCGGGATCGACGATCATCGCGCCGGCTTCGCGGGCGAGCACGGCGAACACCTGCCGGTAGACGCGCAGCACGGCCGCTTCGGCCTCGGCGTCGAGCAGCGTCGCGTCCATCCCGCACTCCTCCCGTGTGACAGCGCAGGAAAGGGACTCTAACCACCCGCACCGACAGACCAAAACTCGCCCGCCGCCGGCCTGTGGAAAACCGGATGACGGCGGCTGCACGGCTGCTTACGATCCGGAGTGTGATGAGAATCCTTGGCTGACGCGGTCGGGAAGGCCGCGTCAGTACCACGACATCTACGGATGTCGCCCCGCCGGAGTGGACCGTCGTGTCCCCGGCGCGCTTGTTGATTCTCTCCGTACGGAGCCTGCACATGACTGTGCATCCTTTCGGGCACCCCGCTGCCCGCCCCATCGGCGCGCAGCACCCCCGTGTCCGTGACCTGCTCGCCCTGCGCAAGGACGGTTCGCCCGGCCGGATCATGGTCGAAGGAACGTGGGAACACGACCGCCTGCTGACCACGTCCACCACCTCGAGGCGTTCTTCTGGTGCCCGGAGGCCGGCATCTCCGACGTCGACCGGTACGCCGAACGCGCGGAGGAGTTGTACCGCATCTCCGAGAAGCTGCTCGCCCGGCTGAGCCGTAAGAACCGCCCGGACGGCCTGATCTCGATCGCTCGGGTCCCCGAATGGCGTCCACAGGCGTTCCGCTTCTCGGACCGCTCGCTGGTCCTGGTCGCCGACGGCGTCGAGTACGCCGGGAACCTCGGCACGCTGATCCGTACCGCTGACGCTGCCAACGTCGACTGCCTGGTACTGACCAGCCGCCGTGCTCGCCCCACGCACCCGGCCGTGTACTCCGCCAGCCGTGGCACTGTGCTGTCGACGCCGATCGTGGAGTTCGACGACATCCCCGCCGCGGCGGCGTGGCTGCGGAGCCACCGGTTCCGCGTCCACCTCGCCGACCCGGCCGCGACCGGGACGTACCGGGTGCCGCGGTACGACGGCCCGACCGCGTTCGTGGTCGGGTCCGAGGGCGCGGGGCTGTCGCGGGCCTGGCACGCCGAGGGGTTCGACGCGGTGTCGATCCCGATGCTCGGCCAGGCGGACTCGCTGAACGTCGCGCTGTCCGCCGGGATCCTGCTGTTCGAGGCGCGGGCTCGGAAGGAAGGCTGGTGACGCGACCAGGCAGAATGGCCCAGATTGGTGCAGGACCCGAGCCGAAGGAGTATCCCGTGCCGTTCGAGCCTGGCGAGGTCGTCGCCCCGTCCGACCCGCGCATCGTCCTGGAGGGCCAGTGGGGACACCAGCCCGGTGTCGCGATCACCGTCAACTCCGGCTCCCGGATCTCCTTCTCGTACGCCGGTGAGCGGTTGCAGCTGCTCTTCGACACCGACGGGCTGACGGTCGCGCCGCACCTGTGGATAACCGTCGACGGCGGCGAGCCCGCGCTGTATATCGTTGACGGGCCGGTCATCGAGCTCGAATACCCGGAAGGCCGGCACCAGGTCGAGGTGGTGGTCAAGGACGTCAACGAGCATGCGAACCGGTGGAACCCGCCGTTCGGCTGCGCTGTCGTGTTCGCGGGGCTGGTGCTGGACGCGCGGACGGTACTGCGACTCAGCGGCCGACCGGGTGGTCCGCGGCTGGAGTTCTACGGCGACTCGATCACGCAGGGCGTGCGGTCGCTGAGCGCGCACCCGGAGTCGGAGGGCGCGGACGGCACCACGTCGTACGCGTACCTGACCGCCCGCGCGTTCGGCGCCACGTCGTACCAGGTCGGCTTCGGCAGCCAGGGGATCAGCAAGCCCGGGAACGGCGAGGTGCCGCCCGGCGTGGACTCGTTCGGCTGGAACTTCGCCGGCTCGCCCGCCGAACGCGTCGAGCCGTCCGACGTGGTGGTGATCAACCTCGGCGTCAACGATCCGACGCTGGAGGTCGAGGAGTACGCCGGTTACCTGCGCCGCGTGCGGGCGGCGTACCCGGCGACGACGATCGTGTCGCTGACCCCGTTCAACGGCAAGCACGCGGAGACGATCCAGGCCGCGGTGAAGACCCTCGACGATCCGAACCTGGCCTGCGTCGACTCCACCGGCTGGATCACCGAGGACGACTGCACCGACCAGGTCCACCCGACCGTCGCCGGCCACGCCAAGATCGCCGAGCACCTGATCGAGGCATTGGAAGCGCACACGCCCCTGCGCCGTTCTGTTGCACGATAGTCAGATGGAGACTGTGGACGAGTACATCGCGTCGTTCCCTCCGGACGTCCAGGAGGTGCTGCAGGAAGTACGCCGGACGATCCATGCCGCCGTACCGGGTGCCGGCGAGAAGATCAGCTACCAGCTCCCGGCGATCATCCTCGACGGCACCGGGCTGCTGCACTTCAGCGGCTGGAAGTCGCACATCGCGCTGTACCCGATCCCGCCGATGGACGAGGACCTGACGCCGTACCGTTCGGGCAAGGGCACGCTGAAGTTCCCGCTGGACAAGCCGCTCCCGTACGACCTGATCGGCCGGATCGCCCAGGCGTTCGTTGCCGCCCGCAACAGTCAGGAATAGGCCGGGGCGATCGCCCGCGCCAGCATCACGATCGGGACCGGCTTCATCTCGTCGTACGGCGCGGACGCGATCTTCACGAACTCTCCCCGAGCGGTCCGGAAGCTCAGATAGCCGTCCCTCTGCTGCCACCCCTCGGCACCAACGGCGACGCGACGCGCCAGGTGCATCGTCGAGGTACCGGCGTCACGGACGAGGTAGAAGTCGACTGCTTCGTCGGATCCACCCGCGCCGGACGTGACGAAGACCGAGGCGGCCGCGGATCCCCACTGGCACCAGAGGTGTCCGTCGACGAGTGCGTCGCGCCGGACCACGGCCGGTCCGCCGAGGATGTGTTCGGCGGCGGCGGTGCCGCGCTCGCAGCGGGATTGGACGGCCTTCGGCTTGACGACCGGGAGTCCACCGGGGAGCGCGGTGATGGCGTGGGCGATCGTGCGGAGCTCGTCCATCGTGCCGGCGCCGGCGTTCTCGACGCGGAGCCGGACCTGGCGGTTGGCGGTGCGGAACACGAGCCACGGGGCGGCGGCTGCCGGGTTCAGGGCCCAGGACCCGGTGCCCAGTCCGCCGTCGGTGATCTTCGCGGCGAACCCGCTGGTAGCGGCTGATGTCTCGTCGGCCTTGCGGTACCGGGCCGACAGCTCGTCGGTCACAGGGAGGATCGAGACCAGGACCTGGATCCGGTGGGCGGTCCGCGTCGAGTCCACCAGCGTGCAGGTGTCGGAGAGCGGTGCTGCGGGGTGGGGCGGGGCGTGTTCAGTGGTCCAGTTGCCGGGGAGGTGCGGTCGTAGACGCTCGCACAGGTCGCCCGGTGGGGCCGATTGTTGTTGGGTCGTGTGCGGGTCGCAGCCGACCAGTGCGAGCAGTAGGAGCGCGGCAGCGGCTCGACGGCGCATGTGGTTCCTCCCCAGGAATGTGCTTCGGGCGGAGCCTAGAGGAGAGTCTGCGGATCGGCGGCGGGTGGGCGGGTGAGGGTCCAGTCGCTGAACTGGTTGTCGAAGCGGTACCAGAGGTTGTCCTTGCCCAGGCGGAGCTGGACTTTGCCGGCCGTGACGCGGTTGGCCTCCGTCGTGGCGTTGGGGAGCGTGGCCTCGGCGAGGGCCTCGGGGGCGACGTCGTGCGGGGCGTCGACGGTGACGGCGAGGCCGCCGGGGCCGCCGTGGCGCCAGGCGGTGGCCCAGGTGGTGAGGCGCCGGGCGGGGATGCCGGCACGGTGCGCGAGGTCGGCGAGCTCCGGCGTACCGAGGGCGGCCGCGGCCCGTCGCGCGAGGTCCTGCTCGAAGGTGAGCGAGAGGTTGGCGTCACCGGACGCGAGCTCCCAGGCGCGGCGCGCGGCGTCGGTGGCGAGCGCGACCAGATCACGGACGTCGACCCCGGCCGATCGCGGCGGGTCCAGCACCTTCACCGCGGCAGGTACACCTGGAGCCCCGAGCGGCCGCGGTGGCACCGGAACAGGCACGACCTGTTGCTCCCGGGCGAAGGCTGCAACGGCCGGGATGCCTTTGGGGGCAGGCGTTCGCGGCGGAGCGACCACGCGCGCAGTGCCGCCGCGGCGGGATCTCAACGCCGCGAGCAGCTCGTCCCGCAGACGGCCGCGCAGTAGCAGCAGCGCGAACGGGTCGTCGTCGAGCGCGTCGGCGACCAGGTAGCAGACGGCTGCCGAATGCTTGCACGGTACGGCGAAGTCCGGGCAGCTGCAGTTCGTCAGCACCTCGCCCGCGCCGGGCAGCAGGTCCAGCCCGGTCGCCCGTACGTCGTCCACGACCTCCGGCGGCAGCTCCCCGTCGAGCAACGCCGCGACCCGCCCGATCTGCGCCGACACCACGTCCAGCACGGCATCCCACTCGGCCGCCGAGAACGCCCGGATCCGCACGGTCACCTGGTACGGCGTCACCCGGCTGCCCTGCACCACCGCCTCGACCTCGCCCGGGCTGACCGTCAGCTCGAGCACGCTTCCACGGCGCGCGTACGACCGGCCGCGTGACAACCGCCCCGGATCCAGCCGCGCCCGCTGCTCCAGGGCCTCCAGCCACGCGCGCCCCCACCAGGTCGCCCCGAACGTACGCCGGCTGCCCGGCCCGCGCGCCGCCGGCAGCCCCGCGTCCTCACCCTGGCGGCGCCAGACCTGCCACGGCGTACGGTCCTCGTCAGCCATCGGATCTCCCCACGGCTGAAGGGTTGTACGCACTCGCCGACCCGGACCTGGCCGGCCCGGTGGACAGCTCGACCAGCTCGGTCAGCTCCGCGTCCGACAGCTCGCTCAGCCACGCCTCGCCCGATCCGACGACGGCGTCGGCGAGGTCGCGCTTCGCGTTGATGACCGTCGCGATCCGGTCCTCCAACGTGTTCTCGGTGACGAGCCGATGGACCTGCACCGGCCGGTCCTGACCGATCCGGTACGCGCGGTCCGTCGCCTGATCCTCGACCGCGGGGTTCCACCAGCGGTCGTAGTGCACGACATGCGTGGCCTGCGTCAACGTCAGCCCGACCCCGCCGGCCTTCAACGACAACAGGAACACCGGCGCCGCGCCAGCCTGGAACTGCTCCACCATCTCCGACCGTTTCCGCACGCCGATACCGCCGTGCAGGAACAACGTCCGCACCTGCCGCGCCGCCAGATGCGCCTCGATCAGCCGGCACATCTCGACGTACTGACTGAAGATCAGCACCGACTCGCCCTCGGCCAGGATCACGTCGAGCAGCTCGTCCAGCGCCGCGAGCTTCCCGGACCGCCGCTCCAGTGGACCGGGCTCGTGCAGGAACTGCGCCGGATGGTTGCACACCTGCTTCAACTGGGTGAGCAGACTGAGCACCAGCCCGCGCCGCTCGATCCCGGCGGCTTCCTCGATCTTGGCGAGCGTTTCCTTCGCGACGGCCTGGTACAGCGTGGCCTGCTCGGTCGTCAGCGGTACGACGACGTCGTGCTCGGTCTTCTGCGGCAACTCCGGCGCGATCCCCGGATCGCTCTTCCGGCGGCGCAGCAGGAACGGCCGCGTCACCCGGGCCAGCCGCGCGGTCGCCTCCTCGTCGTGGAACCTCTCGACCGGTACGGCGACGTCCTGGCGGAACCGGTCCAGCGTGCCGAGCAGACCGGGCGCCGACCAGTCGAGGATCGACCAGAGCTCGGACAGCCGGTTCTCCACCGGCGTGCCGGTGAGGGCGATCCTGGTTGCTGACGGCAACGTTCTCAGCGCGCGGGCGGTCCGTGACAGCGGGTTCTTCGCGTGCTGCGCCTCGTCCGCGACGGCCAGGCCCCACGCGATCTCACCGAGCAGGCGGTGATCTTGACGGACCACGCCGTACGTCGTGAGCACCACCTCGTCCGCGGCGAGATCGCTCAGCGTGCGACCGGGCCCGTGGTACCGACGGATCGGTACGTCGGGGGCGAACCGCTCGAACTCGCGCTCCCAGTTGCCGAGCAGCGTCGACGGGCAGACGACGACGGTCGGGCCGCGGCCCTTGAGCTGCAGGTGCAGGGCGATCACCTGGATCGTCTTGCCGAGGCCCATGTCGTCGGCGAGGCAACCGCCGAGGCCGAGGTGCGCGAGCTGCGCCATCCAGGCGACGCCGCGACGCTGGTAGTCGCGGAGGGTGGCGCGCAGGCCGACGGGCTCGGTGAACGTCGTCGGCTCGTCGGCCGAGCGGAGTCGCGCGAGCAGCTGGGCCAGCGATCCGTCGGCGTCGAACGGGATCAGCTCTCCGTCGACGTCGATCGTGCCGGTCAGCGCGGCACCGAGCGCTTCGGCGCCGGTCAGGTGCCGCGTGGAGCCGGTGCGCAGCCGGCGGACGAGGTCGTGGTCGACGCGGATCCAGCGGCCGCGCATCCGGATCATCGGGCGCTTCGCCTCGGCGAGCGCGGCGATCTCGGCCTCGGTCAGGTCCTGGTCGTCGAGGGTCGGGCGCCAGCGGAACGCGACCAGGTCGTTGAGGTTGAAGTCCGGGCCGGTGACCGCTCCGGGCGCCGGGGTCGCGACGCTCGCCCGGAGCGCGAGCTGCCCGGCGAACAGCTCGGTCGGCCAGAGCACCTCGATGCCGGCGCCTTCCAGCTCGGGACTGCCTTCGGCGAGTTCCTCGAGCGCGGCGTCGTCGATCGGGATGTCCTCCGGCGCGGCGTCCCGCAGCGCCGTACCGAGTGGTGGCCAGACGCGTCCGCCGCGGCGGAGCGCCAGCAGTAGATCGGTCTCGGCCCGCTCGCCGAGCGCGGTCAGGACGGCGGCAGGCGCGGTCCACAGGTCCGCGACGTCCACCAGCAGACTCGGATCCAGCCCGCTCCGCAGCTGCAGCACCGCGCGGAACTCCTCCAGCTCGGTCGGCTCGACGCGCAGTACCAATCGAGTCCCCGCCTGCTCGGCCAACGCCGTCTCGTCCAGCCACGTCGTCGGCCCGGGGAGCGCGGCGGGTTCGGCCGCCGCGAACGGGGCGGCTCCGGGACGTACGGCGACGGCGGCGG
The DNA here is from genome assembly GCF_035655035.1 of Kribbella sp. Lineage (GTDB taxonomy): Bacteria > Actinomycetota > Actinomycetes > Propionibacteriales > Kribbellaceae > Kribbella. The sequence goes on along the minus strand of NZ_DASRVN010000649.1, from coordinate 12,160 downwards.
CCGGCGTACGGACGATGGTGTCGGCGAGCGCGTCCCAGAAGGCGCGGATCAGCTGCTCGGGCTCGACCAGCCGGATCGGGCGGGTCCCGGCGATCGGCAGCGCATGCCCGTACGCCGGCATCGCGGCGCCGAGGTTCCGCAGCCAGGCGTGGTCGATCGGGTCCAGCGGAGCGACCCGCCACGCGCCGTACCCGTCGGGGCTCCGGTCCGGAACCAGCCGCCCGCGTCCGATCAGCACCAGCCCCGCCAGCCCGGCTGCCCGCCACGCGGCCCAGCTCCCCGACGCGTCGCCCTCGGGCTCGGTCAGCCGGGTGAGGACCTCGTCCATCGACAGCAGCCGCGCCGGGACGCTCGTGCGGCGCACCGCCGTACCGCGGGGGAGGACCAGCTCGGCGGTGCCGTCGGCCGTCTCGCCGGACAGGTCGCCGTACAGCGCCAGCCGGCCCGCACGCGGCGGGTCGGCGGGGACGAATACGGCGTCGAACATGCCCGCAGAGTACGCGGCGGCACCGACAGAACTTGACCTGAACCAGCGTTGAGGTTGCACGCTCGAACTCCCCGACAGGAGAGATACGGACATGCGTGCAGCAGTGGTGACCGCGTTCGGCGGTCCGGAAGTGATCGAGACCCGCGAGGTACCGGATCCGGTACCCGCCGCGGGCCAGGTACTCGTGGAGGTCGACACCGCCGACGTGATCTTCGTCGAGACCGCGATCCGGCGCGGCGAACACGGCAAGTTCTTCGACGTCGAGCCGCCGTACGTCCCCGGCGGCAACCTCGGCGGCCGGGTCCGCGCGACCGGCCCCGGCGTACCGGCCGACTGGATCGGGAAGACCGTCGTCGGCCGCCCACCGAACTTCGGCGGGCACGCCGAACTCGCCGTCCTCGCGCCCGAGGTCGAACTACCGCCGGAGCTCGACCTGCGGACCGCGGTCGCGGTGTACGGCGACGGCTTCACCGCCCTGATGCTCGAAGAGCTCGCGCCGTCGATGACCGGTCAGAACGTCCTGATCACCGCCTCCGCCGGCGGCATGGGCCTGCTCCTGATCCAGCTCGCCCACAAGGCCGGAGCACGCGTAATCGCGGCCGCCCGCGGCGCGGAGAAGCTCGCACTGAGCCGAGCTCAGGGAGCCGACGTACTGATCGACTACAGCAAGCCCGGCTGGGACAAGTTGGTACTGGACGCAACCGGCAACCAGGGCGCCGACATCGTCTTCGACGGCGCCGGCGGCGAACTCGGCAGCACCGCCTTCGCGGTCACCAGGAACGGCGGCTGGCTCTCCGCCCACGGCGCCCCCAGCGGCACCTTCGCCACCATCGACCCGGCCACCGCCGACCACCGCGGCATCACCGTCAAAGGCATCATGGACCTCCGCGCCGACTCCACCACCACAACCGTCACCCCCCACCAGGTGCTGACCCGAGCCGCCGACGGCGACCTACGCCCAGTCATCGACCACCTCTACGACCTAGCCCACGTAGCCGACGCCCACCGAGCCCTAGAAACCCGCACCCTCCACGGAAAGGCCCTGATCCGGGTCAGTCGTTGACGGACTGGTCCGACGGCTTGTCCGCCGAATGATCGGTGATGGCCGGCTGGTTCGGGCGGGCGACGACGATCTGGTTCCGCCCGGACCGCTTGGCCGTCAGCAGCGCGTCGTCGGCGGCCAGGACGAGCTGGTCCATCGTGCCGGCGACATCGGGGTAGACGGCCGCCCCGAACGACGCCGGGATGCCGTCGAGCCTCGCAGCGCCGCCGTTCGTGGCACTGACCGGCACGACGAGGCTCGCGAGCCGTGCCCTGATCCGCTCCGCGATCTCCAGCACCTCGGTCTCGAGCGCTCCCGGCAGCAGCACCGCCAGCTCGTCGCCACCGACGCGTGCGACGAGATCGCCCTGCCGCACCTCCGCGCGGATCGACTCACCGACCGCACGCAGCGCCTCGTCACCGGCCGGGTGACCGTACGTGTCGTTGATTTCTTTGAACTTGTCCAGGTCCAGCATCAGCAGACCGACGGTACTGCGCAGCGTGTCCGCGCGAGCGAGCTCCACAGGCACGGCGCTTGCCCAGTACGACGAGGTCGCGAGGCCGGTCTTCTCGTCGGTACCCGCGGCACGCTGGTACTGCGGCAGCAGCAGGTCCCGGTGCAGCGCCAGCACGGTGACCATGAGCACCGGAACGACCCAGGGGTAGGACGTCTGCACCGCCGCGATCGCGATACCCAGGCCGAGGCCGGCGCACACGACCAGCTGGTCGGACAGCTCACCGAGAGCTTCACGCGCGGTCGCCTCCGGGCTGGACAGCAAGATCGCCCCGATGACCAGCGCGTAGTTCACCAGCCACCAGGTGGCAGCTGCGGCGAGGACGACCAGGAGCGACCAGAAGCCCGTGGGCAGCCGCGGGGGACCCGTAAGACCACCGCCGCGCAGGACCGCAGCCGCGGCAGCACTGGCCAGGATGTACGTAGCAGTGGAGAAAACCTTGCGATGGGCGACTGTCCGCCCGTAGACGCGAAACCAGGAGTACGCGTAGGCCAGCACCACGAGCGGAATGACCAGCGAGAGCGGCAGCAGCAACAGGGCCGCGAAGATCCACAGGCACTTGAGGTTGGTGTGCGGCGAGGTGTTGGCGGCCATCTCGCGACGCCGCTCGATGCCGCGGGCCGCCTCGAGGTGCAGGACCGAGGCCGCGGCCAGGACCGCGAACGCCACCCACTCCGAATGCCGGACACCGGAATTCGGGCCGCTCACCGTGCTGCGAACCGCCAGTGTGGTTATCGTCACGGCAATCACGTCGATTGCGATCACATAACCCAATGCCGATCTCGGCAACGACCAGAGCTTCCATTGTCGGGGTGGCACCCAACTGCTCCGACCGATCAGAATCATCATGAGCCTCACACGCAAGTCGACCTGAGCGGTTCTACCGCCATTGTAACGGCCTGTTCACGTCAGGTCACCCGCGGGTGCGGACATTCCATCAGTTGGTCACTCCAGAAGGGTCGAAAATCATGCAGAAGGCTGCGCGCGTCAACGGCACCGGCAACGACTGGTTCACCGGCGGCAACGACTGGTTCCACGGGGGGAACGACTGGTTCACCGGCGGGAACGACTGGCTCCGGGGCGGGAACGACTGGTTCGTCCCGGCCGCCGCCGAAGACGGCAACGACTGGTGACAAAAGGTAAATCTTTACCTGCCTCTTACAATTCGGAGTAGTTACGCTCACGATAAACCAGGTGGTCGCAGATATTTACCTTACTGTGATTCTGCGAAATCGTCACCGATTCGGCGGGCGCGCGCCCAGGCGGCGCCCGCCGCGGCCGCCAGCAGTGTTCCCGCCAGCCCCATGACGGCGAGCGCGTGCGGTGCGCCGATTGATTCGGCCAGGCCGCCGGCGAGCAGAATTCCGGCGCCTTGACTGCCTTTCAGCGCGGTACCCGCGACGCCGAACGCCTGGCCGCGCCGACGGTCGGGCACCGACTGGACGAAGGCGGCGCTCGTCGGCAGGTGGTACGCCGAGGCGGCGCCGGAGACCATCCAGAGGCAGAAGGTCGCGATCGGACCTGGTGCGAGCGCACACAGCACCAGCGGCAGGCATGCCGCGATCGCCAGCGGGCCGAGTAGCTCCAGCCTGCGCGCCGGTGGGACGAGCGTGATCAGCCACATCCCGACGACGCAGCCTGCCGGGCTGGCGGCGAGCAGGAGGCCGGCGGTCGTGGTGCCCCGGCCGATGTCGTGCGCGTACGGTACGGCGAGGCCTTCGACCGTCACGTAGAACCCGGCCACGGTCGCCAGGATCACCAACGCCCGAAGTTTCGGTGTCCGGACGACCAGCGAGACACCGTCCACGAGGTCACGGAGGTAGCCGGCCGGTGGCGCATCTGTGTCAGCTGCCGGGACCGGGCGCTGATGCACTCCGATCCTGACCAGGATCGCGGACAGTACGAAGGTTGCGGAGTCGAGCAGCAGACCGCCGGATGTGCCGACCGCAACCACGACGGCGCCGCCGATGCCGAAGCCCAGCACCTGGCTGAACTGCACCACCATGTCGTTCGCGGCTTTCCCGAGCACGTAGTGGTCGCCGGGCAGCACCGACGGCAGCATCGCGCCCCGGGCGGCGTTGAACGGCGATCCGCAGGCTTGCAGCGCGATCAGCAACAACATCACGACGACCAGCGGTAGGGCGTGGATTGCCATGGTGGCTACGAGGACTGCGCGGGCGAGGTCCGTGATGATCATCACGGTGCGGCGGGGGTAGCGGTCGGCGAGGCCGGAGAGGAGGGGGCCGAAGAGGAGGTCGGGGATGTAGGTGAGCGCGTAGGTGAGGGCTGTCAGGCCGGCCGAGGACGTGCGGTCGAAGACCAGGACCGAGAGCGCCACCCGGGCGATCTGGTCGCCGGCCACGGACAGTACGCCGGCCAGGAACAGTGCGCGGAACTCCGCGTGCCCGAAGACGTCGCGCCAGCGCGCGCGTTCGATCACCCCACTCGCCATACCTTGCACGTTAACCACATTCCGTGGCCTGACACCTCCTGAACGTGAGCAGATCGGCGACTCAAGGGTTTGCCTGCGGCGCATCAGTGCCAAATCTTGGTCAGATCGGGGACCCGGTGAAGCGAGATTTGGATGAACGTTCTACTCTGGAGATCTCCGGTGGCGGGGTCTGGGCGGGGCGGCCCCGACCCTGCCACCGGAGCTCTTCTTTGCCGGCCCCGCGAGAACTGTCGGTGGCAACCGATAGCGTTCTCAGTGCCAGGGGCGGCTCCTGGACGTGCTTCCTTCTCCTTCACCAGGCCAAGTAGCGCGTCCACTCTCCGCCCCTGGCGCCTTCGTCCGGACGCCCACGGGGAGACGCCATGCCCGATCAGCCAACGGATCCGCGAGCCGCGGTCCTGCTGCGTCGCCGCCGGCTGGTCGACGCGACCACGTTGACCCCGACGGTACGGCGGTCCGCCTGGCAGTGGCTGCGCCGGCCGCTGACGATCCAGGCGGGGCTGTCCGCGCTGCAGGCGGACCTGGTCCAGCGCGGGCTGCTGCTGTCGGTCGGCCTGTACCGGTACTGCGCGTCGCTGTCGGCGCCCGCACTGGCCGGATTCGGCGGTGCGCTGCTGGACCTGCTGGACGCCGAGTCCGGGTTCGACACCGAGCACACGCCGTTGTTCCGCGGCTTCCCCGAGAGCGTGCCGGGCAACACCGAGACCTTCTACGTGAACCGCGTCTTCGCCCGGCTGCTGCAGGAGCCTGAGCAGCCCTGCGTGCTGTGCGGCGACACAAGCTCCGTGCGTGCGGTCTCACCGTGCGCACACCTGGTCTGCCGGACCTGCTGGGACGGCTCCGACTTCAGCGCCTGCCCGCTCTGCCTGCAGCGCATCGATCCGAACGACCCGTTCCTGCGCCCGTCTGTCGACGAGGACGAGGAGCTCCACGTCCGCTCGGATCGGCTGCGGCTGCTCTCGCTGGCCACGGCCGACTCAGTACGGCAGACGGTCGAGGGGTTGCTGGCCCGGCGGGCGCCGTTGTCCGCCGCGGATCGTGCGGACCTGCAGATCCTGCTGGACGAGGCCAGTTCGGCCTGGCTGCCCGCGGACATCCCGGTACGGGAGACCCGCGCGCTCGTCATCGCGCACTTCCTGACCACCGAGCCCGCGCTGATCGATCGCACCGACACCGCCACCGACGTACTGCGGCTGATCTACGCGCTGATGGACGCGGACCCGGGCCTGCGGACGCCGCCTGTCCGGCGGAGATCGTTGCCGCGGGCAACGCGACGGCTGGTGCTGGAGCGGCTGGACCGGATGCCGGTGGAGACGCTGGTCGAGGACATGCTCCGGCACGAGCGCGTCTGGAAACGGATCGGCGAGAACCTGCATCCGTTCGAGTTCGCGACCCGTTTTCCCGTTGCGGCGTTGGCGTTCGCGGTCCTGCGCCGTACCGATCTGGATCTCGGGACGGCCGCGGGCCGGGCGGTGGCGGGGGAGGCGTCGCAGCACCCGCTGGTCCGGGTCGCGGACGGGCGACTCGTGCTGACCACGTTCGGCTCCCGGGTCGAGGGCGCGTTCACGTACGGGCGTCCCGACCAAGCTCTCGAGCTGTTGCGCCGGCGTCCCGGCGAGCTGGTACGGCGACTTGTCCAGCTCGCCCGGGCCTTGCCGCCGGAGCAGCACGCCGCGCTCGTCGACGCGCTGACGACCGTCGTCTCGGACGTGTCGCCGGTCGTCCTGACGGCCGCGCTCGGCCAGGTGCGGACGCCGCCGGGCGATCTGCGGTTGTTCTTCCCGCGCGGCGGCACGACCCGGATCTGGACGGCGGTGGACGAGCGGGAACCGTTGCCCGCGGCGCTCGCCGTCGAGCTGGCCGCCGTACTCACCGGCGAGATGTTGCGCAGGGCAACAGGTTTGCCGCGCTGGCGGCGGGCGTTCCTGGACGAGGAGCTGACCCGGCTGGCCGCGCCCGGTTCGGAGCGGAGTACGTCGGCGAGCCTGCTGCGGATGCCGCGCGGGAGTGCGGCGCCGATCCCGCAGGACGAGCTGCTGCGGCTGTTCCTGCACTGGGTGGAGCCGCGCGGCCGCAGGGTCGACCTCGATCTGTCGGTCGCGGTGTTCGACGACGAGTGGGGATTCGTCGGGCTCTGCGACTACACCCGGCTGCGGTTCGACGAGGATGCGCTGGTGCACTCCGGCGATCTGACGTCCGCACCGGGGCCGGGCGGCTCGACGGAGTTCGTGGACGTCGACCTGCGGGCGGTCCGCCGGGTCGGCGGGCGGTACCTGCTGCCGGTCGTGTTCAGCTACAACGACGTACCGTTCGAGGAGCTGGAGCGCGGGTTCGCCGGAGTGCTGCGGCAACCGTCGGGGCTGTTCGACCCGGCGGCCGTCGAGGACCGGTTCGACCTGTCCGGGCCGGCGAAGATCCTGCTCCCGTTCGGCGTCGACCTGCACACCAAGGAGCTCCGCTGGTACGACGTGAACCTGAGCGCCGCCGGGTACGGCCACAGCATCGCGCGGTACGCCGGTCAGCTCGGGCTGATGGCGGCGACGCTGGAGGAGGTGCACGGCTCGGGCGACCGGGTCAGCCTGTGGGAGATCTGCTGCTGGCACGCCGCGGCCCGTACCGACGAGATCGTGGTCCGGTGCGCGGACGGGTCCGTGATCGGATACCGGCGTACGGCGGCTGAGGACCTGGCGGCTTTCGCGCGCCGGGTGACGGCCCGGCTGGAGCCGGATCGGGCCTGGGACGAGGACGCGGCCGCCGGTGCGGAATTCGTTGCCGTGCTCACCGGAGATCTGGCGGTCCGGCCGGGGGCGGAAGTGTACGCGCTGCATCCACGCCTGCTGGACAACGCGAGTGTCGCGCTGATCGACGCGCCGCACCTGCTCGCGGTGCTGGCCCCCGACAGCCGGGCGCGGGCGAGCGTGCGGGCGGTCTGAGCCGGTGCCCGGGCCGGCCACAACCTGCGTTCGGGCGAGTCTGGCAGGAGCCTGAGAAGATTTTGACAATTCCGTGACGGACGCGAGTCCGGTGCTTTGGTGCGCTCCGGGCCGGGGGTACAACGGAATTGGCGAAGGGAGCCACGAATGACGTACGACGTGGTGGTGCTCATCGAGCGCGAGATGAGCGAGGGCGACGCGCGCCGTGTTGCCGCCCTGCACGCGAGGCGCGAGGAAGTCGTCAACTACCACCTGCTGATCTCCAGTCATCCGGAGAACGGGCCGAGCGGTCCGATGGCGCTGCTGGGTTCGACGTTCGCGGACGTGGCCGGGCTGACCGGCTCGGCGTCCGTGGTCGGCTCGGCGACCGCGCCGTCGGCGCGGATCGGTCCACCGGCCGCCCCGATGGCCCGGGCACGGATGGCGACCCTTGCCGACCCCGCGGTCGATCTCGCGTCGGTGATCGAGCACAGCGCACGTCAGCTCCGGGCCGCGAGCGGGTACCCGGTCAACGTCTCGATCACGCACGGTGAGGTGCTGCTGGCGCTGATGCAGATGGTGAAGACGACGAACAGCCAGGAGGTCGTGGTGGTCGCCTGGCCGGAGACCGCGGCCCGGTTCCTCTGCTCCGACTGGACCACGAAGGCCCGCAAGGTGCTGAAGGTCCCGCGGATCCGGATCCTGGAGCACGACACCTGAGGAGGACCGGTACCGGACGGCAGGATGCAGGCTGTACGCCTCGAGCGGGCGGGCTCGGCGTACCGGCGCTCAGCGCCACTGCCTCCTGTCGTTCGGCCCCGGTCCTCAGTCTTCGATCAGCGCCAGCAAGGTCGCCTGCTCGGTGTCCGGTACGTAGCCGGCGTAGTAGTCGAACATGTTCTGCCGGGCGATCCGGGCGGCGGCGTGGCCGTTGCCGGTGCGGATCGCGTCGACCACCTCGGCGTGGTGGTGCAGCGACTCGAGCATCAGCGCGCGGCTGTTCGGGGCGTGCGCGATCTTGTCCGAGATCAGCCCGAGGACGACGCCGCGGACGACCTCGTTACAGGTCTGGATCAGTGAGTTCCGGCTGATCCGGGCGATCAGCTCGTGGAACGCCAGGTCGGCCTCGCTGAACGCGTCGAAGTCGACGTCGATCGCGGCCCGCATCGCGACCAGCGTGGCCTCGAGCTCGTCCAGCTGCTCCGGCGTCCGCAGCCGGGACGCGACCTGGATCGCGGCGCCGTCCATGATCATCCGGAACCCGATCAGCTCGCTCAGGGTCAGTTCGTCGACCCGGGCCAGCCGGGCCACCTGCTTGCGCAGCGCGGACTGCGAGAACGGCAGGATCTCCGGACCGTTCGGGTCGCCGGGCCGGGAACGGACCACGCCGTTGCTCTCCAGCACCCGCAGCGCCTCGCGTACCGTCGACCGGCTGACCGCGAACTGCGTGACCAGCTCACGCTCGCTCGGCAGCCGCTGCCCGGGTGTCAGCTCGCCGCGGGCGAGCGCCTCCTCGACCTGCTCGACGATCCGCTGGTAGGCGCGCACGGGCTGCACGGGCTGGAACCGCGGAGACTTCGGCATTCGGCACACCCCCAGTCGCTTGACAGGCACCTGAGCAGGGGACAAACCTAGTGGCCCATTGAGACCTAGTCCACTGGTCGGACCAGTTGGCGGCTTTGGAGGAGTAGACGTGAAGTCGTCGTTCCCTACGCGAGTGGTCGCATTCCTCGCCTCGGCTGCGCTACTGTCCGTGACCGCGTGCTCGGCCGGGTCCGGTACGTCGTCCGGCGGCAGCTCCCCGGGCGGCGGGCAGAACCTGTCGATCGGCCTGGTCGCGGAGCCGGCCAGCCTGGACTTCACCACCACCGACGGCGCCGCGATCCCGCAGGCGCTGCTCGGCAACGTGTACGAGACGCTGGTCAAGCAGGACGCCGACACCGGCAAGATCGTGCCGTCGCTGGCGAAGTCGTGGACGGTCTCGCCGGACCGCAAGACGTACACGTTCGACCTGGTCGACAACGCGAAGTTCACCAACGGCAAGCCGTTCACCGCGAGTGACGCGGTGTTCAGCATCAACCGGGTGAAGACCGCGTGGACGATCTCGCTGAAGAGCGCGATGGACGTGGTCTCCGCCGCGACGGCGGTGTCGCCGACGAAGCTGCAGGTCACGCTGGCCAAGCCGAGCAACGACTGGCTGTTCCGGATGACCACCCGGATCGGCGCGATGTTCTCCGAGACCGGCGTCAGCGCGCTGGCCACCGACCCGGTCGGCACCGGGCCGTTCAAGTTCTCGAAGTGGAACCGCGGCGATTCGATCGTGCTGGCCCGCAACGACGGCTACTGGGGCACGAAACCGTTCTTCCAGCAGATCACGCTGAAGTACTTCAAGGACGCCACAGCGCTGAACAACGCGCTGCTGACCAGCACGATCAACGTCATCGGCACGGTGCAGGCGCCCGAGGCGCTGAGCCAGTTCACCAGCAACTCGAAGTACCAGGTGATCGAGGGGACGACGAACGGCGAGGTGCTGCTGTCGTTCAACAACTCGCGGCCCGTGTTCAAGGACATCCGGACCCGCCAGGCGATCCGGATGGCGATCGACCACAAGGCGCTGCTCGACACCTGCTGGGCCGGCCGCGGCAAGCTGATCGGCAGCATGGTCCCGCCGACCGACCCGTGGTACGAGGACCTGACCGGGATCGCGCCGTACGACCTGGCCAAGGCGAAGTCGTTGCTGCAGGCATCCGGTGCGGCCGGCAAGACGCTCCGGCTGCGGCTCCCGACGTTGCCGTACGCAACGTCCTGCGGCCAGGTGGTGAAGAGCGACCTGGAGCAGGCCGGGCTGAAGGTCCAGATCGACCAGCTGGAGTTCCCCGCCGCGTGGCTGACCACGGTGTTCAAGAACGCGGACTACGACATGTCGATCATCGCGCACGTCGAGCCGCGTGACCTCGGCGCCGTGTTCAACGCGAAGTACTACACCCGGTACGACGACCCGACGCTGCAGGCGGACCTGGCCGCGGCCGACGCCGGTGACGAGGCGACCCAGATCGCGGACATGAAGAAGGCTGCCCGGCGGCTGTCCGAGCAGGCCGCGGGCGACTGGCTGTTCCTGCTGCCGAACCTGATGGTCGCGGACAAGGACATCAAGGGCCTGCCGACGAACGCGATCACCGAGAACTTCGATCTGTCCAAGCTCAGCCGATGATTCTCCGCCTGATCGAGCGCACCGGCGTGTTCTTGGTCAGTCTCGCGGTGAGCACGGTGCTGGTCTTCGCGTTCATGGCGGTACTGCCCGGCGACCCCGCCCGGGTCGCGCTCGGGGTGAACGCCTCGGACGCGGCGGTGGCCGAGCTGCGGCGCCAGTTCGGCCTCGACCGCCCGTTGCCCACGCAGTACCTCGACTGGGTCGGCGGACTGCTGCACGGTGACCTCGGGACCTCGTACGTGTCGAAGGTGGCGATCGGGCCGCAGGTGTTCGACCGGCTCCAGGTCACGCTCTGGCTGGTCGTCGCCGGAATGGTCGTCGCGCTGCTGGTCGCCGTACCGGCCGGGACCGTGATGGCGGCCCGGCACCGCCAGGTCTCCGGGCTGGCGCTGTCCGCGCTGTCGCAGGTCGGTGTCGCGGTCCCGGCGTTCCTGGCCGGCATCCTGCTGATCGTGGTGTTCGCGGTGAAACTCGGCTGGCTGCCGGCGAACGGCTGGACCCCACCGGCTCAGGACCCCGCGATGTTCCTCAAACAACTGATCCTGCCCGCGCTGTCGCTGGGCCTGGTCCAGGGCGCGGTTCTCACCCGGTACGTCCGCAGCGCGGTCCTGGACGTCCTGCGCGAGGACTACCTGAGAACCGCCCGTGCCAAGGGCCTCCGCCCGTTCCAAGCTCTGTGGAAACACGGCCTGAGGAACGCCGCCGTCCCTGTCGTCACAGTCCTGGGCCTCCAACTGGCGACTCTTCTCATCGGCGCAGTCGTGGTCGAACGCGTTTTCGTCATCCCCGGCCTGGGCAGCCTGCTGCTGGACGGCGTCTCGAACCGCGATCTCCTGCTGGTGCAGGACGTGGTGATGGTCCTCGTGCTCGCCGTACTGCTGGTCAACTTCCTCGTCGACATCTTGTACGTCGCCCTCGACCCGCGGCTCCGGACGGCATCATGAGGCGGCGCAACCCGAGCCTGCTGGCAGGAGCCGTCATCGTCGGCGTCATCGTGCTGACGGCCCTCGTCTCGTTCGTCTGGACGCCGTACGACGCCACGCTCGTGACGCCGGCGTCGCGCCTGCTGACGCCTTCCTGGTCGCACTGGTTCGGCACCGACAAGTTCGGCCGCGACGTCCTCAGCCAGGTCATGGTCGGTTCCCGTACGACGCTGTTCGTCGGCGTCGTCGCGGTCGGCGTGGCCGCGGTGATCGGCGTACCGCTCGGGATCCTGGCGGCGATGACCCGGCGATGGGCCTCGGAGTTGGTGATGCGCGCGAACGACCTGTTGCTCGCGTTCCCGGCGCTGTTGCTGGCGATCATGTTCGGCGCGGTGTTCGGGGCCAGCACGCTGACCGCGATGGTTGCCATCGGCATCGCTTCGGTGCCGAGCTTCGCGCGGGTGATCCGGAGCGGGGCGTTGCAGGTGATGCGGACGGAGTACGTGCTCGCGGCGCGTGCGGCGGGGCGCCGGCCGGGGCCGATCGCCGTACGGCATGTGCTGCCGAACGTGACGAGCCTGATCACCGTGCAGGCGTCGGTGTCGTTCGCGATCGCGGT
>NZ_DASRVN010000648.1:0-5415 GCF_035655035.1 Kribbella sp. | reverse complement strand
GTTCGCGGTCGCGATCGCCGACTTCTTCCTGGTCAGCAAGATGCGCTGGGACGTCTCGAACACGGCAAAGTTCCGCTGGCAACCGGCCGTAGCCTGGCTGATCGGCTTCATCGCCTACCAGCTGGTCAACCCAGGCACCGTGTCCGGCTGGTCCCCATTCTGGACAAACCTCCAGCAGGCCCTCTTCAACCACCACCCCGTCCCCGCCTGGCTCGGCGCCACCTACACCTCAATCCTCGTCTCAATGCTCGCCGCCATCCTCCTCGGCCGCCTAGGCCAACCAAACAAAACCCGCTAACCCCCTCGGCCTGTGGTGGCGTCGAGGGGAAGGTGGTGTGCCCGCGCGGTGCTACGCGCGGCTCCCACCCACCTGGAGTGTGGTGCCGCTCTGCGGCCGAACTGTCTCCACCCTGAGCGCCCGTTCCCACACAGACCAAGACGCGGCCAACTTCCGCCGGGAGTGGAGCAGCCTGACCTCACGCTGTGGTCCCAGAAGCAAGATTCTGGAAAGGCCTGCGTGGACGCCGACTCACCTGCCAACCGGCGCCCGCAGACTTACCCGAGGGTGCGGACGTGGACACGGCCGACGAGCTGCCGCCGGGTCACCGCTGAGGCTTTCCGGAACTTTTCCGTCACTGGGCGGCGAATTGTTTCCGGAAAGGCGCAGGGTTGGCATCCCCGCGCATCCCGATGGGGTCCGTTGTGGGACCTGGGCGTGTGCGAGTTGGGTCGGGTTGTGCGGTCATGCGCGGCGCGGGTTCGCGGTAACGGGTGGGAGCGGCGCGTAGCACGGCGACGGAGGAGCCGCGCGGAGCACCGCGTGGGGTGATCACCTCTCCTCCAGCCTTCCACTCCTCCAGGTGGTAGCCGCTGGACAACTGACCCGGGGGCACGGGAATACTGGCGGCATGCTTAATTCCGCACTGCGTAGCCGGGCCGAGTATGCGGAGTTGGGGGCCGATGGGCTGGCTGCGCGAACTACGCCTGAGCGGGACGCCTTGATCGTGAAGGCGGTCGAGGAGCTGTTGGAAGGGCGCGAGTCGGTGCTCGACCTGTGCTGCGGGTACGGACGGGTGGCGCTGCCGTTGCGGCGGGCGGGGAAGGTCGTGCGCGGGCTGGACATCTCGCCGAACCTGCTCGAGGCCGGTCGCGCGCGGGCCGTGGAGGAAGAGCTTGCGATCGACTGGGCGATCGGTTCGATGACCGACCTGCCGTACAAGTGGGACTCGTTCGACGCGGTGATCTGCCTGTGGACCGCGTTCCACGAGCTGTTCGCCGAGGACGAGCAGATCTCCACGATCTGCGAGATCTCCCGGGTGCTGAAGCCGGGCGGGATCGCGATCATCGAGGGACCGGTGTGGGGACCGGCGACCGCGGGCGAGATCGCCAACGGGATGCGCCAGGGGCCCGAGCACCGGATCGTCACCACCGAGCACGACGACAACCGCAGCAGCGTGCACTTCATCCACGACGAGATCAGCTACGGCCGGCTCTGCGCCGCCGCCGGCATCACCGACTACAAGGTCTACAAGCGCGACTGGGGCGGCCGCCGCCGGCTGATCCTGGAGATCCACGCTCCCGCGGCCAACTAGCTGACGCGTAAAAGAAGCAGATCCCCACTCCACACTGGGGATCTGCTCCTTGTGCAGCGAGTTTAAAGCTGTTCCGGTCGACTCCGGAAATGTCAGCTTTTTGCTTCCAGGTTCAGCAAGAAGCGTTTCGCGTCCAGGCCGCCCGCGTACCCGGTGAGCGCGCCGTTCGCGCCGATCACCCGGTGGCACGGCAGTACGACGCACACCGGGTTCGCGCCGAGCGCCGTACCGACCGCGCGGGCCGCCTTCGGCTTGTCGATGCCGACGGCAACAGCGCCGTACGTCGTGGTCCGCCCGTAGCTGGTGTGCTCCGGAAGGTCCTCGAGTACGAGTCGCTGGAACGGCGACGCGAGCACCAGATCGACGTCCAGGTCGAACGTGTGCCGCCGCCCGTCGAGGTACTCGTCCAGTTGCCGACGTACGTCGTCAAGCGGCCGCGGCTGGCGCAGTACGCGGGGGGACACCGCGCGGGCGAGCCGGGCGGTCATCGTCTCCTCGTCGCCGAACGAGCTTGCCACGACCTTCCCGTGGGCGACCGCGAGCAGCATCGTCCCGATCGGCGTGTCGTGCAGGGTGTAGGCGACGTCGGCGTCCTGGAAGACGGGTGGTTTCAGGTCGGGGGTCTGCAGCCGGGTCAGCCGGCGCTCGAGATCAGTCATCGTGTACTCCGAGTTTCGTGCGCAAGGTCGCCAGCGCGTCGCTGACCAGTCGGCGCGACGCGGCGGGCGTGGTGTCCAGAGCGGCGGCCACACCGTGGTGGTCCAGGTCGCCGACGTACTTCAGCGTGATCGCGAAGCGTTGCCGCTCCGGCAGTTCGTTCACCGCTCGCCAGAGGTCCGGGTCCGGCCACTCCGCGGCCTCCGGGCCGTCGACCGCGACCGGCGGTGCCTCCTCCAGCGGGCGCTGCGGTTTTCGCGCCCGGTGTACGTCGGTCGCACACCGGGCGGTGATGGTGAGCAGCCAGCCGCGCAGGTTCTTCGCCGACTTCAGCGCCGGGTACGCCGCGTACGCCTTCTCCCAGGCGCGCTGCGCGACGTCGTCGCCGTCCTGCCCGGCCATCGCCCGCGCCAGCCGGGCGACGTCGCGCCAGTGCTCGTCGACCAGTGCCTGGAACGGCGGCAACCCCGTAGTCATCACGCAAGTAGAACGCACACCCACCCCGACGTGTGAGCCCGCATCACGGCAACGCACAACTCATCCGCGAGGGCGAGCCGGTCCGGAGCACACCGACCTACCGCCCCGCCCGCGACGGCGGGTCGGTCCGGATCACGAGATTGTCTAGTTGCTCAGTAGACAATGATGCGAAGATAGCTGACATGACGACGACCCACCTCACCCGCCGTCGCGTCATCGATCTGCTGCGGACGGCAAGCGCCACCTGTCGCTGACGCACGGCCCAGTCACCCCGGCGAACTCTCGCCGTACATCCCCTTCCTCACCAGGGAGAGTCATGTCCGTTCCCGCCTTGCATCGTCCTGCCCTGTCCGTGGTTCCCGACCGTTCCGAGGAACGGATCGTGGACGCCGACGTCTACAAGTCCGTCTTCCGCCGGCACGCCGCCGGCGTCGTGGTGATCACCGCGGACGCCGGTCACGGCCCGGTCGGCTTCACCGCTACCTCGCTGGTCTCCGTCAGCCTGCTGCCGCCGCTCGTCTCGTTCGCGATCGCGAACGGCGCCTCCAGTTGGCCGACCGTGAGCAGGACGACCAGCCTGGTGATCAACTTCCTGTCCGCCGACCAGCACGCGATCGCCGGCCGGTTCGCGACCAGCGGGATCGACCGGTTCGCCGAGCCGACCCGCTGGTCCCGGCTGGCCACCGGCGAACCCGCTCTCGACGACGCCCCGAGCCTCCTGCGCGCGCAGGTCGAGCACCGTTTCGCGGTCGGCGACCACCACCTGGTCGTCGCCCGCCTCGCCACCCACACCGAACGCCGTGAGCACGAGTCGCTGCTCTACCACGACGGCAACTACGCGAAAGCCCACCATGTCCAATAAACGTCTCCTGACCACTCTCGCCCTCCTCGCCGTCGCGGTCACCGGCTGCAGCGGCAAGGCCGACGCCAACGGCGCCGCGAAGCTGTCGCTGGACGCCGCACTGCCGACCACCATCCCGGCCGGTACCAAGATCGTCGTCGGCGATCCCGCCACCGAGGTCGCCCTGAAACTGTCCGGCCAGTACGACAAGGTGTCGAAGTACGTCCAGTTCGCGAACCTCAGCGGCGGACCGCAGACCACCGAGGCGTTCCGGGCGCACGCCCTCGACCTCGGGTCGGTCGCCGAGATCCCGTCGATCAACGCGACCTGGACCGGGCTGCACGTGAAGATCGTCGCGTCCAAGTTCCGCCTGGACCCGATCGGCCACCCGATCTACAAGCTCGGCATCGCGCCCGGGGTGTCGGTGAAGACGCTCGGCGACCTGCGCGGCAAGAAGATCGCGTACAGCCCGGGCCAGGCGCAGGGCGCGCTGATCCTGAAGGTGCTGCAGAAGGCCGGGCTGACCAAGGACGACGTGAAGCTGGTCGAGCTGCCGTCGACCGGTGACGTGTACTCGAACGCGCTCGCGTCCAAGCAGGTCGACGTCGCCCCGATCGGCGGCGTGCAGATCAAGCGGTACCTGGCGAAGTACGGCAAGGACGGCGCCTCCACCATCGACCACGGTCTGCGCGACGACGCCGGGCACCTGTACGGCCCGGTCGAGTCGCTCCAGGATCCCGGGAAGGCGGCCGCGATCCGGGCGTACGTCGCGGCCTGGGGGATCGCGCAGGAGTGGATCGACAAGCACCCCAAGGAATGGATCGAGGGGTACTACGTGAAGGACCAGGGCCTCAGCGCTGCCGACGGGCAGTGGCTGGTCGACAACGCCGGGCATCCGGACATCCCGGCCGACTGGAGCACCGCGATCGAACGCCAGCAGCAGACCATCGAGCTGCTCGCCAAGGAGACCGGCAACCCGGTGATCCAGGCGAAGGACCTGTTCGACCTGCGGTTCCAGACGGTTGCCGCGGACGCGATCAAGGGAGCCACCAAATGAGCGCGACCACGCTGCCCGGTCTCCGTACCCGGGCCACGGCGAGTCCCGTCGTACGGCGCCGGCGGCTCGGGCCGGGGAAGCCGATCCGGTTCGGCGCCGCGATCGGGCCGGTACTGCTGCTGGTGATCTGGAGCATCGGGTCCGCCGCCGGTTGGATCGACCAACGAATCCTGTCCGCGCCGTGGACGGTCGTCAGTACGGCCGCCGAGCTGATCTCCGACGGACGGTTGCAGTCGAACCTGTGGACCTCCGCCCAGCGGGCCCTGCTCGGCCTCGCGCTCGGCATCGTGCTGGGCGTCGTCCTCGCGTTGATCTCGGGCCTGTCCCGGATCGGCGAGGCGGTGCTCGACGGCCCGATCCAGATCAAGCGCGCGATCCCGTCGCTGGCGTTGCTGCCGCTGCTGATCCTCTGGCTCGGGATCGGCGAGTCGATGAAGGTCGTGACGATCCTGCTCGGGGTGTTCGTGCCGATCTACCTGCACACCCACAACGGCCTGCGCACCATCGACAGCCGGTACGTCGAACTCGCGCAGACCGTAGGCCTGTCCCAGCGGGAGTTCATCCGACGGGTCGTCCTGCCGGGTGCGTTGCCGGGCTTCCTGCTCGGACTGCGGTTCGCGGTCACCGGTGCATGGCTGTCGCTGGTGGTCGTCGAGCAGATCAACTCCACCAGCGGCATCGGCTACATGATGGAGCTGGCCCGCACGTACGGGCAGACCGACATCATCATCGTCGGCCTGGTCGTGTACGGCGTCCTCGGCCTGCTCTCCGACGCACTCGTCCGCGTGATC
>NZ_DASRVN010000647.1:0-8191 GCF_035655035.1 Kribbella sp. | reverse complement strand
GGGTTCCTGGACGCGACCAACCCGGTGCTGCTGTTCGCCGTACTGTTCGGGCTGTCGATGGACTACGAGGTCTTCCTGCTCAGCCGGATCCGGGAGGAGTACGACCGGACCGGCGACAACACCCAGGCGGTCGCGCTCGGGCTGCAGCGGACCGGCGGGATCATCACCAGCGCCGCGTTGCTGCTGATCATCGTGGTGGCGGCGTTCTCCACGTCGGGCATCGTGTTCGTGAAGATGATCGGCGTCGGGCTGGTGATCGCGATCGCGCTGGACGCCACCATCGTGCGGGCGTTGCTGGTACCCGCGACGATGCGACTGCTTGGCCGTGCCAACTGGTGGGCGCCGCAGCCGCTGGTGCGCTGGTGGAAGCGGCACGGCTTCCGGGAAGATCAGGGCTGGAGTCTGGAGAGCGCCCAGGACGAATTGGTACGGCGGTAGGCCAGGCGGTCGTGCAGGCGACCGGTCCGGCCCTGCCAGAACTCGAACGCCTCCGGGGTCACCAGATAGCCGCCCCAGAAGTACGGCGTGGAGATCTCGGTACCCTCCGGCCACTGCCGCTCGTACGACGCGTACTGCAGGTCCAGCTCCTCGCGGGACGCGACCGGCTGGCTCTGCTGGGACGCCCACGCACCGAGCTGTGACCCGCGCGGGCGGCTGGCGAAGTACTCGTCGACCTCGTCTGTGGGCAGCTTGGTCACCGTGCCTTCGACACGGACCTGGCGCTCCATGGCGTGCCACGGGAACACCAGTGCGCAGTGTGGGTTCGCGGCCAGGTCTTCTGCCTTGCGGGACTGCTGGTTGGTATAGAAGACGAAGCCACGCTCGTCTACACGCTTCAGCAGCACGGTCCGCGCCGACGGGCGCCCGTCGGCGTCGGCTGTCGCCAGTACCATCGCATTCGGCTCCGCAAGGCCCGCCTGGCGCGCTTGGTCCAGCCAGGTCTCGAACTGCACGACAGGGTCTGCCGCCACCTGGCTCTCGAGCAGCTCACCCAGCCCGTACGTCTCCCGCATCTCCGCAAGGTCCACGCGTCGAGCCTACTGAGGCGGTCGCTGGCCTGGGTACTGCGGAGGCTGCTGTGGGTACTGCGGTTGCGGTTGCGGCTGCGGCTGCTGGCCCGGGTAGCCGCCCCACTGCTGTTGCTGTGGGTAGCCGGGTCCCTGCAAGGCCTTGGCCAGCTTGGCGTCCTGCGCCCAGCGCCGGATCCCCACCAGCAGCAGCGGAATCCCGAGCAGCAGCGCCGACCCGTCGAAGAACAGGTACGACCCGCCGATCCGCGACCCCGAGAACTGGAACAGCTTGAGAATGTCGAACGCGTACTTGAGCGGCAGCACCAGCACGCCGAGCCCGACCACCGTCAGGATCAGCCCGGTCGCGGTGGTCACCCCGGAACCGACCGACGGCAGGATCATCAGCACACCCAGCACCACGGCGATCGCGACCAGCAGCGCCACCCACGGCAGTGCACTGAAGTCGTTGCGGTACGCCTGCATCCGCATCATCACCCGGTTCACCGCGAACGCCGCACCGACGATCCCGGCGTACGTCACGATCACGCCGATCAGGAGCCCGAGGCCGGGCAGGGGCTTTGACATGGGCCGAGATTAGACCTCTCACCGGTCCACCCGACCCGGCCGAACCGGTCACAAAGCTGTCCGGTCGTCGGTGCGGAGAACTATGCTGCCTGGGCGCCGCTATCGCTCAAGCTCCATCGCTTGCCGGAACTAAGGAGTTGTATGTCTGATCCGAGGACCGAGGTGCAGCACGGGCTGGAGGGTGTGATCGCGTTCGACACCCAGATCGCCGAGCCGGACAAGGAAGGTTCGGCGCTCCGGTACCGCGGCGTGGACATCGAGGACCTGGTTGGCCGGGTGCCGTTCGAGAACGTCTGGGGTCTGCTGGTCGACGGCGCGTTCACGCCGGGTCTGCCGCCGGCCGAGCCGTTCCCGCTGCCGGTGCACACCGGCGACGTCCGGGTCGACGTACAGTCCGCGCTGGCGATGCTCGCACCCGCCTGGGGTCTGCGGCCGCTCTACGACATCGACGACAGCCAGGCCCGCGAGGACCTGTCCCGGGCGGCGGTGATGGCGCTGTCGTACGTCGCGCAGGCGGCCCGGGGCGTCGGCCACCCGATGGTGCCGCAGCGTGAGGTGGACAAGGCGACCACGATCACCGAGCGGTTCATGATCCGCTGGCGCGGCGAGCCGGATCCCAAGCACGTGAAGGCGGTCGACGCGTACTGGACGTCCGCGGCCGAGCACGGCATGAACGCGTCCACGTTCACCGCCCGGGTGATCGCGTCCACCGGCGCGGACGTCGCCGCGGCGCTGTCGGGCGCGGTCGGCGCGATGTCGGGTCCGCTGCACGGCGGCGCACCGGCGCGCGTGCTGACGATGATCGAGGGTGTGGAGCGTTCGGGCGACGCACGTTCGTACGTGAAGGGTCTGCTGGACGCGGGCGAGCGGCTGATGGGCTTCGGGCACCGCGTGTACCGGGCGGAGGACCCGCGCGCCCGGGTGCTTCGACGTACCGCACGTGAGCTGGCCGCCCCGCGGTACGAGGTGGCCGAGGCGCTCGAGCAGGCCGCGCTGGCCGAGCTCCGCGAGCGGCGGCCGGACCGGGTGCTGGAGACGAATGTCGAGTTCTGGGCGGCGATCGTGCTGGACTTCGCCGAGGTGCCGCCGCCGATGTTCACCTCGATGTTCACCTGCGCCCGGACCGCCGGCTGGAGCGCCCACGTCCTGGAGCAGAAACGCACCGGCCGCCTGATCCGCCCCTCCGCCATCTACTCCGGCCCCGCAACCCGCCCCGCCGACTCCATCGTCGGCTGGAACCCCAACTGGACCTAGCGGTCTTGGCTCGGGGTGCGGCCGGTGCGTTGTTTGTACTGGCGGCTGAAGTACGGGACGTCGGTGTAGCCGAGGGCGGCGGCCGTCGCGGTGACGGTCATGCCGCTCTCGGTGAGCAGCTGGTGCGCGCGGTCGATGCGCGCCTGGATCAGGTACTGCGCCGGTGACATCCCGAACTGCTTGATGAACCGGCGGGTGAATTGCGCCCGGCTGAGCGCCGCACGGCCGGCCATCTCGCTGACGGTCCACTCGCGGCCCGGGTCCTGCCGGAGCTGCCGGGCGATCTCGTCGACGGCGGTGTCCGTCACGGTCCGGCCCGGGTGGTGGACGGCGTCCCACACCAGCGCGACCAGCTGTTCGAGGCACAGCTCGGCCTGATGCCGGCCGAGCGGATCACCCCGCCGGTACGACGCATCGCTGGTACGGGCGAGAACGCCGAGGAACTCGCGGTCCATCACCTCGCCCCAGCGCGGCTCGGCCGCCGCGGTCGAGGTGGTGTCGAAGTGCATGCCGAAGACCAGCAGACGCCGGTGCGGGTCGTGGGTGGCCCGGGGCGCGTCGCCCGACCGGAACACCGCGCACACGCCCGGGTGCAGCTCCCTCCGGTGACCGTCGAGCTCGAGTTCGCCGCGGCCGTCGAGCACGCACCACAGCAGATGGTCCGCGAGCGGCCGCGAGGTCCAGGACCAGCTCGGCTCACACCGCCAGAACGTCGGCGCGGACATCCGCGTCAGCTGCAGTCGATGCGGCAAAAGTTCAACTCCTCGCGTGAATCGTCCGTGGCTCTCGGCCCGGCACAGGCTCGAAAATGGAACTCGATCCAAGCCTAGAGGAGCCGCGCATGAGCGTTTCATACAACACCACTACTCGCCGGGAAGAATTCGAGCAGACCGGGCACACGCTGGTGCGCGGGCTGTTCTCCACCGACGAGGCCGAGCGGCTCCGCGACCACTACATGCAGGTCCGCAAGCGCGGCCCACGCGACCACGACTTCTCCGGCGACACCGCGACCAGCCGGGACCCGCTGAAGCGCTACCCGCGGATGGCGCAGATGCACCGCTGGGACGACGTGTCGCTGCAGTGGATGATCGACCCGCGGATCGACCAGGTGATGACCGAGCTGCTCGGCAGGTCGCCGTACGCGGTCCAGACGATGGTGTACTTCAAGCCCGCCGGCTCGCGTGGACAGGCGCTGCACCAGGACAACTTCTACCTGAAGGCGGATCCGGGGACCTGTATCGCGGCCTGGATGGCGCTCGACACCGTCGACATGGCGAACGGCTGCCTCGAGGTCGTACCGGGCTCGCACCGCTGGCCGATCCTCTGCACCGAGAAGGCCGACACCACCGTCAGCTTCACCGACGTCACGGTCCCGCTGCCGACGGCCGAGGCCGCCGTACCGGTGGAGATGGAGCCGGGCGACGTGCTGTTCTTCCACGGGGCGCTGGTGCACGGGAGCAACCCGAACGTCACCACCGACCGGTTCCGGCGGGCGCTGATCGGGCACTACATCCAGGGCGAGGCGGAGCGCGTCGCGCAGTACTACCACCCGGCGCTGCGGATGGACGGCACCGAGCTCGCGCTGGAGGTCGCCGAGGGCGGCGGCGCGTGCGGCGAGTGGACGGACACCCCGGACGGTCCGGTCGCCGTACTGACCGGGACCGAGACGGTGAGCCGCAAGCACGAATGAGACACCCCGGCGCGTCGGCCGGGCGAGGTGTGCGAGGATAGAACGCGCTGACAGCGTCGTCGGCTTTCTGAATGCAGACGACGAAGGGAACGCGCTGGTGACCAGCGAAATCAAGATTCCTGCAGAGCTCAAGCCCGTCGACGGCCGCTTCGGCGCGGGCCCGTCGAAGGTCCGTCCGGAGGCCGTCGCCGCGCTGGCGACCGAGGGCGCCAAGCTGCTCGGCACCTCGCACCGGCAGGCCCCGGTGAAGAACCTGGTGAAGCGGGTCCAGGAAGGCGTCGCGGAGCTGTTCCAGCTGCCCGACGGATACCAGGTCGTGCTCGGCAACGGCGGCTCGACCGCGTTCTGGGACGTCGCGACGTTCGGGCTGATCCGGGAGAAGAGCCAGCACCTGAGCTTCGGCGAGTTCTCCTCGAAGTTCGCCAAAGCGGCCCAGCAGGCGCCGCACCTCGGCGACCCGACGATCGTGAAGGCCGAGCCCGGCAGCCGCCCGGTCGCGGTCGCGGAGGCCGGCGTCGACCTGTACGCGTGGCCGCACAACGAGACCTCCACCGGTGTGATGGCGCCGGTGAAGCGGGTCGAGGGCGCCGACGAGGGCGCGCTGGTCGCGATCGACGCCACCTCCGGCGCCGGCGGCCTGCCGGTCGACATCACCGAGGTCGACGCGTACTACTTCGCCCCGCAGAAGTGCTTCGCCTCCGACGGTGGCCTGTGGATCGCGGTCCTGAGCCCGGCGGCGCTCGCGCGCGTCGAGGAGATCACCGCGTCCGGCCGCTGGACCCCGGCATTCCTGGACCTCGCGACGGCGATCGACAACTCCAGCAAGAACCAGACGTACAACACGCCGTCGCTGGCCACGCTGTTCCTGATGGCCGAGCAGACCGACTGGATCAACAGCCAGGGCGGCCTGAAGTGGAGCGTCGGCCGGACGACGGACTCCAGCAACCGGCTCTACACCTGGGCCGAGAAGTCGGAGTACGCGACGCCGTACGTCACCGACCCCGACGCCCGCTCGCTGGTGATCGGCACCATCGACCTGGACGACTCGATCGACGCCACCGCGGTCGCGAAGACGCTGCGCGCCAACGGCATCGTCGACACCGAGCCGTACCGCAAGCTCGGCCGCAACCAGCTCCGGGTGGCGATGTTCCCGGCGGTCGACCCGGACGACGTCGAGAAGCTCACCCAGGCCGTCGACTACGTGGTCGAGAACCTCAAGTAGTAGCTCCTGCTGGTCAGCACAGCCGCCGATCCCGCTCCGGGGCCGGCGGCTGTGTCTGTCTCAGGAGTGCTGGCGGCGGTGCGGGGTGGGCGGGGCCTGCCCGGTGAGGCGGTCGTTCTCGGCCTGGCGGTCGCGGCGCTCGCGGCGGCCCGGGGGGAACGTGAAGACCGTGATGAGCAGTGCGAACAGTGCGGCGCCGATGATGATCCACATCATGTTGTGACTCTTGGTCGAGGTGTCCGAGCTGTTGCTGTCGGTCGACGTCGCGGGCTTCGGCTTGCCGCTCGCCGTCGGCGTCTTGGCGCCGGCCGGCGCCGCCTTGGCGGGCACCGCCAGCTCGTAGACGCCAGGGCTCGTGCCGCCGGCCGCGAACACGACGGTGCCGTCGGTGGCGCCGAGCGCGACGCTGTCACCTTCGCCGGGCAGCGCGGCACTCCGGGCGATGGCGTTCGGGTTGTCGCCCCAGGCCACGGTCGCGAGGTCCGTCGAGGTCCGCAGTACCACGCGCTGGCCGTCCGTAAGGAACGTCCCGTCGGTGATCACACCGGTCGGTGCCGGCGCGAGCTTGGTGAGGTCGTTGGTGCCCTGGCGGGTCGGTGAGGCCGGGGCGGAGTAGATCGTGCCGGTGCCCTTGGACGACTTCGTCACGACGTACAGCTGGCTGGTGGCCGGATCGATCAGCAGCGTCTCGGCGTCGTGCGCGCCGTCGGGGTACTTGAAGTCGTACTGGTGGTACTTCACGTTGGACGAGTCCTGCAGGCTCGCCGGCTCCGGGATCGTGTAGATCTCGATCTGGTTCCGGCTCGCGTTGGCGTCGCCGATGTCGGCGATGTAGAGCGTGCCGTTGCGGTCCATACCGAGCGCCTCGACGTCCTTGACCGGCGCGCCGAACCGGAACACCGCCTGCACCTTGCCGGTCGTGTCCAGCGCGAACACCCGCCCGGTGCTGCCTGAGCTGCTCACCGCCCAGTACGTGCCCTGGTGCTTGCTGCTCCTCACCAGCCCGGTCGGCTTCTTGATCCGGTCGTCGTTGATCGAGAACAGCTTCTTCGCCGCCGGGTCCGCCGTACCGATCGCCGAAGTGGCCGTCAGCGCGGTACCGGTCGCCGACGCGGCCGTCAGCGCGGTACCGGTCGCCGAGGCGGTCGGCAGCGCGGCACCCGCGAGGGCGCAGAGCGTCGCGCCCAGCAGCGCGCATGCGATCCGGAACTGTCTCACGAAACCACCTCGGCACCCTCCGGGAGCAACAGCTGCGCCAGGCGCGGCGTCACCTGCCATTCGGTGACCATTGCCTGGTACTCGGCCCGCAGGTCCGCGGCCGGTTCGGCCCCGGTCCGCGCGGCACGGAGCAGCAGGTTGCGCGGCGTGTGCTGACTGTCCACGAACTGCACGACCTCCACCCGGTAGCCGACCTGTCGGAGCACCGCCGCCCGCAGGGTGTCCGTCAGGACGTCGGCGAATCGCTCACGAACGATGCCATATCTCGTCATCAACGCATAAGGCGCCGGTGGTGTGACGCTCTTCAACTGCTTTTGGATGTCGTGATGACAACACGGAGCCGCGAGCACCAGCGCGGCCTCCCAGCGGGCCGCCCGCGCGAGCGCGTCGTCGGTCGCCGTGTCGCAGGCGTGCAGCGCCAGTACGACGTCCGGCCGGACGTCCAGCTCGGCACCCTCGATGGTCGCGTCGAGGAACCGCAGGTGCTCCTGCCAGCCGAGCGCCTCGACCACCCGGGTGTTCCGCTTCCGCGCGGCCGGATTGTGGTCGATACCGGTCATCCGTACGTCGTGTCCCGCCGCGGACAGCAGGTGGTACGCCGCCAGCGTCAGGTACGCGTTCCCGCAGCCGAGGTCGACCACCTGCAGCGGGCGGTCCTTGGCGATCCGCCCCGCCGCGACCGCCTCGTCGACCGCCGGCGCCAGCAGCTTGCAGAACTCCTCGATCTGCTTGTACTTCGCCTGCCGCGACGGCTTCACGCGCCCCTGGTGGTCACTGATCCCCAGCTCGATCAGGAACGGCGCCGCCGGATCCAGCACCCGCCGCTTCACCCGGTCATGACTCGTCTGCTGCTCACGGCTGTCCTCCTGCCGGTGCAGCAGCTCCTTACCCTTCTTGGTGTACCGCAGCCGCAACGTCTCGCTGGTCGTCTCGACATGCCACGACCCATACCCCGCGTCCAGCAGCTCGTCGACCACCTTCTCGACGTCCGCGTCCGGAACGTTCCGCGTGTGCGCCTGCCGCTCGTCGAACTCCGTGACCTGAAGGTGCCGCTCCCCCTTCAGATCGACGTACCGCACCTCGGCCCTGACAAACCCCGGCGCCCCACTCCCCCGCCGCCGCCCAGAACCAAGCCCCCGCACCAGCCCCAACCGATCAACCAGCGCAGCCCACACCACGCCCCGAGCCCCAGCCCCCTCCGCTCCACCATCC
>NZ_DASRVN010000646.1:0-12207 GCF_035655035.1 Kribbella sp. | reverse complement strand
TTTCCTGGCCGAGCGGTTCCGGGTCTTCCAGCTGCACCCGATCGGCTTCGGCGCGAGCGACCGGCCGGACGTGTACGACTTCGGCTCGATCGGCGAGCAGGTACTCGCGGTCCTCGATCACGAAGGTGTTGATCGATTCAGCGTCTGGGGGTTCTCGCAGACGGCCTGCATGGCAGCGATGGTCGCCCGTTCAACCGATCGCGCAGGGATCGGCGTTGCCTGCCTGGAGTTCGAGGGGCTGAACCACAGTACGTGTGGGTTGGGCGACGCGGCCGGGGACGGGCGGCGCGTCGCCCAGGAGGTGGTGGTCAGGATCGGCGGGGGCGCTGCAGCGTGAAGGACTCGAACTCGCGGAGCTCGCCGCCGGGGCCGAGGACGTCGTAGTACTTGACCTGCATCGTCGTGGAGCCGCCGGGGTGGCCGGGGTCCACGGTGAAGGCGGCGAAGCCGTACGGGTGGGCGGCGTTGCGGCTCGCGGACCACGGGGCCGGCTCGGTCACGTACACCGGCGGGCGCTTTCCGGTGGTCGGGTCGGAGGCGCCGACGGACGTGATCACCCGGCACTTCGGCGGGTTGAACAGCACGCCGTTGGAGCCGACCGATGTACCGCCGCCACCGATCACCATGTGTACGGTGCCCTTCGACGTGTCGACGAGGTCGGTACGGGTCGCGGTGGGGATCGGCGTCAGCGTCGGGTTCGGCTGCTGGCCGCGGATCGGGTGCGAGCGCTCGTAGTGGTGCTCGTGGCCGCACACGACCAGGTCCACGCCGTACTCGTCGAACAGCGGCACCCATTCCTGCCGGATCCCGAGGTCGGCGCCGTTCGCCTGGTCCGCGCTGCTCACCACGACCTGGTGCATGCAGACCACGATCCAGTCGATGTTCCGGTCCGCGCGGGTCGCCTTCAGCTCCTTCTCCAGCCAGGCCTTCTGTGCGCCGCCGGAATACCCGCGGACATAGCTGTTTCCGCCGTCCTGGTAGCACACGTCGTCGTTCGCCAGGCTGATCACTCGCACCGACCCGACGGTGAACGCGTACCAAAGACCGCGCGTCACGTCCGTCTGCCCGTCCTGCCTCGGCAGGGCGAAGTACGTCTGGTACGCCTCGTACCCGATCGGGCCGTTTCCGAGTTCGTTCTCGTGGTTTCCGGCCGACGGCATCCACGGGCGGTTGCGCGCGCTGCGGGTGTTGTTCTCCCAGAAATCGTTCCAGGTCCGCACTCGGTCTTCCGCCAGGTTCGCGTAGCAGAGGTCCCCGTTGAACAGGTGGAACAGCGGGCGCACCCTCTCCACTCCGGCCGTCACGTCACCGGCGGCGGGCGAGCCGAGGTTGTCGTTCACGTACGGCGGGTTCGGGATCGTGACACCGGCCGGTGGCACGTACCGCTTGCCGAGGGTCGGCGTGCCCTGGTCCCCGAAACTCGTGAACGTGAATGCCGCCCGGCCCTTCGGCGCCGTACGAAACGTTCCGAAAACGGTTTCCGCACCGTCGTGAACGGCCGCGTAGACGTACTCACCGGCAGGACGCAGCCGGCTGATCCGCGCGTGCTGGACGTACACGACCTGCCCGGACTTGGCGTCGGTGTAGCTCGTACCGGTCGCGGTCACGGTCCGCTCGAACACCCCGTCCGGCGTACCGAGCAGCACCCGTGCCCGGCGTACCGGCTGGCGGGTGTGCCAGGAGACGACCACCTCGGTCGCCGCGTCGGCGCCGAACTGCAGGTGCAGCCCGCCGACCCGGGGAGTGGTCACCGGGTCGGCGACCGGCACCGAAGCCGGCGCCGTAGTGGCCGGGGCGGCCTGGGCCGAGCCCGCCGAGGTCAGCAGTGACCCGCCGGTGACGACCGTTGCAGACGCGAGGAACCCACGCCGTGAGAAGTGCGACTCGAACAGCTCTTCGTCATCGATCACCCCTCCACGCTGGGCGCCAGAAGTGACGCCCAGGCCAACGCGCTACCGCCTGCCGCCGAACTCCCAGGGATGTACTTCGGCGTCACCGGCCTGGGCCAGCTCCCGCGCGGCCTGCGCGGACGGAGCCTCCAGCAGCGCGGCCCGCCCCACGTGGACCTCGTCCAACAGCAGATCGCCGTACACGATCAGGTGGTCCGACGCGAGCGGCCGTGCGGCATCCTTGGTGAGCACGAGATACCGGCCGTACCCCTCGACCGCGGTCGCGAACTCCCACATCGTGCGGCCGGTGTGGTTCTCGAACCGGTACACCTCGACGGTCTCGAACGCTCCGCCGAGGTAGTACGGCTCGTCGTACACGAACGTGTGCAACGCCTCCGCCGACGGCAGGTCGACGATGTGCAGGCTGCCCGTCGATTTCTCCCGGTCCTCGGTGAGGGTCGGACCGCGGGCGATCAGCTCCGCGGCGTACCCGTCCATGAAGGTCCAGTGGTCCTCGGTCAGCCGGCCCTTGACGTCGGAGCCGGCCCGGTCGCGGGCGTAGACGAAGTACTGCGTCACGAGAGGTACAGCCGCAGGATCGTGTCGTAGTCGACGATCTCGACCCCGGCGGCCGGCGTGACGGTCTCGTGCGACGGCACGATCAGCAGCTGCCGCGGATCGGTCACCTCGACGTCGTACTTCGACTTCACCTGGGCCCGGTTGTCCGCGGCCTGGAAGTACTCCGCGTACTTCGCCAGCTCGGCCGCGCTCTCCTGCACCGGCGTACGGAACACCCGGCGCCGCTTCTTACCGTTGGTGGTGTCAACGACCGGGAGCTCGAGCCGCCCGACGACGTGGCTGCCGTCGGCGCGCTCCAGGATGAAGTCCGGGTGCAGGTCGCCGAGCGCGGGCTCGCGGACCAGCTTCGATGCGCCGAACACCGACAGCAGGATCTCCTCGTGCTTGCCGAGGAACTCGTCGACCGTGCTGTCCTGCAGACCGTGCGCGAGGTACGTGCTCTCGAACGCGTCGGCCTTCAGCACGGCGGGATCGACCGGGAGGCTGACGGTACCGATCGGGTCGAGGTGCGGGCGGGCGTTCGAGTACGTCTGCAGGAAGTCGAGGTACTTGCCGGCCGGCTCCGAGCGGTGGATCGCGATCGCGAAGTTCACCCAGTGCGCCCGCAGCGAGTCACCCGCGGTGTGCACGAGCAGGGTCCGGTCGAACGTCGAGTAGTTGCCCGGCTCGAACCGGAGCAGCTCGTCGCCCGGGCCGGCGTACACCTCGCCGAGCACGTTCGCGGCGGTCGGGAACCGGTCCTCGAGCGCCTGCCGCCCGGCCGTGGTCGCGATCGTCGCGTCCTTGAACAGGTTCTCCCCCGGCAGCGCCATCACCGCGTCGCCGTCGCCGACCCCGAAGTACTCCTCGACGCTCGCCAGCTTCTGCCGCCGCACCTCGAGGGTCCGGTACTCCCGGCTCAGCCCGACCAGCTCGAGGATGTTCCAGTCCGGCGTCTCGGTCAGCACCATCATCCGCGGGAACAGCATCGGCCCCGGCAGCTCCGTCCGGTGACTGACCGGCAGGTGCCCGGCAACCCCCTTCAGGTGCTCCCCCCAGAACTGACCGTTCACCTTCACGAACTCGGTGGGTTTCATCGTTCTCCTCGCTCAGACCTGCCCGGACACTCCGGCTCAGCTTCCAACTTCCGCCCGAGGCGAGCCTATTCCCCGTCATCGCGGGGCAATCCCGATGGTGGCAGACGAGTGCCCCGAACCCGCGGTGCCGCGGGTCCGGGGCGAGGTTCGACTGCTACCGGCCGACCGTGATGGTGGCCGAGGTGGTGATCGGGGCGAGCGAGGCGTCGCCGGTGTAGGCGCGCATCGAGTCGTTCGTCACCGAGACCGTCACGTTGCCGGGACGGAGCGCGGTCAGTGTCCGCGTCACCGGGTCCAGTACCGCGATCTTGCCGGTACGGCGGGCCTGGTCGAGCGTGCCGCCGATCGCGAGGTTCGGCGAGCCGGTCCAGTGCACCGACATCGGGTACCGCAGCGGCACCACGCGAGTACCGGCGCCGACGCCTTCGGGCTGCACGATGCAGCCGTTCAGCTGGACGGCCTTGCCGGCGGAAACCGTTTTCGGAACGTCGAGCGTGATCGATTCCGCGAACGCCCGGACGTCGGCCTCGAGCCATTGCTGCCCGGCGTTCCGGCGGGCGTCGACCGACCAGTCGATCCAGCCGGTGAAGCCGCCGCGGTCCGGCGTACCGTACGGATCCTTGCCGGACGACGGGAGCACCGTGTACGGGACGCCCTCGACCCGGTGCACGTTCACGACCTGGGCGTGCGAGCCGACCATCGCGGCGCCCTTGTCGGTGCTGTTGCGGAAGTTCGTCAGCAGTTTCTCGATCAGCGCGACCTCGTCACGATCGCCGAGCTGACTGGACTTGGTCTCCTCCGGGTCGTCGACCGGGTGATGCGCGAACACCATCACGTTGTGGATCGAGCGGTCCTTCGCCGCGCTGTCGAGGGCCTGCTTGAGCATCGGCAGTTGGTCCCAGGCCGACGTACGCAGAGTGCCGAGCGCGCTCGCGAGCAGGATGAACCGCGTGCCCTTGTGGTCGAACGTCCGGTACGGCTGCCCGAACTCGTTGGTGAAGTTCGTGAGGTCCGACTGGGTGTTGTTGAGGCCGTACGACTCGTGGTTTCCGGGCACGTAATAGCACGGGACCGTGTCGCCCTTCGGCGTGCTGTTCGGCGCCGGCTCCTTGCCGACCGGGATCAGGTCGCAGCCCGCGTCGGTCAGCACCTTGCGCGCGAGCGACAGGTCCTGCGGCAGACCGCGGTCGGTGATGTCGCCGTTCAGTACGACGAGGTCGGGGCGGGTCTTGCGGATCCGCGCGATCGCCGCCGTCGCGACCTGCGTCAGCGCGGGGTTGTCGGCGGTGAACTGGACGTCGGACAGGGTCGCGAACTTGAACGTGCCGGTGTTCAGAGTGCCATCGGCCGAGACGAGCGGGTCGCGGACCAGGTCCGGCTGCTTCGGCAGATCGATCGACGTCGGTACGTCGGCCTCGAACCGGTCCAGGACGAACGTACCGGCCTTCTGCTGCGCGACCGCGGTGTTGATGCCCTGGTACGACGAGATCGACACCGGGTAAACCGTGTTCGCGGGCAGCGTCCAGGTGACGTTCTGGTAGTCCGGGGACGCCTTCAGCCCGGGTCCGTACAGACCGAGCGACTTGCCGTTGCCGTCGTACAGGCCCAGGTAGTCGAGACCGCTCGGTACGTCGATGCTCGACTTGATCCGGAGTCGCAGCCGCAGCGGCTGGCCCGGGACCTGGATCCGGTTCACGGCGCCGTTCGCCGAGACCCCGACGTTCCGCATCGCGGGGAAGTCGATGCGCAGACCGTCCGGGTCCACGGAGCGGGTGGTAGCCGCGGTGCTGTTGTTGTTCCAGCGGGCGAGGACGTCGTCGTTGAAGTCGTACACGACCTTCGTCTCGACGCCGACCGTGATCGGCAGCTTCACCGTCTGGCCGGCGGCCGAGATCGTCAGGATCGTGCCCGCGCTGGTCAGCGGGGTGATCTTCAGTTTTCCGTCCACGGCCTGCACGTCGACGACCGCGTGGTCGTAGTCGAGCTTCAGGTCACGCGGGTCGATCGGGGCGGTGTAGCCCTGGCCGTCGCGGCCGGTGACCGCGACACTGACCGCGTTGGCGGCCGTCGCCTCGGGAATGGAGAGGCGCTCGGAGGAGGGCTCCAGGCTCTTCAGCTGTCCGAGTACGCCGACCTGCTGCGTCGTGTGCACGTTGTCGGAAAATGCGGAAACCGTTATCGCTCCGCGGTTTCCGCTCGGCGCGGCCAGCAGGCCGTCCTTGATGTTGCCGCCCTTCGCCTTCCACACAAGGCGTTTCGGGGCGACCGCGGTCAGATGGTTGTCGAGCGCCTTGGCCGTGAGCGTGCGGTGCATGCCCGGAAAGACCTTCACGCCGCCGTCCGCGGACGCCTGCCCGGTCGCGGGCTTGATCAGCAGCTGGTGGACCTTGCCATCGCCCTTGCTGACGAAGACGCCGACGCCGTTCGGGTCGTTGCGCTCCTGACCGTCCGACGGGTTGTTGCGTACCGTCGTACCGTCCTCACCGAGGCCGCGCGCGACCATCGTCGTCGAGCCGCCACCGTCCAGGTTGACGGCGGTCTGGATACCGCGGTCCGCCAGGTCCTGCGCCTCGCGGTCGATCCCGACGCCGCCCTTGCCGGTGCCGCCCGGGCCGTCCCACGTCGCCAGTACCAGAGTCCGGCCGCCGTCCTTGAACCCGAGCGCGGTCCGCGGCGCGATCGACTTGTCGAGCCCCGGTACCGCCTTCCCGTCCTTGACGATCGTCCCGCCCTGACCGAGCGCGAACTTCATCGACTTCGCGAGGTCGTTCGCGAGTTCGTAGTGCAGCGTGACGGCGTCCCCCGGCTGCAGCGCGCGGAGCGCCGTCGCGGCCGCGTCCCGCCCGACCAGGTAGAACCCGTCCGCCGGGATTGCGCCGGCACCCGCCGTGGTGGCGTTCACCGAGACGACCTTGCCCTGCTGTACGAGTACCTCGGCGACGTCGGCGTTCGCGAAACCGCGGGCGCGGCTGTACTCGCCCCAGATCGGGGTGTACGCCACCAGCCCGTTCGCCGGTACGCCGCCGCCGTTCGCCGCGTTGATCGTCAGTACCTTGTGGTCCGTGCCGGCGAACGTCGCGGTCGAATCCACCGCCAGGTCGACGAGCTGAGCGATCCCGTCCTTGCTGACACCGACGTGCTGACGTCCGGACGCGTCGGCCGACTTGAGCAGCTGGCCGTTCTGCACCTCGCCACCCAGCGCGGCGTTGCTGTTCCCGATGTCGAAGAACTCGCCGTTCACTCCCGCCACCGCACCGGCCTTGTTGGCGGCCGCCGACAACGGCCCGCCCGAGGCCACCGGACCCGACGTCAGCAGGTCGGTACTCACCGCCTTGTCGGCCAGGTCGATGGTCAGGTACTGCGCGTCCACCCAGCCGCGCTGATCCACACTCTTCACATGGTTGAGCGAGATCCCCGGCCCAACCGTCTCGTTCGTATCAACCAACGCCAGCCCGGCAACCGGATGGTCATCGGCATACCCCACAGCCGGCAACGACCACAGGACACCAGCGGCCGCCACGACCGCGATCCCCGCCGTCAAGCGATGAGCCTTCATCGTCGACCCGTACTTTCTGAACGATCCCAGACCGGGCACACACCCCCCAGCCGCACCACACCGAACGGCGGCGCAACCACCGACCGTCCCCTCACCCGACAACATCCCGGTAAACCGCTGACGACATACCCCCATCAACAGGTAGACGTCTTACCGCACCAGTAGCACGGCGTACCCGTTGTGTATGCGCTCAGTCGTCGTCGCGCTGTGGGCGGAACCTGTCGGCGAGCTGCCCAGGGTCGGTCTCCCACCACGGCCGCATCAGCTCGGGCTCCCGTTCGCCGGCCGCCGCGCGTTCGGCGACGACCTGGTCGAGCCTCCGGTCCACTGCCACCGCCTCGGCCCGGTCGGCGCGGATCCAGGCGACGAGCTGACCGCCGAGGAACGGCAGCCCGACCATCTCGGCCAGCGTCAGCATGATCCCGCCGCCGAACCGCTGATCTTCGTGCGGCGCCGGTCCCCACCCGTGCCGCACGGACAGGTAGTAGCTCGCGGCGAGCGTGCCCGAACTGGTCATGATCAGGATCCCGGGCAACGCATCAAGCAGCCCGTCGAGAAAGCCGATCGCGACCCGCACCGGCGGCGTACACCACGCCGGCAACGACTCCCCACCGAGCATCGGCCAGAAGAACAGACACCCCGCCACCACCAGCTGCAACCGCAGCAACTCATGCAGTACGTCGTTCTGCAGCACAGCGAGGTAGTACGGCGTGAAATACACCAACGGCAGCAACACCGCTCCGAGCAACGTACTAACCGCCGGAAACGTCAGCACCTTCACCAACCGCGCCGCTCGAACCGACGGAAAGTTCCGCCCGATCAACTCCACCGGCCCACCGAATGCCAGCAACACCGGCGTCAACGCCAGCAACAACACGTTCTGCACCGCATAAGGCCAGAACAACACCCGGTCGTACGTCCCGAGGAACGACATGGTCAGCACGACCACGCTGCCCAGCCCACCCCCGAAGAACACCAGCGTCCGCCCCACCGACCACGTCCCACCCGCGCGCCGAACCCGCCGTACGCCAATCAGGTAGGCCGCCCCCACGATCAGCAATCCCACAAGCACAGGCACATCAAGCGTCCATGCCCCAAGCGCATTCCCACCGGTCAGTGGAGGCAACTCACTCACCAGGCCGCCTCCACTCCCAGAGGTCCGACTACTACCTCCTCAAGCTAGCAACCCCACCAGCCGCCACTACCTCTGCCCCCTGTTGGTCTGGCTGCGCTACACCAGGCCGGCTTCATAGGCCGCGATGACCAAGTGCACGCGGTCCCGGGCCTCCAGCTTTGTGAGGAGGCGGGCCACGTGGGTCTTGGCCGTGGCCACGCTGATGAACAAGTGCTGGGAGATCTCGGCGTTCGACATGCCCCGCCCGACCAGGCACAGCACCTCCCGCTCGCGCTCGGTGACCCCGTCGATGGAGCGGACCGGGCGGTCCGCGCCAGGCCCGGACCGGCTGACGAAGGTGCCGAGGAGCCGCCTGGTCACGCTCGGCGCGATGAGCGCGTCCCCGACGGCCACGGTCCGGATCGCGCCGAGCACGTCGTCGAGCGCCATACTCTTCAGCAGGAATCCGCTGGCCCCGGCACGCAGTGCGCCGTACACGTATTCATCGTCGTCGAACGTCGTCAGCACCAGTACCTTCGGTGCATCGGGCTCGGCAGTAACGACCCGGGTCGCCCGGATGCCGTCCATTTCGGGCATCCGGACGTCCATCACGACGACGTCCGGACGCAGCTCCCGGACTTGCGACACCGCTTCCCGGCCGTTGGTAGCGGATCCGGCGAACTCCAGGTCCGGCGCATCGTCGACGACCATGCGCAGCCCGACGATCATCAGCGGCTGGTCGTCGACGAGAAGGACGCGGACCGTCATGCGGGCAGTCTCGCCCCGACCCGGAAGCCGCCCTCGGGGCGCGGCCCCGCGGCGAACTCGCCACCCAGTACGGCGACCCGCTCCCGCATGCCGACCAGCCCGAACCCACTGCCGGAGTGCGGATGGACGGCACCACCGAGTCCGTCGTCCAGAACCTCGATCGACACGTCCTTCTCCTCGTAGTCGATGCGGATGCGGCACTCGTGCGTACCGGCGTGGCGTACCACGTTTGTGACGGCCTCCTGAATGAGCCGGAAGGCAGACAGGTCGATCTCCGGTGGCAACGTCCGCTGCTCGCCCCGTCGCGTCACGTCGACCCGAAGTCCGGCGTGGGCCGCACGGGTGACCAGGTGGTCGAGGTCTGCGAGGCCCGCGGCCGCCGTGAGCGGTGCGGAGTCGTCGTCGAGCTCGGTGCGACGCAAGGCGCCGACCATACGCTGCATACCGATCAGCGTCTCGCGGCTGGTCGCCTCGATGGCGCCGAGCGCTTCACGCGCCGCCGCGGGCTGCGACTCGATCACTCGCCGACCGGCGCCCGACAGCACCGCGATGATGCCGATGCTGTGCGCGACAGTGTCGTGCAACTCGCGCGCGATGCGCAGGCGCTCGGACATCACTGCGCTTGCCGTTCTCTGTTCACGCAGGGCGATGCTGTATTCGCGGCGCCTGCGCAGTCCGTAGCCGACCGCCCAGGCACAGGCTGCGTAGAGGGCGAGCTGGCTCGTGGCACTCGCCACGTCGTCCACCGACCGGAGGACGGCCTGCTCGACAAGCCAGGTCACGAGCATCACCACCGCCGCACAGGCCGAGACTGCGATCGAACGCACGAGCGCGAGGTAGCCGATCACCACGATCGCGGCTGCGTACAGGGCCCAGGTCCGAGCCCCGAACTCCACCGCCAGCGCGGTCTCGGCGAGGATTACGGCGTACGTCGCCAGCGGCCGACGCCGTACCAGCAGCACCGGCAGCGCCAGGATCAGAACCAGGGCCGCAAGTGCGGGTGCGAGGAGGTGGGGGAAGCGGTTGGGACCGTCGTACCCCGGCCCCTGGATGGTGGGCGCTGTCCAGAACAGCAGGGCGCTGTAGAGGAAGTACGCGCCGAACGTCATACCCGCGCCTGCCAGCGACGCGATGCGGTGCTGCCCGGGTAGCAAGGCCCAGATCCCCTGCGGGTTCACGTCGCCGAGTTTAGGCGTCGGCGTACGCCCACGGCGTCATCCCGCAGCCGTACGCCTCGGGGACGAGCGGCCACGGTCGAAACCGCCCGCGGGCCGACGCGCAGGGGCAACCCGGCAACCGACGCTGGCACCATGATCGAAGTCAACGAACTCACCAAACGATTCGGCAGTGTCACTGCTGTGGACGGACTCACCTTCACCGTCCGGCCCGGGCGGGTCACCGGATTCCTCGGGCCGAACGGTGCCGGCAAGTCCACCACGCTGCGGATGATTCTCGGCCTCAACGCCCCGACTCGGGGCACCGCGACAGTCGGCGGCCGGCCGTTCCGGCGCGAGGGAATCGGCCTCCGCAGGGTCGGTGCCTTGCTCGATGCGGGCGACGTACACCCCGGCCGGACCGCCCGGGCTCATCTGTGGGCCCTCGCCCGCAGCAACGGAATCTCGCGCGATCGGGTCGTCGAGGTGCTCCAGGAGGTCGGGCTCGAAGATGCGGCGCGGCGCCGGGTCGGTGGCTTCTCGCTCGGGATGCGCCAGCGCCTCGGCATCGCCGCCACGTTGCTCGGCGACCCACCCGTGTTCATCTTCGACGAGCCGATCAACGGCCTGGACCCGGAGGGGATCGTGTGGGCGCGGACGTTGTTCCGCCGCCTGGCCGCCGAGGGGCGGACGGTGTTCGTCTCGAGCCACGTGATGAGCGAGGTCGAGCACACCGTCGACCACGTCGTCGTCATCGGCAACGGCAAGCTCATCGCCGACGAGCCACTGGCGGAGTTCGCGGCGCGCGCGACCGTGACGGGCGCCGGCGCTCTCGAGGCCGCGTTCATGGAGTTGACGGCCGGAAGCGTCGAGTTCCGGGCCCGGCGAGTCTGATGAGTTCACAAGGTCTTCCGGCCCGCCGGAGCGCTCGAGGGATCGACCTGTGGTCGGCGGAGTGGATCAAGTTCTGGTCACTGCGCTCGACCCCGATCGGCCTGATGCTCGGTACAGCGCTGTCGCTGTACCTCGCCGTCGACAACAGCCGGCGCGGCATCCTTCCGCTGACCGGATCGCACGGCCCGCTCACGCCGGAACAGGCCGCGTTCGACGGGTTCTCCTGGCTGCCGGCCATGCTTGGTGCGGGGCTGCTCGGGACCCAGTTCGTCGTCGGTGAATACGCCTCCGGCTTGATCCGTACGACGTTCACCGCGGTGCCGGATCGCCGCCGGGTGGGCGCCGCCAAGATCGCCCTCCTTTCCGCCCTCACCGGCGCGGGTGCCCTGGTCGTCGCAGCTTGCGGCCTGGTGATCGCGCTCAACGTCGTACCGCAGCCAAATCCGGCGGGTACTCAGCCGCTACGGGCCGTCCTGGCGTCGGTCCTGGCGCTGCCGACCTGCGCCCTCATCGGTATGGCGCTGGGCGCCCTCCTCCGCGATGCCGCCGGAGCCGGAATCGGTGTCTGCGCCCTGCTCGGATTCGTACCGATCATGGTTCGTCCCAATAGCAATCACTGTCTTACCCACGTCGCGAACGCCCTGCCCTATTACTCGTGGGGCCGCCTGACCGCCGGCACTGGGGCGCGCGGCACCATGCCGGTCGGCACTGCCTGGGCCACGCTGGCCGCGTGGGTCGCCGGGTCAGTCTTCGTCATCGTCGTCACGCTCGACCGGAGGGATGTATGAACACGCCCACGCAGACCAACCAGGTCCGCTTTCACCGCCTGCTCGGCGCCGAGTGGATCAAACTCCGATCGCTGCGGTCCAACTTCGCGATCCTGGCTTTCGGCGTGCTCTTCGCCGCCGTCGGTGCGTGGCGGCTGGGCGGTCACGTCCGGGTCGCGCCTGGCGCCGCCAGCTCCTTCAACCCGCTGATCTACCCGTTCGACCAGCTCACTTGGGGTTTTGTCACCGTGCTCGCCGCGAGCTTCGGCGTACTGGCGATTACCGGCGAACTCTCGACCGGGCTGATCCGAACCACTTTCACCGCGGTCCCCGACCGGCGCCGCGTGATCGCGGCAAAATCCCTCACGGTGGCGCTGGTGATGCTCGTCTTCGGGCTGATCGCCTCGATC
>NZ_DASRVN010000645.1:0-9669 GCF_035655035.1 Kribbella sp. | reverse complement strand
TTGTTCTTTTGGCGGGCTCGGATCTGGACGTGGATCGGGCTGCCGACGAAGCCGAAGTCCTCGCGGAGGCGGCGTTCGATGAAGCGCTGGTAGGACGCCTCGATCTGGCCGGAGGTGAAGATCGCGAAGGTCGGGGGCATCGTGGTGGCCTGGGTGCCGAACAGGATCTTCGGCTGTTTGCCGGAGCGCACCGGGTGCGGATGCGCGGCGACCAGGCGGCCGAGGAACGCGTTCAGCTGGCCGGTCGGGACGCGGGTCTGCCAGCCCTCGAGCGCGGCCTCGATGGCCGGCACGAGCTTGTCCATGTGCCAGCCGGTCAGCGCGCTGATGTTCACCCGTGGCGCCCAGCGGAACTGGACCAGGTCGCGGTCGATCTCGCGCTCCAGGTAGTAGCGGCGCTCGTCGTCCATCAGGTCCCACTTGTTGTACGCGATCACCAGCGCCTTGCCGGCCTCCTCGACCGCGTTCATGATCCGCAGGTCCTGCTCGGTGATCGACTCCGACGAGTCGATCACCACCACCACGACCTCGGCCCGCTCGATCGCCGCGTTGGTCCGCAACGACGCGTAGTACTCGTGGCCCTGGGAGTTCTTCACCTTGCGCCGGATGCCCGCGGTGTCGATGAACCGGTAGTCGGTGCCGCTCAGCGTGATCAGCTCGTCGACCGGGTCAACCGTCGTACCGGCGACGTCGCTGACGACGACCCGGTCCTCCTTGGCGACCTTGTTCAGCAGCGAGGACTTGCCGACGTTCGGCTTGCCGACGATCGCCACCCGGCGCGGGCCGCCGACCTCGCCGTCGCGCTCCGGCGGTGCCTCCGGCAGCGCGGCCAGGACGGCGTCCAGCATGTCGCCGGTACCGCGGCCGTGCATCGCGGAGATCGGGAACGGCTCGCCGATGCCGAGCGCCCAGAGGTTCATCGCCTCGGACTCGATCCGCTGGTCGTCGACCTTGTTGGCGGCCAGTACGACGGGTTTCCCGGACTTGCGCAGCACCCGCACGACGGCCTCGTCGGCGTCGGTGATGCCGATCACGGCGTCGACCACGAACAGCACCGCGTCGGCCGCGTTGATCGCGACCTCCGCCTGCGCCGCGACCAGGGCGGCCATCCCGACCGCGTCCGGGTCCCAGCCGCCGGTGTCGACGACGGTGAACTCGCGGCCGGCCCAGTTGGCGTCGTACGAGACGCGGTCGCGGGTGACGCCCGGGGTGTCCTCGACGACCGCCTCGCGGCGGCCGATGATGCGGTTGACCAGCGTGGACTTGCCCACGTTCGGCCGGCCGACGATCGCGAGCACGGGCAGCGGTCCCGTGTCGTCACGCTCATGCGTCGGTAGTTCGGTGGGCAGGTCAGTCATGCGGGGTCCCTCTGGTCTCGCCAGCCCGGAAGTGGGTGGCCGGTTTCTTCGACGGCCGCCTTCACATGGGCGCGCAGCACGTCGCCGATGTGGCCGGCGACCGCCTGTACGTCGGAATGTCTCCTGGGAAAGGGTACGCGGTCCACCGAGAAGGGCTCGCCGTACACCACGTCGATCCGGCTCCCGGTCGGCGGATGACTCCCCAGGCTGCCGTCCGGCAACCGCGTACCCATCAGCGCCACCGGCAGGATCGGCGCGCCGGTGACCATCGCCAGGTACGCCACCCCGCTCCGGATCCGGCCGAAGTCGCCCGGCCCGCGGGTGCCCTCCGGGTAGATGTTCAGCACCCGGCCGTCCCGCAGTACCTGGATCGACTTGCGGACCGCGAGCATGTCGTACGCCGACCGGTCGACCGGGATCTGCCCGATCCGGTGCAGGAACTTGCCCTGCAGGCCGCCGAACACCTCGATCTTGCCCAGCTGGTGCAGCATCCGCGGCGCCATCGCGCCGAGCAGCGGGGCGTCCAGCAGGCTCAGGTGGTTCGGTGTCATCAGCAACGGACCGGTCATCGGGAACCGGTCCTCGTGATGGATGGTGAGGTTGTACTTGCGCCGAAAGTACGGTCTGGCCAGCCTGCGCATCGGCAGTGCCAGCCGGTACGGCAGCGGCGGGAGATCGTCGGTACGGGGCAGATCCCGGTGCCCGGTGAGCTCCGCCGTCATAGCTCCCGGCCCTGAGGGACAGTCTCCTTGGCGAGTCGGCTGATCACGTCGATGACCTCCTCGAGGGTCAGGTCGGTGGAGTCGATCGTGACCGCACCGTCGGAGGCGACCTGGAACTCCGACACGGTCGAGTCGTCCGCGTCCCGCCGGACGATCTGGTCGCGGAGCTCGGCCGCGGTCACGGAGCCGGCCGCCAGCTCGGCGCCGCGGCGCGCCATCCGGGCGTCCTGGTCGGCGGTCAGCAGCACCTTCAGCTCGGCGTCGGTGGCGACCACGGTGGCGATGTCGCGACCCTCGACGACGATCCCGCCGGTCTGCTGGGCGTCGTCGATGATCGCCCGCTGGCGCCGGATCAGCTCCTTGCGGACGTCCAGGTTGGTGGCGATCTTCGAGACCACCTCGCTGATGCCGGGCTCCCGGATCGCGGCCGTGACGTCGGTCCCGTCGGCGATCACGAACTGCCGCGCCGGGTCGGTGCTCACCTCCAGCTCCAGCTCCCGCGCACGCTGCGCGACCGCCGCCGTGTCGTCCAGGTCCAGCCCGCGCTCGACCGCCGACCAGGTCACCGCGCGGTACGTCGCACCGGTGTCCAGGTACCGCAGTCCGAGCCGGGTGGCCACTCCGCGCGCGGTGCTCGACTTACCGGAGCCGCTCGGCCCGTCCACAGCGATGATCATGCCCCGAAGATTACCGTCGGACGGGGACAGGGCGTGCCTGGTGGTGCGCCCCTCTCAGGTGTGGACCACCCAGCCGCGGGTGGTCAGGGCCGCGACCAACTGGTCTACCGTGCCGGGTTTGACCGAGAGCTCGACCTCACCGACGGGGCGACCGGGGCTGTGGTCGATGCGCAGGTCCTCGACGTTGGCGCCGGACTCGGCGGCGTCGGCGAACAGTTTCGCCAGCTGGCCGGGGCGGTCCGGGATGGTTACCAGGACCGTGACCAGGTCGATGTGCGGCGCACCGTGCTTGCCCGGCACCCGGATCGCGCCGGACACGCCCTGGCCGAGGATCGCGGTCAGCTCGTCGCCCGCCTCTTCCTTGCCGAGGGCAACGAGCAGCCGGTCCAGCTCGCCGCGGATCTGCTCCAGCAGGCCGGTCAGCGCGGCCGAGTTCGCGGACACGATCTGGGTCCACAGCCGCGGGTCGCCGGCCGCGATCCGGGTGACGTCGCGGACGCCCTGGCCGGACAGTTCCAGGTGCGAGGACGGTGCGTCGGCCAGTGTCCCGGCGGCCAGCGCGGACATCAGGTGCGGAAGATGCGAGACGCGGGCGACGCCGAGGTCGTGGTCCGCCACGGACATCTCCACCGTCCGGGCGCCGCAGGCCTCCGCGAGCCGGCGTACCAGATCGACGGCGTCCGGATCGCTGGTCTCGTGCGGGGTGATGGCCCAGGTGGCGCCGTCGAACAGGTCGGCGCGCGCGGCCAGCGGGCCGTTGCGTTCGGAGCCGGCCATCGGGTGGCTGCCGACGTACCGGCTGACGTCCGGCACCAGGCTGCGCGCGTCCGCGAGCGGCTTGCTCTTCACGCTGGCCGCGTCCGTCACGACGGCCGTAGTCCGCTCGAGCTGCTCGGCGACCACCGCACCGACGTGGTCCGGCGGTACGGCGACCACGACCAGCTGCGGCTCGATCTCCACCAGCCGCGAACCGGCGCCGATCCGCTCGGCCATCAGCGCGTTGTCCGGGTTCCCGTCGACGAGCTCCACGACCACACCGAGCCGCGCCAGCGCCAGCCCGATCGAGGTCCCGATCAGCCCGGTCCCGACAATCCGGACCGGGCCGCGCAGTTCGGTCACTGGGCGCCGGTCAGGTCGGGGCGGAGTGCGACCGCGCCGTGCAGGTACACGTGCTGGATCTTGTCCCGGGAACGGTCCGTCTCGGTGTGCACCATCAGCCGGACCACCCGCGGCAGCGCGTGCGGCACCGGGATCTCCTGCATGCACATCAGCGGTACGTCGGTCAGCCCGATCTGCCGGCCCGCGACCGCCGGGAACTCCGAGCGGAGGTCCGACGTGACGGTGAACAGGATGCTGATCAGATCCTGGTTCTCCAGATCGTTCGCCTCCAGGACCGCCTGCACCAGCTCCGCGGTCCGCTCGAGCAGATGCCCGCGCTCGTCCACGTCCAGCTGGGTGGCACCCCGGATCGCCCGTACCGCCACGTCGTTCCTCCTCGTTGGTCTCCCCCAACCCTAGTTCAGGGTCGTCAAGGAGTGGACAGCCGTCTCAGCGGCGTCGACGGTCTGCTCGAGCAGCAGGGCGATCGTCATCGGGCCGACACCACCCGGGACCGGCGTGATCAGCCGCGCCACCTCGGCCGCCTCGGCGAAGTGCACGTCGCCGACGTTGCCCTCGTTGTACCCGGCGTCGACGACCACCGCGCCCGGCTTCAGCCAGTCGCCGCGGATGAAGTTCGGCTTGCCGACCGCGGCGATCACCACGTCGGCGGTCCGCACCAGGTCCGCGAGGTCGCGGGTCCGCGAGTGTGCGTAGGTGACCGTCGCGTTCGATGCCAGCAGCAACATCCCGGCCGGCTTGCCGAGGATCGGGCTACGGCCGATCACGACGGCGTGCGCACCCTCCAGCGGTACGTCGCACGCCGCGAGCAGCCGCATGATCCCGCCGGGGGTGGCCGAGCGGAACCCGGGATCACCGAACGCCATCGCCGCGAACGAGCGCATGGTGACGCCGTCCACGTCCTTGCCCGGGTCGATCGCCTCGAACGCGGCCCGCTCGTCGATTTGCGGCGGCACCGGGTGCTGCAGCAGGATCCCGTGCACCGCCGGGTCCTCGGACAGCTTCGTGATCTCCGCGACCAGCTCCTCCGTGGTCGTCGACGCCGGGAGGACGACGCTCCGCGACGCGATGCCGGCCTTCTTGGAGCGGTTCTGCTTCATCCGTACGTACGTGGCCGACGCCGGGTCGTCACCGACCAGCACGGTCGCCAGGCACGGCTGCGCGCCGTACTGCTCCTGCAGGGCACTCGCCCGCTCCGCCGCCTTCGCCACCATGCCGGCGGCGAGGTCGGTACCGATCATCAGCTCAGCAGTCATGCGCGCACTCCTCCACAGATCGAGTGCCCAGGCGCGCGGCGAAGCCGGATGGCAGACCGTTCCCCGGTGGTTCCTCCACCTCAACGCCAGTCGCGGTCCGGTACCAGGATACCGAGGGTGCCGCAGCTCGACAGGAGGTGTCTGCCCGGACGTCCGATTCGGAGGTGCGCGCAGGCGGTGGACCGGCGGCAGTGGACGTATACGTACTGTCGAGCGGCAGGTCAGAGCAGGCCGGCGTGGTCCAGGGCCAGGTAGGCGGCGTCGATGCCGGTCATGGCGCCGGGGCTGCGGAGTTCGGCGCGGAAGGCGTC
Source organism: Kribbella sp. (assembly GCF_035655035.1). Taxonomy (GTDB): domain Bacteria; phylum Actinomycetota; class Actinomycetes; order Propionibacteriales; family Kribbellaceae; genus Kribbella. The sequence continues at coordinate 4,226 of NZ_DASRVN010000645.1, read as the reverse complement.
GACGGTGAGTTCGACCGGTACGCAGTCCTCGGCCTCGTCCAGTTGCTGTTTCCCGTCCGGGCGGCAGCCGCGGGCGATCGCGACGTACTTCCGGAACGTGGAGGACGCCCCGGACCACTGCCAGCCGACCACGTCGAGGGTCTCGCAGGTGTAACCGGTCTCCTCCTCGAGCTCCCGTGCCCCGGCCACGGCAACCTCCTCGCCGGGCTCGACCAGACCGCCCGGCAGGTTCGTCACCACGGCATCCGGACCGGCGCGGAACATCCGGATCGTCACGATCCGCCCCTCGGGCGTCAACGGCAGCACCGTGACGCCGGCATCCACCCCGGCCTCACGCCCTGAGACATCCCACTCGACCTCACGCCCGTCCGGCATCCGGTACCGCCGCAACCGCACGGACAGAAACCGCTCGAACCCCAGCTCCTCCCCCAACAACTCCCAAGGCGCCGGATCCACCGCCGCCGCGCTCCCCGCCACCCCATCCCCCACCCCAGGCGCCACACCACCCGGCACCCCTCCAGCGGCCACGCCATCCAGCGCCGCAGGCGGCCCGTCGGTCGGCGCCACATCAGCCGCCACCACCACCGGCGCCACATCAGCCGGCACCACCGCGGGCGCCCCGTCCCCCGCCGCCGCAGGTGCCACATAACCCGGCGCCGACGCGGGCGCCACGTCAGCCGGTGCCACTGCGGGTGGCGCGTTGGGTGGTGTCGCGGGCTGGGGTGGGGTGGGAGGTTTGGGGTTCTGAGACGGCTCAGCCGCCACGTTGTCCGTGGCGGCTGAGTTCTCGAGCTGGTCCGTCACAGCGGACGGTCGGTGTCGGGGTCTTCCGGTGGGGCGATCGGTGCGTCGTCGTCCCCCGGCGGGGCCACCGAGGACTCGGTCGTCACCGAAGCGTCACCTGAGCCAGAGCCGCTGCCGCTGCCGGTGTCGGAGTCGGCGCCTGCGTTGGTGTCGTCGGTGCTCGGCTCGTCGGCGGACTTCGGCTCGTCGGGGGCCGGGCGGGACTCGGACAGGATGCGTTCCAGCGTCTCCTCGGAGATCCGCTTGAACTTGCGCACCTGCGAACGGGTCCGGTCCAGCACCGCGACCTCGAGCTGGTCCGGCGTCAGCTGCCGGATCTCCGTACCGTCGTGGCCGAGCGCGTCGACCGCGAGCCGGAGCGCCCCGGCCAGCGAGATGCCCTCGCTGTAGTGCTCGCCGATGTAGTCCGCGACCTGGTCGGCCTGTCCACCCATCACCGCATACCCCTGTACGTCGGCGATCGAGCCGTCGTACGTGAGCCGGTAGATCTGGTCGTCGCCCACAGCAGCGCCGACCTCCGCCACCAGGATCTCCACCTCGAGCGGCTTCTCGCCACCGGAGGAGAAGATCGCGCCGAGGGTCTGCGCGTACGCGTTGGCGAGCGCGCGGCCGGTGACGTCGCGCCGGTCGTACGAGTACCCGCGCATGTCGGCGAGCCGGACGCCGGCGATCCGCAGGTTCTCGAACTCGTTGTACCGGCCGACGGCGGCGAACGCCATCCGGTCGTAGATCTCGGCCACCTTGTGCAGCGCGGGCGACCGGTTCTCGGCGACGAACAGGATGCCGTCGGCATACTGCAGCGCGATCGCGCTGCGGCCCTTGGCGATGCCTTTCCGGGCGAAGTCCGCCCGGTCCCGCATCAGCTGCTCGGGCGAGACGTAGAAGGGAACGCTCATCGAGTCCTCTGTCAGTCGATCGGGGTCAGGTCAGGGTGGGCGCGGACGGGCCGTCGGGACGCTGATGCCGCTGGTTCCAGGCCGCGTCGACGAGCGCCGCCACCTCGTCCTCGGGCAGCCGTCGGTAACCGTCCGCGGTGACCACGCCGACGACCGGGAAGATCCGCCGCAGCATGTCCGGCCCGCCGGTCGCCGAGTCGTCGTCGGCCGCGTCGATCAGGGACTGGATCGCCACCGTCACGCAGTCCGTCTCCGACAGGTCCTCGCGGTAGAGCTTCTTCAGCGCGCCGCGGGCGAACAGCGAGCCCGAGCCGACGCTGTAGAAGTGGGTCTCCTCGTACCGCCCGCCGGTCGGGTCGTAGGAGAAGATCCGGCCGCCCTTGATGTCCTCGTCGTACCCGGCGAACAGCGGCACTACGGTGAGGCCCTGCATCGCCATCGGCAGGTTGCCGCGGATCAGCGCGCTCAGCCGGTTCGCCTTGCCGTCCAGGCTCAGGGTGGCGCCCTCGAGCTTCTCGTAGTGCTCCAGCTCGACCTGGAACAACCGGACCATCTCGATCCCGAAACCGGCCGAGCCGGCGAAGGCGACCGCCGAGTACTCGTCGGCCGGGAACACCTTCTCGATGTCGCGCTGGGCGATGATGTTGCCCATCGTGGCCCGCCGGTCGCCGGCCATGATCACGCCACCCGGGAAGGTGGCGGCGACGATCGTCGTACCGTGCGGGACCTCGCTGGACAGGTCGCCCTGCCCGAGCGACCGCCGTCCGGGCAACAGGTCGGGCGCGTGCCCGGCCAGGAAGTCCATGAACGACGAGCCGCCCGGGGTCAGGAAGGCTTCCGGCAGCCGGCCGGAGGCATCAGATGTCATCGAGCGGTTCACTCCCCACCCTTTTGCACGAATCCGCGGACGAACTCCTCGGCGTTCTCCTCGAGCACCTCGTCGATCTCGTCCAGGATCGAGTCGACGTCCTCGTCGAGCCGCTCTTTCCGCTCCTGGACGTCCTCGGACGCCTCGACCTGCTCGACCTCTTCCTCGGTCGACGAACGCTTCGGCTGCTTGTGCTGCTGACCGCCGTCCTTCGCCATATGGCCACCTCCTAGAACCGCTGGGAAGGCCGCCCAAATCGGCCTTCACTAGCGACCCTACCCGGCGGCACCCCCAGTAATGGTGCGAACCAGGTCACTCGCGGTGTCGCATTGGTCAAGAAGTGCCCCGACATGCGCTTTGGTACCGCGCAACGGGTCCAGAGTGGGGATCCGCTGCAACGACTCCTTGCCCGGCAGATCGAAGATCACCGAGTCCCAGGAGGCGGCCGCGACCTGCGGCGCGTACTGCTGCATGCAGCGGCCGCGGAAGTACGCGCGGGTGTCGGTCGGCGGGTGCGCGACCGCCATCCGGATCTCCTCGTCGGTGACGATCCGCTGCATCCGCCCGGACTTCACCAACTTGTAATAGAGGCCCCGGTCCGGGCGCAGGTCGGCGTACTGCAGGTCGACCAGGTGCAGCTTGGAGTCGTCCCAGTCGAGCCCGTCGCGATCGCGGTACGACTGGAGCAGTTTGTACTTCGCGACCCAGTCCAGCTGGTCCGACAACTTCATCGGGTCCAGCGCGAGCTGGTCGAGGATCTGCTCCCAGCGGTGCAGCACGTCCTTGGTCTGCCGGTCCGCGTCGTCGCCGTACTTGTCCTCGACGTACTTGCGGGCCTGCTCCAGGTACTCCGCCTGCAGCTGGACGGCGGTGATCTTGCGGCCGTCCTTCAGGGTCAGCAGATGCGTGCAGGTCGGGTCGTGGCTGACCTCGTGCAGCGCGGTCACCGGACGGTCCACGCCGAGGTCGTCGGTCAGCCAGCCGTCCTCGATCATCGCCAGCACGAGCGACGTCGTACCGACCTTCAGGTACGTCGAGATCTCGGACAGGTTCGCGTCGCCGATGATCACGTGCAGCCGGCGGTAGCGGTCCGGGTTCGCGTGCGGCTCGTCGCGGGTGTTGATGATCGGCCGCTTCAGCGTGGTCTCCAGGCCGACCTCGACCTCGAAGTAGTCCGCGCGCTGGCTCAGCTGGAACCCGTGCGTCGCGCCGTCCTGGCCGATCCCGACGCGGCCGGCGCCGGTGACCACCTGACGGCTCACGAAGAACGGCGTCAGGTGCCGGACGATCGACGCGAACGGGGTGGACCGGCGCATCAGGTAGTTCTCGTGGGCGCCGTACGACGCGCCCTTGTTGTCGACGTTGTTCTTGTAGAGGTTCAGCTGCGGCGCCCCGGGGATCAGCCGGGCCTGCCGCGCGCCCTCCATGATCACCAGCTCGCCGGCCTTGTCCCAGACGACCGCGTCCCGCGGGTTTGTGCACTCGGGCGCGGAGTACTCTGGGTGGGCGTGGTCGACGTACAGCCGGGCGCCGTTGGTGAGGATCACGTTCGCCAGGCCGGTCTCCTCGTCGGTGAGCTGGCTGGAGTCCGCCACCTCCCGGCTGAGGTCGAACCCGCGCGCGTCCCGTAACGGGTGCTCCTCGTCGAAGTCCCACCG
>NZ_DASRVN010000644.1:0-4393 GCF_035655035.1 Kribbella sp. | reverse complement strand
CTGGTACGGCGAACTCATCACCCGCAACATCCTCGGGAGCGCGCTGACCCGGACAGGGCGCCTGCCCCAGGCGCGCGCCGAGTTCACAGCTGCTCTCGGGATCGCCTCGGTGCACGACGACCGGGACGCCGAGGGGACCGTACTGGTGAACCTGGCGATGGCTGAGGCGAGTGGTGGTGCTCGCCAGCAGGCCGCTGAGTACTTCCGTCGCGCCTTGCGGCTGCTGCCGGAGGGGCCGATCGCGGTGGAGGCCCGCCAGGCCCTGGTCGAGCTGGGCGAACCTGAGGACCCCGCACGCGCCACTGTCGCCTCGTAAAAGACAGCTTCCGGACGTGTCGTGGCCGGATGTATCGCCGCTGTACCGCAGCTGGACAAGGGAAGGGCACGTTTAGCCTCATGACTCGCCTCGCCAGCGCGATCCGCCGCCCCGTCGCGTGGTGGACGATCGCGGCCTTGGTCCTCGGGACGTTCATCGGGTACTCGGCGCTCGGCCGTGGCGCCCCGGCGGTCGCGTTCCAGCAGGCCGGGCACTGGGTCTACAACGCCACCCTGGGCGCGGTCTTCAGGGTCGACGGCGGCGGCAAGAACGTCGACGCCGAGGTCCGCGGCGTCCAGGCCGAGGCCGGCAGCCAGGTCGTCCAGGGCGCCACCAACGGGTACGTCGTACGCTCCGACGGCGTGATCGTATTCGGCAAGTCGAACCTGACCGTGAAGAACTCGGTCCGGATCGGCATCCCGGAGGAACCGATCGGTATCGAGGCGCAGAGCGGCCCGTACCTCGTGTACCGGCAGCACGGCCAGATCGTCCGGCTCGGTGACCAGCTGCAGACGATCACTGTGGGCAGTGTGGTGTCCAGTGCGATCGCTAGCGCCGACGGTGCGCTCTGGGTGCGCGACGCGGACCACTTCTGCAAGCTGGCGCCTGCTGCGACCACACTGGCCTGTCAGCTTCCTGCGCAGGGCAGTGACGCCGGGGCGTTGCTGAGCGTTGCCGGCAAGCCTGCGTTCGCCAACCTGAGCAAGCGCACCCTGACTCCGCTCAGCGGCGACAAGGCAGGCCATGCGGTCCCGCTGGACGTTACTGGTGCTCTGCCGACAACCTCTGTCGTAGCGCAGTCGGACGTCAACGGCCGCATCCCGATCCTTGCCGGTCAGCGGCTGCTGCTGGTTGACGCCGCCGGCGCCAAGGCGGCTGAGAGCATCAACCTGCCGCCAGGACGGTACGACGCTGTCGCCGCGGCCGGTGCTTCTGTCGCAGTAGTGGATGCCGACAAGCACGTCGTACGGACGTTCGCGCCGGACGGCAAGCCGCTGCACACGCATGAGCTCGGCAAGCAGAAGGGCAAGCCGCGGGTCACGGCCGGGCAGGACGGCCGCCTGTACATCGACGACCAGACCGGCCAGGTGGTGACCGTGGTCGACGGTGACGGCTCGGTCAGCGACGTGGACGTGAACGGCGGCGACAAGCCGGTGTCGCCCACCGCGAGCCAAACGCCGACCCCGACGTCGACGCCGACCACTCCGACCCCGAGCAGTACGCCGACGTCGACCCCGTCCACTCCGACGACGCCGACGCATCGGCCCATCCTGCCGCCGGTCCAGGTGACGATCGGCCGGCCGCACCCGACCGAGACCCTGCTGCCGCCGCACCCGACCGAGCACAAGCCGACGAAGACCCAGACCACCAAGCCGACGCCCCCGCCGACCACAAGGCCGACGCCTCCGCCGACCACGAAGCCGACCGTCAAGCCGACGAAGAAGCCGACCGTGCCGCCGGCGTCCGCACCTGGTGCTCCCGGCTCGGTGACAGCCAAGCCTGGCAGTGGCAAGGCGACTGTTACCTGGACGGCCGCGCGTGCGAACGGTGCGGCGATCTCCGCCTACAAGGTGAGCTTCCGGGTCGCACCAGGCACCTACGTGGTCGGCCTGCCCGCGTCAGGCTCGGCTACGGTCTCCGGCAGCGCCCGGAGCCACAGCGTCAGCCAGCTGCTGACCGGTGGTGGCTACATCTTCACCGTGCAGGCGATCAACCGTGTGGGTTCCGGGCCGGCCGTGGACTCCAAGGTCATCTCGATCAACGGCAAGGCCGATCCGCCAGGACCGCCTACCAAGGTCGGCGCGGCTGCCAACCCGGACGGCTCGGTGACTGTCTCCTGGACGTCACCCAGCGCCTCGGACTACACGATGACGGGCTACACCGTGATCGGCTCCGACGGTACGAAGACCCAGGTGCCGACGTACCTGACCTCTACGACGCTCAACCCTGCCAAGGGCAAGGCAGTGAGCTACCAGGTGACAGCGACGAACAGCGCGGGTACCTCGGTTCGCTCCGCCGCCAGCCGCACCATCTACCCGTACGGTCCGGCCGCTGCGCCCAAGGTGACCGCCACGCCCGGCAAGGGGTCATTGACGGTCAAGTGGACCGCACCGAACCTCAACGGCGGTCAGCTGGTGCACTACGTCGTCTCAGCGACCGGCCAGGCGGACAGGACCGTCACAACGACCAGCACGCGCTACACCGGTCTGACCGCGCTCCAGTTGACCGTCTCGGTTACAGCGATCACCCGTGAGCGCAACAACAGCAGCAGTGCAACAGCGACCGGTACGGCGGGCTCCACCACGGCGACTCCGGCGGCGGGTGCTCCCGCGTTGCCTCCGGTGAGCCCGCCGGCTGGTGTCGTACGACGGACCGCGCGCCGACGGAAGGACAGGTAGTGGGGATGCAGGACGGCAGCATGGAGCCGCAGCAGGCGTACGAGCTGATCGCGGCCAACGTGCAGCGGGTGATCCGCGGCAAGCCACAGGTCGTCCGGCTGGCGGTCGCGACCCTGTTCGCGGGCGGGCACCTGCTGATCGAGGACCTGCCCGGGCTGGGCAAGACGAGCCTGGCCAGAAGCCTCGCACGAAGCATCGGCGGTCGCTGGAGCCGTATCCAGTTCACGCCGGACCTGCTGCCCGGCGACATCACCGGCGTGGTCGTGTACGACCAGGGCCAGGGCCGGTTCGTGTTCCACCCGGGTGGCGTGTTCGCGAACATCGTGCTCGCCGACGAGGTGAACCGCGGTACCCCGAAGACCCAGTCCGCGCTGCTCGAGGTGATGGCCGAGCGGCAGGTCACCGTGGACGCGGAGACCCATCGCGTGCCCGACCCGTTCATGGTCCTGGCCACGCAGAACCCGATCGAGATGGAGGGCACGTACCGGCTGCCCGAGGCGCAGCTCGACCGGTTCCTGCTCCGGATCGAGATCGGTTACCCCGATCACGACGCCGAGGTCGAGGTGGTCGCTCTGGACGGTGCCGGGCCGACGCCTGACGACCTGGAGCCGGTGATCGACCCGGAGACCCTGCGTGGCGTCGTGGCCGCGGTCAAGTCGGTGTACGTCGACGAGGCCGTGATGGCGTACGCCGTCCGGTTGGCCGCGGCCACCCGCCTGCACAGCGCGGTCCGGTACGGCGCCAGCCCGCGTGGCAGCATCGCACTCGTCCGAGCGGCCCGGGCGATCGCGGCCACGGACGGGCGGTCGTTCGTGACGCCGGACGACGTCAAGAACATCGCCCACCCGGTCCTGGCGCACCGCTTGGTACTGACCGCGGAGGCGTCGCTGGCTCGGCGTACCGCGGAGAGCGTGGTGGACGACGTACTCGAAGACACTCCGGCGCCTGGTAACCCGGTACGACGTGATCTCAAGCGGGCTCTTGGCGTCGTGTCATGACGACGCGGCTCACGCTGCGCGCTTGGGGAGTGCTGGCCGGCTCGATCGCTCTGCTGGTGGCGGGGCAGCTGCTCGGCTACCCGATGCTGCAGGTGCTGGCCGGAGCAGGACTCGCTGCGGTGCTCGTGAGCGTGCTGACTGTCGTACGGCGTCCTAAAGTCACCGTGGAGCGAGTGCTGTACCCGGACCGTGTCGAGTGCGGTCAGCCTGCTCTGGCGCGGCTCGTAGTGCGCAACGAGACCACGCGGCGGCAGCCGCCGTTCGTAGCGGCTGACACGGCCGGTTCGCACCAGTCCGAGGTAGCCGTCGCGGCCCTGGCGCCGAACGGTGCTGCCACGTATCACTACGAGCTGCCGACCTCGCGTAGAGGCCCTTTACCGGTAGGGCCGTTGCTGCTGCGCCGGTCGGACCCCTTCGGGCTCGTATCGTGCCGGGTGTCGATCGGCAGCGCTGCAACACTTCTGGTGCACCCGAAGCGGTACGCCGCTCGTACGGCGGCCGGCATCCGGCAACGGCACCACTTCGAAGGGCCGGTGTCGGCTGGTCCGTTGCGTGGTTCGATCGACCTGCGACGGCTGCGCGAGTACGTGCCGGGTGATGAGGTCAGACACGTGCACTGGAAGGCGTCTGCGCGCGCGGGACGGCTGATGGTGCGTGAGTACGTCGACCCGGACCAGCCA
>NZ_DASRVN010000643.1:0-11016 GCF_035655035.1 Kribbella sp. | reverse complement strand
ATCTTCAAGGTGCATGTGCAGGTCGGGGACTACGACCCGCGATCGGGTGAGCTCGACGATGTGTGGGGGCAGCTGGCCGAGGCCGGCGTACCCGTCGTCGTGCACTGCGGGTCGGGGCCGATCCCCGGACGCCACACCGGTCCCGGGCCGATGGGCGAGGTGCTGCGGCGGCATCCTTCCTTGACCGCGGTGATCGCGCATCTGGGGATGCCGGAGTACGCCGAGCATCTGGCGCTCACGTCGTACCCGAACGTGCACCTGGACACGACGATGGCGCTGACGCCGTTCGTCGAGGCGATGATGCCGTTCCCGCGCGACCTGGTCCCGCGGTTGCGCGATCTGCAGGACCGGATCGTGCTCGGGTCGGACTTTCCCAACATCCCTTATGAGTACGCCGTTCAGCTCACGGCGCTCGAGTCCCTCGGTCTCGGGGACGACTGGTTGCGCGCGGTGTGCTGGGAGAACGGCGCTCGGCTGCTCGGGCTCGGGCTCCGGCTCGGGCTCGGGTGAGTACGTATGCAGTCGGCGTTGCGCCGTTGTATCTGAGCAGCCGCTCGCGCACGATCTTGAACGGGCTTTGCTGGACAGCGTCCCGCAACAGCCGCTTGTCCTCGGTCAGCAGCACCACGCGTCCGTCCGGGGTCAGCACCCGGTCGAGCTCGGCGAGTGCTGCCGGGTACAGGCGGCGGTTGTCGCGGTGACTGCCGACCAGCTTCCCGAACGGCAGGTTCGCCACCACTCGGTCCACACACCTGTCAGCCAACGGAAGCGCCTCCGCCCGCCCTTCGACAACCGCGAAGGCCTCGTGGACGGTCGGGCGATGGCGGTCTACTCCCAGGAGGCGGGCGGCCGGCTCGTGGCGGTGCGCGGCGCGGAGGATCGTGCCGGTGCCGCAGAACGGATCGAGAAGCCGGTGGCCGGGGCGGATCTTGGCCAGCCGTACGAGCACCTCGGCGGCGATCAGGTTGGTTGACCACGGCAACCGTTCGGATCGGCCGAAGCGCTGCGTCCAGCTCAACCGGCGGCCGCTGACCGACTCGACTTCGGCGAACGAGTAGAGCGGGCAGGCCGCGAGTTCGTCGAGCGGGCCGTCGACGGTGCACGCGACGGTGTCGGCGGACGTCTGGCGGACGGAACGGACGGACGGCATCGCGCGGAGTTCCCCGACGAGGAGATCCGCGGCGCCGTCGATCGTACGGAGAACAAGGTGGTCGGTGATGCTGAGCATGAACGCTCCCGAAGGCTCGCGATCGACAGGACAGTCGAAGCGCGGCGCAGGCATGCCGCATCGGGCCGACCCCACCCGGAGCCCGCCACGACCTGCCTACACCTTCAGGAACGCTGCATCGCGCACCACTCTAGAGGGCCCGCCGTACGGGTTCACCTGGTTTACCAGGAAAGCTGAGAATCGCCTTGTTTTACAGTAGAATTCGGGGGTGACGGACACTCGAATTCATACCGTGGACGAGCTGCTGGATGTGCTGGATCGGGTGGTGGCGGCGAGCGGCCGGGGGGATCGCTCGGACGCGTCCGCCGCGGAGTACTGGACGGGCCTGTTGAGCACGCCGGGGCATCCGCTCGCGACGCAGCTTCCGGACGAGCCGTTGGTGGACTGGGCCGAGCGCGGGCTCCTCGGGGAGCTCGACGGCGCCCGGGTGCTCGATGTCGGCTGCGGTGCCGCGCGGAACACCCGGTGGTTCGCCGAGCAGGGGGCGGTCGTCGACGGCATCGACCTCGCGAAGGACCTCCTCGACCAGGTCCGGCCAACCATGCCCGGTGCCGTCACGCTGACGGCCACCGACGTACTGCGGGATCCGCTGCCGGACCGTGCGTACGACGTGGTCTACGACTCCGGGTGCTTCCACCACATCGCGCCGCACCGGCGGATCACCTACCTGCAGCGCGTCCTGCCGCTGGTCCGGCCCGGCGGCCGGTTCGGGATCGTCACGTTCGCGGCCGAGCGGATGGAGGCCCCGAGCGACCTCGACGTCGTCGCCACCGGTGACACCTACGGCGGCATGGCGTTCTCTCTCGACGACCTCCGCACGATCTTCGCCGGCCTCACCCCGCTCGACCTCCGCCCGGTCCGCACCGACCGCCCCGGCACCTTCGGCCCGGACTTCCTCAACACCGCCCTCTTCACCCGCTGAGTCAGGGCCCGGATCCGGTGGACGCCACCCGTTGCCCGGCTCATTCCAACGTTGTAAAGTGCTCCTCGCCCCTACCTACAGCACCACGGGAGAGTTCATGACGCAGCCTCGTGCGGAGTACCCGCGTCCGCAGTTCGTTCGGCCCGACTGGCTGAACCTGAACGGCGAGTGGCAGTTCGAGATCGACCGATCGGACTCCGGACTGGAGCGCGGCCTGCGGGAGCGTGAGCTGGAGCGGCGGATCGTCGTACCGTTCGCCCCGGAGACCGAGCTGTCCGGGATCGAGGACGTCGACTTCCTGGAGGCGGTCTGGTACCGCACCACCGTGACGATCCCGGCCGGCTGGGACGGCAAGGACGCGGTGCTGCACTTCCAGGCCGTTGACCACGACGCGACCGTCTGGGTGAACGGCGAGGAGGTCGTCCGGCACCGCGGCGGGTTCACCCCGTTCAGCGTGAACCTGCGGCACGTCGCCAAGCCCGGCGAGCAGGCGACGATCGTCGTCCGCGCCCGCGATACGCACCGCGGCCCGCAGGCCCGCGGCAAGCAGAGCCAGCTGTACGCGAACCACAGCTGCCTGTACACCCGGACCACCGGCATCTGGCAGACCGTCTGGCTGGAAGCCGTACCCACGGTGCACCTGAGGCGGCCGCGGATCACCCCGGATGTGGCGGGCTCCAGCTTCCACCTCGAGGTACCGGTCTCCGCGAACAAGCCCGGCTACCAGGTCCGCGCCGTACTGAAGGACGCCGACGGCGAGATCACCACGGCCGAGGTCCGCGCCGACCTCGACCTGGCCCCGCGCCTGACGCTGCAGGTCCCGGCCGACCGGGTCCGCCTTTGGGACACCACGGACCCGCACCTGTACGACCTCCGCGTCGAGCTGATCGATGCCGAGGGCAACGTCGTGGACGGCGCCGACTCGTACGCCGGCCTGCGTTCGGTGAGCATCAACGGCAAGGCGATCCTGATCAACGGCAAGCACGTGTTCCAGCGGCTGGTCCTGGACCAGGGGTACTGGCCGGAGAGCCTGATGACGGCGCCGTCCGAAGAGGCGATCGTCCGCGACATCGAGCTCAGCCTGGCGGCCGGGTTCAACGGCGCCCGCCTGCACCAGAAGGTGTTCGAGGAGCGGTTCCTGTACCACGCGGACCGGCTCGGGTACCTGGTCTGGGGCGAGTTCGGCGACTGGGGTTCCGGCGTCGGCGACACCGGCGACGACAACCAGCAGCCGACCGCGACGTACGTCGGCCAGTGGCTGGAGGCCGTCGAGCGCGACTACAGCCACCCGAGCATCGTCGGCTGGTGCCCACTGAACGAGACGCACCAGCTGCTGCACGACCGGATCACCCAGCTCGACGACGTCACCCGCGCGATGTTCCTGGCCACCAAGGCCGCGGACACCAGCCGCCCGGTGCTGGACGCCTCCGGCTACAGCCACCGCGTGCCCGAGACCGACGTCTGGGACTCGCACAACTACGAGCAGGACCCGGCCGAGTTCACCCGGCAGATGGCGGATCTGGTCAACGACAAGCCGTACGGGAACACCCGCGACGACAAACCGCTCTCGCTCGCGTACGACGGTCAGCCGTACTTCTGCAGCGAGTTCGGCGGCATCTGGTGGAACGCGGAGAAGGCCGCCGCCGGAAAGAGCGGAAACTCCGCCGATTCCTGGGGCTACGGCCAGCGGGTCGCGAACGAGGAGGACTTCTACGTCCGCTTCGCCGGCCTGATCGACGCGCTGCTCGACAACGAGCTGATGTTCGGCTACTGCTACACGCAGCTGACCGACGTCTTCCAGGAAGAGAACGGCATCTACAACTTCGACCGCAGCAACAAGCTCGACGTCCCCCGGATCAAGGCGATCCAGGAACGTCAGGCCGCTTACGAGAAGGACTGAAGTACGAGGCTGCCGACAGCGACCAGGATCCAGAGGATCGCTCCCAGGAAGAGCGGCCTGGGTCCTGCGTCGCGCAGCTCGCGGGGGCGCAACGACAGGCCGATCGCGGCGAGGGCGGCCGTAATGAGGGTGCTGCCAACGACCGTCAGCGTGGGCAGCCAGGACGACGGTACGGCGCCGGCGGAGCGGAGGCCCGCGGCGGCGATGAAGCCGATCAGGAACAGCGGTACGAGTTTGCGCCACGGCAACGGTTTCCGGATCGAGGCCGTGGCGCCTTCGTACGAACCGTCCGACGTCTTGTCGAGGGCCCGCGCCGCGCGGTTCTCGCGGCGGATCTTCAGCGCGACCAGCGTCAGCACGATCGGGATCAGCGTCAGCGAACGGGTCAGTTTCACCACGATCGCCTGATCGCCGGCGGCCTGGCTGTACGCGTACCCGGCGGCGACCACGGACGACGTGTCGTTGACCGCCGTACCGGCCCAGAGGCCGAACGCGTCCGCGCTCATCCCGAGCAGGTGACCGATCGGGGGGAACGCCAGTACCGCGACGATGTTGAACGTGAAGATCGTCGCCATCGCATAGGCGACCGAGGAACGCTTGGCGCCGATCGCCGCGGTCGCCGCCGCGATCGCCGAGCCGCCGCAGATCGCCGTACCGACACCGATCAGGGTCTGGGTGTCGCCGCGGACGCCGAGGATGCGGCCGAACAGCCACGCGCCGCCGAGCGCGATCGTGAGCGTGCCGAGCATCACCGGCAACGACGAGACGCCGACCCGCGCGACCTGCTGCAGCGACAGGCCGGTCCCGAGGACGACGATCGACAGCTGGAGCAGTGTCTTCGAGGCGAAGTCGTACCCCGGGCGCCAGACGTCGGAGCGCAGTACCGGGATCACGCTGCCGGCGATCACGCCGAGCAGGATGCCGAACACCGGGCCGCCGACGATCGGGACCAGTCGGCCGAGCGGCACCGCGACGGCGGTCACCGCGAGTACGATCAGCAGCCCTTTGCGGTGCGACAGCGCCGTACCGAGGCGGCGTACTGCGGGAACGGCGGCGGACAGGTAGTGAGGTGTCCTAACCTCGAGCTGCACCACTAGCCGGTTCCCTTCTGCCAGAAATGTACGTACATTCAAGGTAGGAGATGACCGGACATTTGGCAACCTCTGGAAGGAACGCGTGTGCGGAAGCTCGAGCGAGGCGGCGGCGAGCCGCTCTGGAAGCAGCTGCAGGCGGACCTGGTCCGGCGGCTGCGGTCCGGGGAGTTCGACGACGCGTTCCCGGGTGAGCTCGCGCTCGTCGACGAGTACGCGGTCAGCCGGCACACCGTCCGGCAGGCGCTCGTCCAGCTCCGTACGGACGGCCTGATCGTCGCCGAGCGCGGCCGCCAGCCCCGGGTCGCTGCGACGCCGGAGATCCGCCAGCCGATGGGCGCGCTCTACAGCCTGTTCTCCTCCGTCGAGGCGTCCGGCCTGCCGCAGCGCAGCGTCGTACGGGCGCTCGACATCCGCGCCGACGGGGTGGTCGCGGCACGCCTCGACCTGGAGGAGTCGATCCCCCTGCTGTACCTCGAGCGCCTCCGGTACGCCGGCGACGAACCGCTCGCGCTCGACCGAGTCTGGCTCCCCGCGGCCCTCGCGGAGCCGCTGCTCGACGCGGACTTCACCCACACCAGCCTGTACAACGAACTCGCCAACCGCACGGGCATCGTCCTCGACCACGGCCGCGAGGACATCCGCGCCGTCACCCCGACCGCCTCCGAACGCAAGATCCTGCACTGCCCAGTCGACGCCGCGGTCTTCTCGATCGTCCGCCAGGGCAGCGCCCAGAACCGCCCCGTCGAGTGGCGCCACACCATCGTCCGCGGCGACCGCTTCGCCATGTCCGCAGAATTCTCCGCGCACGCCGGGTATCGCCTGACGCCGAGCAGCACCGCGCTCACCCAAGCTTGGTGATACTGATCGCATGAGTGTGCGGGAATTGCGGTTGGTGGTCACGGCGGACGACTACGAGGAGGCGGTGGCGTTCTACCGCGACGTACTCGGGCTGCCGGAGCAGGCGTCGTACTCCTCCGACGACGGCCGGGTGACGATCCTTTCCGTGGAGCGGGCAACGCTGGAGATCGCGGACCCCGGGCAGGCCGAGTTCATCGACGCGGTCGAGGTCGGGCGACGGGTGGCCGGGAAGTACCGCGTCGCCTTCGAGGTGGACGACTCCGCGGCGACCACTCGCCGCTTGGCGGACGCGGGGGCGACCGTCATCGCCGAACCTGTCCGTACGCCGTGGAACTCGCTGAACGCGCGGCTGGAGACGCCGGGCGGGATCCAGCTCACGCTGTTCACCGAGCTTGACCTCAAGTGAACTGGAAGTGCTGAGCTGGTCCGCATGTGGGACATCGAGAAGCTGGACCTGGACGCTTACCTGGCGCGGATCGGGCATGAACGGGTGGCGCCGTCGGCGGAGGCATTACGGAGCCTGCATCGGGCGCACGTACTGGCGATCCCGTTCGAGAACATCGACGTGATCCTCGGCACGCATCCCGGGATCTCCCTCGACGCGATCCAGGCGAAGCTGGTCGGGCGTCAGCGGGGCGGGTACTGCTACGAGCACGCCTTGCTCTTCGGTGCGGCCTTGGAGCAGCTCGGGTTCGACGTCGTACGACGGGTGGCCCGGGTACAACCGCACAAGTCCGGACCGCGGACGCACGCCCTGCTGAAGGTCGGGGTCGACGGCGAGGAATTCCTGGCGGATGTGGGCTTCGGCGCCGGCCAGCTGTACCCGACCCCGCTGAAGGACGGCATCGTGATCGACCAAGCCGGCTGGGACCACCGCCTCACCCGCGACGGCGACGTCTGGACCCTGTCCAAGCAGACCCCCGACGGCTGGATCCCCCAACACGCCTCGAACGACGAACCAGTCCGCCCGATCGACTACGAGGTCTACCACCACTACGTCTCCACCCACCCCAACTCCCCCTTCACCGGCCGCCCCGTCGTCATGCGCGTCTCCGAAGGCCAAGTCCGCCGCCTAGTAGGCACCACCCTCACCACCGACCACCCCAACGGCGATTCCACCGAACGCACCATCCACCCAACCGCCCTCCCCGAAGCCCTAGCCTCCCTAGACGTAATCCTCAACGACGAAGAACAAGACCGCCTCCACCTGCTGTAATCCCTCGCGCGAACGGGGGATGTGGCGAACCGGGCAGATGTGGTGAACCCCGCGTGCTACGCAGGTGCTCCGGTCGCTCCGCTCCCTCCCGCACCCGCTCCGCGCGCTCCCACCCACCCACCGGCTAGGCGCCGGCAGTGCCCGGCTACCGCCGGAAGTTGCGAGCTGTCGCTCGCGAGTGACTACTTAGCGGGCGTACTTCGTAAGGCCGCCCGTGGCGAGTCGCGCGGGAGCCGTCCCGCAGCAGGAACTCCGGCCCGAAGCAGGCCGGCTCCGACGTCTCGAGGGGCGACCACAGCGGACGGTCGAGGCGACCAGGGTGGACGGTCGGGGCGACCAGGGCGGAGCGTCCGCCGCGATCGCGAAGTCGAGCTCCAGTCGCGGAGACTGAACATTCTGCGGACTTGCGATACCCAGCGGGGTCGGGGAACAAGCAATAGCTTGTTCCCCGACCCCACGAGGTATTCACAGTCAGGCCGCCCGGCATCAGCCGACGTCCGAATCGGCCGATACCGCACACAACACAGCGACCTGGGACGCACACACCGCCACCACCCGGTCGCCAACTCGACTCAGCCGTCGGGCCAAGAGTCACCTGCGCATCAGACAATCTGATGCGCAGAGCCTTCCAGCCGAGAGGAGACGAGCCGCACCTCCGCTACAGGCTCACGCCGGACGATCTCAATGCGGACCAGCGCAGCGTTGCGGCGGGTCCGGTCGACGACTGCTCGACGCGCCCAGCACGCTGACGCCAGGGCCTCGGTCTTCATCGCCAAATCGTCGACCGACAAGCCGGGCCGCATCCACAGCCACACAACCTCGCCAGTCCGCGTGGAGAAGCATCCGACGATGAAGGGCATACGCCCCGACCAATTCAACGTTCTGATTTCGGCCAGGCAAGTTCGGACACGGTGCCACGTAACGACACACGAGATCCGATCACGAATAAACCGCCGAAGCGGACGGACCACGAGAACGACAGGCGTCGGCGAAATCATGACAAGCAGCGCCGGGACCGGCCCAAGGTTCAAACCGTCGGCCATGACCAGGTGACGATAGACGTCCACGAACATTGCCACGCACGCCAACTCCCAGCGCCAACGCCACAAACACAACAGGACGAGAACGAGAGGCGCCCGCTGTCGCCGGCTGATCGTCTCGACGGCACCGATCACGGTGCCGTGTCCGTTGCGTACTCGATCCCGACCATGGGTGGATGCGGGCATGACAAGACCTCCCGATACGGAGGAGCCAGAAGAGCGAAGACGGGCAAGGTCTTGTGGACCCAGACGCGCCTCTGGGACGGCCGAGCAAGCGCCGTTCTTTGGTTACTAGCTGCAGCCCATCCCTTGGGCCCAGCCAATGACTCATCGCATGTAGAGCAGGTCGTCGCCCACCACAACAGACCAGATTGGTCGCCTGTCAGGCGGACGAGATTCTCACCAAGTGTTCTAGTTCTGATACTAGAACACTTACTTGATCATTGACAAGCGGCAGACGTACCTTCAGGAGCGATTCGCAAGCATCACGGACGTTGAACGCGGGCCGTGGACACACCCAGCCGGCCCCGGTAGGTCACTCGCCCGTAGGTGATGCTCTCGCCGTACTCGAGGACCTCACCGGTGTCGTCGTAGATCCAGTTCCGCCCGACCATGATGAGGGCACCCTCATCCAGGCCGAGCCGTTCCGCTTGCTCGGCAGTAGCAGCGGCCGGTTCGAACTGGTCCTGCCACGCGTCAACCTCGCGCTTCAGGATGTTCGCGATGTAGGCGAACGTGCCTTCCTTGATTCGCTCCCGGCCGAGCAGCAGCGGCGCCTTCTCAGCCAGATGCCCGCGATAGTACGAGGTCGACGCAGAGGCCGGCTTGTCATCCGACCGATAGGTCGTCCGCACTCGGCGAATCACGGGATCGCCGGGCTTCAAACCTAAGGCGTCGGCAACCTGGTCCGACGCCTCGGTGATCCCGGCCTCGGTGATCTTCGCGTAACTCCCGGTCGGATAGATCTTGCCGGTACGCCGAGAGTTGTCAACGCGATCATTCGCAGCCCGACCGCGCTCTTCCTCGGTCGTCACAATGCTTCCCACACCACGCTCCGGCTTGACATACCCCTCAGCACGCAAGGTGGACAGTGCACGCTGAGCAGTAGCGATAGCCACACCGTAATCACGCATCAGCGACCGCACAGACGGCACCAAATCGCCAGCCTGCAGTTCACCACTGGAGATCCGAGTACGAATCTCAGTAGCGATCTGCTGATACGGCGGAGCCGGGCGCTCCAGCTTCGGGGACATCGCCAGACCTCAAGTCCTCAAGTGAGTGTTCTAGAACACGACTAGCCTAGGCGCAACACTGCCCGGTGGTCTAGTAATCGTCAGGCGCGTTGACCCGGTCGACCCCGCCGTAGCCGGTGGCGGCGACCGAACGAGCAACCTCAATGTCATGAGGATCGGGCTCGATGCCGTGCTCTTTCGCTGCAAGCAGGCGCTTGTGCACCTTCTGCAGGTCCAGCGCGTCACTCAGCCGTGCCTGCTGAATCTCGTCCCACGTCGCCATCGTCAGTCCCACTTCAGACCGGTGATGCGCTCGTACATAGCAACGTAACGAGCACGGGTCTCCTCCACGACCGCCGGCGGAATCTCGGGACCTGGCGGAGTCTTGTCCCAGGTTCCCAGGTCGCGAGCCCAGTCCCGCACAAACTGCTTGTCGTACGAGACCTGCCGCTGCCCCGGCTTCCAGTCCTCATCACGCCAGTACCGCGAGGAATCTGAAGTCAGAACCTCGTCCGCCAGGACCAACGTCCCGTCCTTCGCGAGCCCGAACTCAAACTTCGTGTCTGCGAGGTGCACTCCTCGACCATCAGTGATCGCCGTGGCGCGTTTGAAGAGCTCGAGCGTCTTCTCCTTAAGAGTTTCCGCGAGCTCCGCCCCAACGGCATCCGAGACCTCATCGAAGGTCATCGGCTCATCGTGCCCATCCTCAGGCGCCGTCTTGGTCGTCGGCGTGAACACCGGCTCAGGCAACTTGTCACCCTCAAGCAGCCCAGGAGCGATCTCAACACCAGAGATCTTCCCGGTCTCCCGATAGGCATCCCACCCGAGACCAGCCAAGTAACCGCGGGCGATGCACTCAACCTGAATGATGTCGACCTGCCGACACCGCACCGCCCGCCCCTCGAACTCAGCCGGCACATCGGTTGCCGAGATGACATGGTTCGGCATCACATCCGCCAACTGCTCGAACCACCACAGCGACAGACTCGTCAGCAACTTCCCCTTGTCAGGAATCGCCGTCGGCAACACCACGTCATAGACCGACACCCGATCAGTCGCAACCAGGATCACCTCCCCCGGCCGATCGCCGTAAACATCCCGAACCTTGCCCCGATGCAGCAGCTCCACAACTACTGTTCTAGCACACCTCGACAGACGCCCCTAATGTGACCCGGAGCCTGCCTGTGGGACACGATGTGGCGGTACGACGGGCACACGACCTGTACTGAAGTGGGGCCCGAGAATGACTGAGGCGGAGGAGTACCACGACGGCGATTCAGCCGTATCTGCGATTTACATTGAGCCGCCAGACGGGCAAGTCTGGATTTATGTCGGGCAACTTCAGTTGCAGGACGGCGAGCGCAGTTGGACGGCGTATGGCCGACTAGTTTGTAACCTGCGCCACGCGCCATGGGTCTCGGCGGAGTTCTCTGGTGATGAGCAATGGATTATAGATTCCGCGTTCGGTGTAGGCGATCCTTCTGTGCGATTGCCTGGGGGTGCCGTCCTCGAGCCCTCGCCACGAT
>NZ_DASRVN010000642.1:0-7262 GCF_035655035.1 Kribbella sp. | reverse complement strand
GTGTTGGTTGAGGAGACGCGGCCGCAGGAGATTCGGCTTCGGGGTGAGGTGACGCCTCGGGAGTCGGGGCGGGGCTCGGGAGACGACGGGTACTTGACGGATCCGAGTGCGGAGTACGAGATCAACACGTCGGTGAGCGATTCGGTTGCTTCGTCCGGTGGGCAGGCTCCGACGAATATGCCCGGTCGGCAGGCAGTTGCCGGACCGGTCGGTGCGCGGCGGCGGGCAGGCGTACAGCAGGATGCGCCAAGCCAGGTCTCCGCGGATCAGGTCAGCTCCCACCGCGCTGGACGTCGCGCGTACCAACCACCTACCGACACACAGTCGGGTGCCGCGGGTGCTGCACCTACAGGAAACGCTGGAGGCGCAAGTAGCACCGCAGGCGCAGGAGTTCTAGGTAGCACCGCGGGCGCGGAAGGCGCAGGTAGCACCGCGGGCGCAGGAGTCGGCGGTAGCACGGCGGGGGCGGGGCAGGCAGCACGAGCAGATGGCGCGGCGGGCCCGGGAGGTGCCGCCAGCGCTGGTGGCTCGGGTGTTGCTGGTGCAGGTAGCGCTGGTGGACCGGGTGTTGCTGGTGCAGGTAGCGCTGGCGGACCGGGTGCTGCTGGTGCACGTAGCGCTGGCGGACCGGGTGTTGCAGGTGCAAGTGGCGTGGGTGTTGGGGCAGAGGCCGGCGGGGTTGGTGCTGCCGGCGCAGGTGGTGCTGCTGGTGGGGCTGGGGTCGCGGGTGCGGGGGAGGTTTCGCCGTATGGCGGGGGTGGGACGCGGCCGCGTAGGTATCGGGTGCATCATTTGCGGGGGTTCAAGAGCCGGGGTGAGAAGTGGGCGATGCTGACCGCCTACGACCAGTACACCGCCGAGATCTTCGACCAGGCGGGGATTCCGGTGTTGCTCGTCGGGGATTCCGCGGCGAACAACGTCTTCGGGTACAGGTCGACGCTCCCGGTGACCGTTGACGAGCTCATCCCCCTCGCCCGCGCCGTCGCGAACGCGGCCGAGCATGCGTTGGTCGTCGCGGATCTTCCGTTCGGGTCGTACCAGGCGTCGCCGGAGCAGGCGTTCCACACCGCCGTACGGTTCATGAAGGAAGCGGGCGTGCACGCGGTGAAGCTCGAAGGCGGGCGCACCGTCGTACCGATGGTGGAGAAGCTGACCCAGTCCGGCATCCCGGTGATGGCGCACATCGGGTTCACGCCGCAGAGCGAGCACAGCATCGGCGGGTACCGCGTGCAGGGTCGGGGCGATCAGGCCGCCGGGCTGATCGACGACGCGGTCGCGCTCGCCGCGGCGGGGGCGTTCGCGGTGGTGCTGGAGATGGTGCCGGGTGATGTCGCGGGTGAGATCACCAAGCGGGTGCCGATCCCGACGATCGGTATCGGCGCGGGCCGCGACACCGACGCGCAGGTGCTGGTGTGGCAGGACATGGCGGGGCTGCGCGCGGGCACGATGCCGCGGTTCGTGAAGCAGTACGCCGACCTGCGCGGCATCCTCACGAACGCCGCGACGACGTACGCCGCCGAGGTCGCGAACGGTGTGTTCCCGGGAGACGAACACACCTTCTGAGGGATCAGATCCAGGGAAGGGCGGACCGTTCGGTCCAGTACTCCTCGGGTTGCTGCACGAACTCGAGGAGCGGACCGTCGACGTGGTACGCCAGATTGCTCTCGAGCTGCTCCGCCGTGGTCGCACCACTCAGCACGACATCCGCCCAAGGCTGAGCCACTGCCGCGCCGATCGCCAGCGCGTCCGGCGCGACTCCGTGCTGGCGGGCGAACTCGTTGAACGGCGTCTCGCCCGCGCGCGTCGTCAGCCGCCCGTTCGCGACCGCCTCCTTCACGACGACGAACCACCCGGCCTCGTGTGCTTCAGCGAGTGCGGGACCGGCCGACGTCTCCAGTACGTTCCAGGTCGCCTGTACTGCGGAGAACGGCGTACCGGAGGTCATCGCCTTGCGCAGCGTCTCGGCCTGTCGCGGACCACTCGTCGACAGACCGACGCGTACGCCGGTGTCCGCGAGCTCGCGTAACCGATCCAGCAAGCGCTTGTCCTCGAGCGCGGGGCTGTCCGCCGTCAGACTGTGGACGAGGTAGAAGTCCGGCGGGCCGCCGAGCGCGTGCAGGGTCTCGGGCCACTGCCGTTCGAAGGTCGCGAGGTCGTGGCTCTTCACCTCGTGCGTGTCCGCGTCGTACCGCCAGTCGGCCACGTACGTGTAACCCCACTTCGACCCGATCGTCAGCCGGCTGCGGCGTTCGGGGGTCAGCCATTCGCCGAGGAACTCCTCGGCAAGCCCGTACGAACGCGCGGCGTCGAAGTACCGAACACCTGCTTGCCACGCCTGCTCCAGCAGCTCGTGCGTCCGCGTCCGCAGGTCCTCGACGGCCCGTCGCGGCGGCAGGTCCTCGTCGTGCCCGAGATTGATGTACCCCGGACGCCCGAGTGCCGCGAGGCCCAGCCCGATCGTTGCCATGTCTCCGATCGTAGATGTGCACGGCAACCACTGTGAGACGCGCCGCACGAGGCGACGGACGGCGGGCGTTGTCCCTTAGCGTTTTGTGGTGTGACGGAATCTACGGTTCGGCGGCGGACGACGGCTCGCGTACTGCCGGTGCGCCCGGACGGCAGGGTCCTGCTGCTGCACGGCTGGGACCCACTGAAGCCGGAGACGACGTACTGGTTCACGATCGGCGGCGGTGTCGAGGACGGCGAGACGATCGCCGACGCGGCCTGCCGGGAGCTGCGCGAGGAGGTCGGGATCGAGCTTCCGGCCGCCGAGCTCGGTACGCCGCTCGCGACCAACACGATCGAGTTCGAGTACAGCGGCAGCCGGATCGTGCAGCACCAGACGTTCTACGCGGTCGCGGTGGACCGCGTCGACGTGACGTTCGCGAACCAGGAGGAGATCGAGCAGCAGACGATCAGCGAACACGGCTGGTGGTACGGCGACGATCTCGAGGCGACCGGCCTGGCCGCGCACGTCACGATCCCCGGGATGCTCCGTCAGGCCACGGACGCGATCACGTTGCGCCGGGCGTCCTGACCTACCGCGCGCGTGCCTGTTTGAGGACCTTCTTCGGAACCTTCTTGCCGACCTTGTAGTGCACGCGATCGAGCCGCTCGGCGCAGCCTGCCTTGGACAGACGCATCAGGACGACCGGGCACTTCTTGCACCTCGGCTCGTCCTTGCAGCACTTCTTCTTCGCGGTGATCGACGACACCCGGCGAGCGTAGGTGAGGCATACCTAAGCCGTCCAGCTGTTGCGTCGTGATCGTGGTGGACGTCACGCCAACTGTCCGCTCAGCACGGCCCGCGCCTCGACGAGCGACGGTCCGTACCAGGTGAGGTGCCGGCCGGAAACGCACTTGGCGGGTTTGCCGAACGCCTCCGGTCCGTCGTCCGGTGAAAACGCATAAGGCTCGTCGGGCAGTACCACGATGTCGTACTCCGGTAACGCGTCCGGGGCGATCCGGGGATAGCGTTCGCTGGATTCTCTCAGGATGTTGTCGATACCAATACGCGCGAGCAGATCACCCGCGAACGTGTCGCGCCCGAGTGCCATCCACGGTCTGCGCCAGATCGGTATCACCGCCCGCCGGCGCATTCCGTCGTACGGCGTGCTCCAGGCCTCTCGCGCTTCGCGCAACCACGACGGTTCGCCGCCGATGATCGCGGACAGCATGCGGCCGAGCGAGTCGAGTGATTCCGTAACGGTCGTCGGCGCGGTCACCCAGACCGCGATTCCACGCGCGCGCAACGCGTCCAGATCTTCCGCGCGGTTCTCTTCCGCGTTGGCCACGACGACGTCCGGTGCGAGTGCGCGGATGGTGTCGAGATCGGGATTCTTGGTACCGCGAACACGGGTCACGTCGAGGTCCGCGGGATGCGTACACCAGTCGGTCGCACCAACGATTTTGTGCACGTCGGTGGCCGCGATCGACTCGGTCAGCGACGGCACGATACTGACCACGCGGCGCACCTCGCGAGGTAGTTCGACGACGTTGCGCAGGTCGTCGTACATGCTCTTCGGCTCCTCTGTTCGCAGGACGTTGCCGAGGACAACACTCGCCGATCCGCCGGTTTCGGGCCCATAATCGCCGCGTGTCGCCAAGAAAATATTCGGCGTATCCGGCATGCTCGGGGCGCGGCGGAATCCCTTGATTACAAGGATCCTCGGCATTTGTGCCAGTGTACGCCGCCAGTTCTCCTTAGCCTGGACGTGTTTCCGGTGCTTTACGTAGCGCACAAGTGTTGTCATCATCATGACGACGAGGAATCCACCGTGGTTTTCCTCAGCCGCACCAAGGAGGCAGAGTGCCAGCCAAGAAGGCAGCCGCAGGGAAGGCGACAGCCAAAAAGGCTTCTCCCGCCAAGAAGACTGTCGCGAAGAAGACCGGCGCCGCGAAGACGACGACCGCGCGCAAGGTCAGCGCAGCAAAGAAGACAGCGACGAAGAAGGTGAGTGCGGCCAAGAAGACCGCGGCCACGAAGACGGTGGCGAAGAAGGCCCCGGCGAGGAAGACCACCGCCACGAAGGCTGTCGCGAAGAAGGCTCCGGCCAAGAAGACCACCGCCAAGAAGACGGTGGCCAAGAAGGCGCCGGCGAAGCGCACCACCGCTGCCAAGAAGACAACGGCTGCTGCGAAGAAGACGACGACCGCCGCCAAGCGGACCACCGCGAAGAAGGCGCCGGCGAAGAAGACCGCGGCCAAGAAGACCACGGCCCGCAAGACGGTGGCGAAGAAGGCCCCGGCCAAGAAGGCCACCGTGAAGAAGGCCGCCGCGAAGAAGGCCCCGGCCCGGAAGGCCGCCGCCAAGAAGGCGCCCGCGAAGCGCGTCGCCGCGAAGAAGGCGCCGGCCCGCACGACCGCGAAGAAGGCTCCGGCGAAGCGGACCGCCGCCAAGAAGGCGCCGGCCCGCAAGGCTCCGGCCCGGAAGACCGCGGCCAAGCGCGTCGCGCGCTGACACAACCTGCAACAGCAGTTCGAGGGGCACCACCGGAATCGGTGGTGCCCCTCAGCGCGTCAGTCGTCGTCCCACTTCGGGTCGTTGTCCCAGTTCTCGTTGCGTTCCTGGACCTTCTCCAGCGCGCGGGCGGCTTCCTCCGGCGAGCTGTACGGCCCGAGCCGGTCCCCCGACTTCGCACCCTGGTAGGGCTCCACCTTGCCGGTCTTGGTGTTGAAGTACCACTCGTTGCTGTGATCGTCGCTCATCTGGCTGACCACCTCCTGGGAGTCGTTTCGCAGCGCTGCCTAGAATGATCTCACCATGTCGATTCTTACTGCTGGCGTCATTTCGCCGCGCCGCGACGTACCTGCTGCCATCACGCGCCCGGAATACGTCGGCAAACCGGCGCCGGCGCCGTTCGACGGTTCGTACGTGACGCCACCGGAGCTGATCGAGAAGATGCGGGTGGCGAGCAAGCTGGCCACGCAGGCGTTGCAGGCGGTCGGTGCCGCGGCGAAGCCCGGCGTGACGACGGACGAACTCGACCGGGTCGGGCACGAGTACCTGATCGAGCGCGGGGCGTACCCGTCGACGCTCGGCTACCGCGGCTACCCGAAGTCGTTGTGTACGTCGGTCAACGAGGTGATCTGCCACGGCATCCCCGACGACCGGCCGCTGGAGAACGGCGACATCGTCAACGTCGACATCACGGCGTACCTCGACGGCGTGCACGGCGACACCAACGCGACGTTCCTGGTCGGTGACGTCGACGAGGAGAGCCGGCTGCTGGTCGAGCGCACGCAGGAGGCGCTGAACCGCGGCATCAAGGCGGTCCGCCCCGGGCGCCGGGTGAGCATCATCGGGCGGGTGATCGAGTCGTACGCCAAGCGGTTCGGGTACGGCGTGGTCCGCGACTTCACCGGTCACGGGATCTCGACGTCGTTCCACTCCGGGCTGATCATCCCGCACTACGATGACGAGCGGTTCGACGACGTGATCGAGCCCGGGATGACGTTCACGATCGAGCCGATGCTGACGCTGGGCACGTACGAGTACGACCTGTGGGACGACGGCTGGACCGCGACGACGAAGGACAAGTCCCGGACCGCGCAGTTCGAGCACACGCTGGTGGTGACCGACACCGGCGCCGAAGTACTCACGCTGCCGTGACGATCACGCAGTACGCGCGACCGCACCTGGCAGGCGTCCTCGCTCTGTGCCAGGCCGAGGGCTGGCCGAGCCTGCCCGCGGACGCGACCCGTGCCCACGCGGTTCTCACAGCTCCTGGCGTGACGACGGTGGTCGCGTCGGACGGCGAGCAGGTGATCGGGTTCGCGTACCTGCAGAGCGACGGCTATATCCAGGCGCATCTGTCGATGATGGCTGTCCACCCGTCGTACCGCCGCAAGGGCGTCGGTCGTGCACTCCTCGAGCACGCGTACCCGCTGACCGGCGCCCAACGCATAGACCTGGTCACCGACACCGCCGAGGACTTCTACGCATCCTTCGAACACCGCACATTCAGCGGCTTCCGCATCTACCCCTCCTGAAACCCAAAGGATCCGTAGAGCCGCACCGCCGGCTTGTTGTCCGGGTCGACGCGGAGTGCGACGGTGGCCTCGGAGCATGCGCTCAGGAGGAGCTTGGCGATGCCTTGGCGGCGGTGGCTGCGGGCGGTGAAGAGCTCGATCACGAACGGGCAGTCGGGAGTGTCCGGCCACGGTGCGCGTTCCACGACGAGGAGCGCGCCGACGAGTCGATCGGCCTGCCAGGCCAGGCGACTGAGGGTTGGGTCGAGTACGCCGTACCCGCCCTCGAAGGTGAGCGTGATGTCCTCGAGGGCTTCCTCGGGGGTGGAGGAGGCGATGCCGGGGTCGTACGAGTCGTAGTACAGCTGGGCGAGGGGTTGGGTGTCCTCGACCGTTGGTGGACGCAGTACGACGCCTGGGACGGGTGGCGTCGGTACTGCGGCTGCCGGGCGGAGCAGGATCATCGGTTGGAGGAGGCGGTGACGAAGGCGCCGAGGTCCGCGGCCTGGTTGATGCGGGACTGTTCGTGGACGTACATCATGTGGCCGGCCGGGTAGTACTTCGTCTGGATGTTGCCGGTCAGCTCCGCCGGGATCTGCAGGCGGGCCAGCGTGTGCTCGGTGGCGAAGTACGGCGTGGCGCCGTCGTAATGGCCGGACGCGACGTACACCTTCAGGTGCGGGTTGTCGCGCATCGCCTCGGCGAGCTTCTCCGCGACCGTGATCTGCTGGCCCTCGAACTCCTTGAACGACCAGTTCTTCGCGGCGTCCATGTTGATGATCTCGTACGGT
>NZ_DASRVN010000641.1:0-21059 GCF_035655035.1 Kribbella sp. | reverse complement strand
GACGGCACCGTCGGGCACCGGCCGTTCAGCATCGGCGACGCCCCGCTGATCGTTGCCGAGGGCATCTTCGCGGACCGGATCACCGGCGCGCTCGCCGAACGCGGCCTGCTGGCGGCCGCGATCTGCGTGTACCACCACCGGATCGTCACGTTCGCGCGCCGCTTCCAGCGCGACCTCCGCGAGCACCGCAAACCCCCGCTGACGTTGCTCCGTCGCGGTCTGTTGCTGCTCCGTGACGATCCGCAGGTGGTCAGCCGCTGCGTCGCCGCCGGCTGCGAACCCCTGCACCCGAAGGCCGCCCGGGCCCGCATCGAGACCCTTCTCACCACGACGACCTCATCCTGAAACAAGATTGTTCGCCTGAAGTTAACCAACTTCTGTTGGTATCAAGGCGGATCATCGGATGCACTCGGGGGCGAGTGGCCGGACGGAGAGGGACCGTGACACGGAATGCTGCAGGAATTGCCGTTCTAGTGACCGGGCTGCTGCTGGCTGTGACCGGATGCGGCAATGACGGAGCGGGTTCGGCGAGTGCTGCCGAGACGCCGGCCGCGAAGCACTCGGCGCTCACCGGTACGGCGGACAAGACCGCGAAGAGCACGCTCGCGGACCTGGTCGCGCTCCCCCGCGGGTACGTCGAGGATCCGGGCAACCCCACCGGCGGTTTCACCGCGACGTCGTACCTGAACACCTGGTCCGCGGATCCCGCGCTGGACCGCGCCCTGCTGCTGAACGCCGGCTTCGTCGAGGGCTACCGGGCGACCCGGCTCAGCCCCGACAAGAAGAAGCGCTTCACCGTCCAGCTGTTCAAGACCGCCTCGGCCGCGAAGGCGCAGACCCTGCAGAGCGGTCTGTGGAAGCAGGACACCCACGAGCACCCGTTCGCCGTACCGGACGCCCTCACCGACGCGAAGGTCGAGTACGACGGCGGCACCGACCAGTCCGTCGCCACCGCCGAGGCCAGCCTCGCGATCGGCCAGATGGTCGTCGAACTCACCATCCGCGAGGCTGCCGCCCTCGGCACCACGCTGACCCCGGACACCGCCCTGATCACCACGCTGGCGAAAGACCAGCGCACCCGCCTGACCGCCCCCGCCAACTGATCAGGCGGTGATGCGGTCGATCACCAACGGACCGGGCTGGTAGGAGTCGGCAACCGCGATCGCGTCGGTCAGGGACTCCAGGGCACGGTCGATGCGGGAGGCATCTTCGGTATGCAGGGTCAGCAGCGGCTGGCCCTCCTGGATGCGATCGCCCGGCTTGGCGTGCATCTCCACCCCGGCCACGGCTGACACCGGGTCTTCCTTGCGAGCGCGGCCCGCACCCAGTCGCCAGGCGGCGACACCGACGGCGAGCGCGTCCAGCTTGGACAGTACGCCGGAAGCCGGGGCCGGTACGACGTGCTGCTCGGGAGCGACCGGCAGTACGGCCGTGGGGTCGCCGCCCTGGGCCGAGATCATCGCGCGCCAGGCGTCCATCGCCGTACCGTCGCGGAGCTTCTCGGCCGGATCCACGCCGGTGACTCCGGCCGCGGCGAGCATCTCGTTGGCCAGGGCAACGGTCAGTTCGATCACGTCGGCGGGACCGCCGCCGGCCAGGACCTCGACCGATTCCCGGACCTCCAGGGCGTTTCCGGCGGTCCGGCCGAGCGGGACGGACATGTCGGTGAGCAGGGCAACGGTCCGTACGCCGGCGTCCGTGCCGAGGGCAACCATCGTCTCGGCCAGTTCGCGGGCGTCGGCGAGCTCCTTCATGAACGCGCCGGAGCCGACCTTCACGTCCAGCACCAGCGCACCGGTACCCTCGGCGATCTTCTTGCTCATGATCGAGCTGGCGATCAGCGGGATCGCCTCGACGGTGCCGGTCACGTCACGCAGCGCGTACAGCTTCTTGTCCGCCGGGGCCAGGCCGTCGCCGGCAGCGCAGATCACCGCGCCGACGTCCGCCAGCTGCTGCATCAGCTCGTCGTTCGACAGCGCGGCGCGCCAGCCGGGGATCGACTCCAGCTTGTCCAGGGTGCCGCCGGTGTGGCCGAGGCCGCGGCCGGACAGCTGCGGTACGGCGACCCCGCAGGCCGCCACCAACGGTGCCAGCGGCAACGTGATCTTGTCGCCGACGCCGCCGGTCGAGTGCTTGTCGGCGGTCGGGCGGGACAGCTTGCCGAAGTCCATCCGCTCACCGGACGCGATCATCGCGGCGGTCCAGCGGGCGATCTCGCGGCGGTTCATGCCGTTCAGCAGGATCGCCATCGCGAGCGCGGACATCTGCTCGTCGGCCACGTCGCCCTTGGTGTAGGCGTCGAGCACCCAGTCGATCTGGCCGTCGCTCAGCTCGCCCCCGTCGCGCTTGGTGCGGATCACGTCCACGGCGTCGAAGCTCATTACTCCTCCAGGAACTCAGGTCCGAACGCGTCCGGCAGCAGCTCACGCAGCGGCCGGATCCCCGTCGTCGTCTCGATCAGCAGCCCCGGGCCGCCGTGTTCGTGCAGCAACTGCCGGCACCGTCCACACGGCGTGAGCAGATGCCCGTGCCGATCCACACACGTGAACGCCACCAGCCGCCCACCCCCGGTCCGATGCAACTCAGACACCAGCCCACACTCCGCACACAAGGTAATCCCGTACGAAGCGTTCTCCACGTTGCACCCAGCAACAACCCGCCCGTCGTCGACGTACGCCGCCGCCCCCACGGGGAACTCGGAGTACGGCGCATACGCGCGGTGCATCACGTCGACGGCCACCGCCCGGAGCGCCGGCCAGTCGAACTCACTCGGTGACGTAGGGCTCACCGTCGGCCTTTGGTGCTCTGACTCTGCCGACCAGGCCGGCGACCGCGATGATGGTGGCCAGGTACGGCGCCATCAGCAGGAGCTCGCCGGGGATCGGGGTCCGGATGATCTGGAGCTGGGACTGCAACTGGGTCGCGAACCCGAAGAACAGCGCGGCGACCGTCGCGCCGATCGGATGCCAGCGCCCCATGATCAACGCGGCCAGCGCGATGAACCCGTTGCCCGCGGTCATCTCCTTGCTGAACGAACCGGCGAACCCGACCGTGAAGAAGGAGCCGCCGAGACCCGCGAGGATGCCGGCCGCGAGTACCGCGGAGTACCGGATCCGCTTGACCTTGATCCCGACCGTGTCCGCGGCCTTCGGGTGCTCGCCGACCGCACGGATCCGCAGGCCCCAGCGGGTCTGGAAGAGCACGAACGTGACGACCGCGACCGCGACGTACATCAGGTACACCAGGATCGTCTGGTTGAACAGGATCGGCCCGATGAACGGGATGTCCCCCAGCCCCGGGATCTTGATCGCCGACAGCACAGTGGGCACGTTCAGCGTGTCCGCGTTCGGCTGCATGAACTGGTCGAACAGGAAGCCGGTGATGCCGGTCGCGAACACCACCAGGACGACACCGAGCACGACCTGGTTGACCAGGTACTTGATCGAGAACACGGCCAGCAGCGCGGCCATCACCACACCGCTGGCGGCTGCGGCGATCAGTGCCGCCGCACCGCTGTGCGTCGTACTCGACACGATCGCCGCCGTGAACGCGCCGACCAGGAACTGGCCCTCGATCGCGATGTTGATGACCCCGGCCCGCTCGCACATCACCCCGGCCAGCGCACCGAGGATCAGCGGGGTCGCGAAGTTCAGCGTGCCCTGGAACTGGTTCGCCAGTGGGAACGTCTTGCCGGCCGAGGCCCAGCACAGGAACGCGCCGATGAAGCAGAGTCCCAGTACGGCGGCCAGCCACCCGGCGTACCGCTGCGGGACACGGTGCCGGACCGAGGGAACGACGTAAGCGATCGCGGCCGCCACCCCGAGGATCCCGAGGATCAGCCCGACCGCCTGGGCCGGCAGCCCGAGCAGATTGTGCTGCAGGTCGCCGGACACGAGCTGGAACGTCGCCTTGCCGCTCTTGGTGAAGATCGCCAGACCGAGGCCGATCAACGCGAACACCAGCATCACGCCACCGACGCGCTGCCGACGGGTACGCTCGGCCGGCCCCTCGATGACCTCAGGTTTCGGCGCAGCCGCAGGTACGGCGTCGGGAGTTGTCTCGCTCATCCGTTCCAGCCTTTCGCGAGGACTGCGCCGGCGCCGCGTTCCTTGGGCAGGAAGCGGAAGACCGAGCGCACCAGCGCCGGAGCCGCGACGAACAGCACGATCACGGCCTGCAGGACAGTGGTCAAGGTCAGCGGGGTCTGGGTGATCAGCTGCATCTGCAGACCGCCCGCGTTCAGGGCGCCGAAGAGCAGGCCGGCCAGCACGGTGCCGATCGGCGTACCGCGACCCAGCAGCGCGACGGTGATCGCATCGAAGCCGACCGAGGCGGCGACCCCGTCGGTCAGCGGCAGGTCGGTGCCGAGGACCTGCTGGGTGCCGGCCAGACCGGCGAGCGCGCCCGCGACGAGCATCGCGATCACGTACGCCTTGCCGACCGACATACCGGCCGTGCGGGACGCGTCCGCGTTCGCACCGACGGCGCGGAGCTCGAAGCCGATCGTCGAGCGGTTCAGCAGCCACCAGACGAACACCGCCGCCACCAGCGCGAGCAGGAACCCGACGTGCAGGCGGGTGTCGCCGAACTTCGGGTACTGCGCGTTGCTGTCCACGATCGGCGAGATCGGGTCGGTCCGCCCGGGCCGCTGGAAGGTCTTTGTGGTCAGCAACCACTGCAGCAGGTAGAGCGCGACGTAGTTCAGCATGATCGTCACGATCACCTCGTGGGCGCCGGTCCGGGCCTTCAGCAGGCCGACCACACCGCCCCACAACGCTCCGCCGATCAGGCCGGCGATCAGCGCGAGGACGACGTGCAGCACCGGCGGCAGGTGCCAGGCGAAGCCGACGTACGCCGCAAGAATCGCGCCGGCGATCAGCTGGCCCTGGGCACCGATGTTGAACAACCCGGTGCGGAACGCCAGTGACACCGCCAGACCTCCGCAGATCAGTGGTGTTGCCTGCGTCAACGACTCGCTGATCGGCGAGATCCCGCCGAACGCGCCGACGGCCAGCGTCTTGTAGGCCTGGCCGACCGCGCTCGCGGCCGCCGAGATGGTGTCCATCGGCGCGGCCCCGAAGTATCCGACCGCCTTCTGCACCTGCGCGTCGCCGACGATGATCAGGATCGCCCCCACCACCAGCGCGAGCACGATCGCGCTCAGCGACACCAACGCCTGGACGACCCAGGACGGCAGGCCGGACCGCTGCGGTTCCTTGGCCGGTGTGGGAGCGGGCGCCGCCGCTGTCTCAGTGCTCATCAGATGGTTCCCAACGTGGTCGGGTGCTCGATCGCCTCGTGGTGTGCCTCGGACTTGGACGCGCCGGCCATCATCAGGCCGAGCTCGTCGCGCGGGGTGTCGGCGGGTACGACGGCGACGACCTTGCCGCGGTACATCACCGCGATCCGGTCCGCGAGCGCGGCGATCTCGTCGAGTTCGGTGGACACGATCAGTACCGCCGTACCCCGGTCGCGCTCCTGCACGATCCGGTTGTGCATGAATTCGATCGAGCCGACGTCGACGCCGCGGGTCGGCTGCGACGCGACCAGCAGCTTCAGCGGGCGGGACAGCTCGCGGGCCAGCACGACCTTCTGCTGGTTGCCGCCGGACAGCGACGACACGGGCTGATCGATGCCCTGGGTGCGGATGTCGAACTCCTCCACCCGGGCCAGCGCGTTCTTCTCGATCTCGTCGGTCCGCAGTGCCAGCCCCTTGCCGAACGGCGGCTCGCGGAACAGGTTGAGGATCAGGTTCTCGGCGACCGAGAACGGGCCGACGAAACCGTCGTGCCCGCGGTCCTCCGGGACGTAGCCGATACCGGACTCCAGCCGGTGCCGGGTCGACGTACCGGTCAGGTCGTGGCCGTCGAGCGAGATCCGCCCGGACGCGATCGGGGTCAGCCCGAGTAGTGCCTCGGCGAGCTCGGTCTGACCGTTGCCCTGGACGCCGGCCACCGCGAGGATCTCGCCGGCCCGGACCTCCAGGTCCACCTTGTCGACGGCGGTGAATCCGCGCTCGTCGATCACGGTCAGGCCGTCGACCCGCAGTACGGCGTCCTGCGGGTCGGCC
Organism: Kribbella sp.; assembly: GCF_035655035.1. Lineage (GTDB taxonomy): Bacteria > Actinomycetota > Actinomycetes > Propionibacteriales > Kribbellaceae > Kribbella. The sequence goes on along the minus strand of NZ_DASRVN010000641.1, from coordinate 14,989 downwards.
GGCGCCTTGTCCACCACCAGGTCGACCGCACGGCCGACCATCAGCTCGGCGAGCTCCTCCTCGGACACCGACGGCTCGGCCTCGCCGACCACCTTGCCACGGCGGATCACGGTGATGGTGTCCGCGATCGCCTGCACCTCTTTGAGCTTGTGGGTGATGAAGACGATCGACGTACCGTTCTCCTTGAGCTGCCGCATGACGTCGATCAGCTCGTCGATCTCGGCCGGCGTGAGCACCGCGGTCGGCTCGTCCAGGATCAGCACCTGGGCGTTGTGACTGAGCGCCTTGATGATCTCCACCCGCTGCTGGATCCCGACCGGGATGTCCTCCACCAGCGCCTCGGGGTCGACCTCGAGCCCGTACCGGTCGGACAGCTCGGTGACCAGCGCGTGCGCGCCCTTGCGGTCCAGTACGCCGCCGGCCCGGGTGTTCTCCCGGCCGAGCATGATGTTCTCGGCGACGGTGAACACCGGGATCAGCATGAAGTGCTGGTGCACCATGCCGATGCCGTGCTTGATCGCGTCACTCGGCGAGGTGATCCGCACCTTCTCGCCGTCGATCAGGATCTCACCCGAGTCGGGCTGCAGCAGCCCGTAGAGCATGTTCATCAGCGTGGTCTTACCGGCCCCGTTCTCACCGAGCAGGCAATGGATCTCCCCCGGCTCGATCACCAGGTCGATGTGATCGTTGGCGACCAGCGAGCCGAAAGCCTTGGTCAGCCCGGACAGCTCGAGATGCATGCGCAGCCTTCCCTTCAGACGGCGAGCCAGGAAGGTCCCTGTGATGGGGGACGCCTCCTGGCTCGCACCGTACTACGCGGTGACGCCGTGGCTCAGGACGCCGCCGGCTGCGCCTTGGACTCGATGGTGATCTTGCCACTGATGATGTCGGCCTTGAGCTGGTCGACTTCCTTCTTCAGGTCGGCCGGGACCTTGCTGTCGAACTGGTGGTACGGCGCCAGCCCGGTACCACCGTTCTGCAGCGTGCCGACGTACGTGGTGTTGTCGAACTTGTTGTCGACGACCGACTCGACCGCGTCCTTGACGGCTACGTCCATGCCCTTGTTGACGCTGGTGATCAGCTCCGAGCAGTACTCCGGGGCGCTCACGCAACCGTCGGTGTCGACCCAGATCGCGTTCACCTTGCCGTTGGTCGCCTTGGCCGCCTGCAGACCACCCAGACCGGACGGGCCGGCCACCGGGAAGATGATGTCGGCGCCCTGGGTGATCAGGTTCTGGCCGGTGGTCTGGCCCTTCGCCTTGTCCTCGAAGTCACCGCTGAACAGGCCGGTCTGCTTCGCGTCGTCCCAGCCGAGGACCTGGACGTTCTTGCCCTTCTGCTTGTTGTAGTAGCGCACACCCTCGGCGAAACCATCCATGTAGATGGTCACCGGCGGGATCTTGACGCCGCCGAAGGTGCCGACCTTGCCGGTCTTCGTCATCCCGGCGGCCAGGTACCCGGCCTGGAAGGCAGCTTGCGCGGTGTTGAACAGCAACGGCTTGAGGTTGGTGATCGGCTTGGCCGGCGCCGAGTCGACGATGGCGAACTTGATGCTCGGGTTGGCCTTGGCCGCCTTGTCGGTGGCGTCCTCGAGCTTGAAGCCGACCGACACGATCACGTTGCACTTGGCAGCGACCATCGCGGTCGTGTTGGTCGGGTAGTCGTTGTCGGACTTCGACTCGGCCTTGACCTCGGTGAGACCCCGCTCCTTCACCGCGTCCTGCAGGCCCTTGTACGACGTCTGGTTGAACGACTTGTCGTCGAAGCCCCCCGAGTCGGAGACCATGCAGGCCTTGAAGTTCTTGTTGGCGCTGTTGCCGCCCGAACTGCTGGTGGTCGGCTTGCTGCCACACGCGGCGACGGCGAGCGTCAGTACGCCCACGATCGCCGTTCCCCGCACGTACTTCTTCACCGGACGTCTCCTTCGTCGACCAGAATCCTTTTACCGGCACGCCTTCCCCCACGTACCATCCGCAGACTATAGGGCGCGGTCCGTCTTTCTTTGAACGTCGAGCAGGCCTCGATACCGGAAAGTGACCGGCGTTTGCGTCACATTTCGACAACTTCTCCGGTCTGGTCACCGACCGCTGTTCCGGGATCACGGTGTGCACGCTCCGTGGTCATCCTCACGGTCCGTGCATGTCGGGCCGGGGTGTCACAATCTCGGGATGAGTCATCAGCTGCTGGTAGCCGACGTCCTGGCGCGGGTCGAGGCGGTGCGCGAGGACATGGTCGCCGTACGCCGTGACCTGCACGCGCACCCCGAGCTCGGATGGCACGAGGTACGGACGACCGAGCTGCTCGAGAAGCACCTGGTCGAGGCCGGGCTGACGCCGCGGGTGCTGCCGACCGGGACCGGGCTGATCTGCGACATCGGCGCCGGCGACTCGTGCGTCGCGCTGCGGGCCGACATCGACGCGCTCCCGGTGCCGGACGCGGTGGAGGCGCCGTGGCGGTCCACGATCGACGGGGTGGCGCACGCGTGCGGGCACGACGTACACACGTCCGCGCTGCTCGGCGCCGCGCTGGTGCTGGCAGGGATGGCGCGCGACGGGCAGCTGGACCGGCGGGTTCGGGTGATCTTCCAGCCCGCCGAGGAGGTCATGCCCGGCGGCGCGCTCGGGGTGATCGCGGCCGGCGGGCTGGACGGCGTACGGCGGATCTACGGCCTGCACTGCGACCCGCGGCTGCAGGTCGGCCAGGTCGGGCTCCGGGTCGGCGCACTCACCGCGGCCGCCGACAAGCTGCTGGTACGACTCACCGGGCCGGGCGGCCACACGTCCCGGCCGCACCTCACCGCGGACCTCGTCTACGCGCTCGCCACCCTGGTGTCGGAGCTCCCCGCCGCGCTCTCCCGCCGGATCGACCCGCGGGCCGGCATGTCCCTGGTCTGGGGCCGCATCACCTCCGGCTCCGCCGCCAACGCGATCCCGTCCCGCGGCGAGGCCGAAGGTACCCTGCGCTGCCTCGACGCCACCGCCTGGCGCCTCGCCGAGGAGCTCATCCCGTCGTTGGCGAGTCAGCTGGTCGCCCCGTACGGCGTGCAGGTCGACACCGAGGTCACGCACGGCGTACCGCCCGTCATGAACGACACCACCGCGATCAGCGTCCTGCAGAACGCCGTCCACCAGACCCTCGGCACCAGCGCCATCGCCCCCACCGACCAGAGCCTCGGCGGCGAGGACTTCGCCTGGTACCTCGAACACGTCCCCGGCGCCATGGCCCGCCTGGGCGTCCGTCCCCCCACCCAGGAAACCGCCGCCGACCTCCACACCCCCGGCTTCACCCCCTCCGAAGAAGCCATCACCCTAGGCACCACAATCCTCACCTCCACCGCCCTCCTCGACTAACCCCACCCCGAAAGGCCACCGCTCCGCGGCGACTGCCTTTTGCCGCCTTCGGCGGGTGCGCCTCAGGTACTACCGGGCGGAGGCACCGGCGCCGGCGGACGTGTCACCGCCCGCACGACGCGCAACAAGCCCCGGCCCGCCCCGCCACAGGTCGAGCAGCTGAGCAGATGCAGCAATCACCAGCCGAGGACTAACGAACGTGCTGCGTAGACGTTCTCAGAAGGTGTCGGCGGGGATGTAGACGCCCCAGACTTCGCGGAGGGTGTTGGAGACTTCGCCTACGGTGGCTTGGGCTTTGAGGGCTGCTTTCATGGGGTAGAGGCAGTTTTCGTTGCCTTGGGCGGCTTTTTTGAGGGCGGCAAGGGTTTCGTCCACCAGGGCCTGGTCGCGGGTGGCGCGGAGGGTGGTGAGGCGGGCTACCTGCTGGGCTTCGATGGCGGGGTCGACGCGGAGGGGTTCGTACGGTTCCTCTTCGGCGATCTTGAACTTGTTCATGCCGACGACGACGCGCTCGGCCGCGTCGATCTGCTGGGCGATCCGGTACGCCGAGCGTTCGATCTCCTGTTTCTGGAAGCCCTGCTCGATCGCGGCGACGGCGCCGCCGTACTCCTCGACCTGGTCCATCAGTTCGACGGCGGCGGCCTCGACCTCGTCGGTCAGCGACTCGACGACGTACGAGCCGGCGAACGGGTCGACCGTCGCCGTGACGTCGGTTTCGTACGCGAGGACCTGCTGGGTGCGGAGCGCGAGACGGGCGGCCTTCTCGGTGGGGAGGGCGATCGCCTCGTCGTACGAGTTCGTGTGCAGGGACTGCGTACCGCCGAGGACGGCGGCCAGGCCCTGGATCGCGACCCGGACGAGGTTGACCTCGGGCTGTTGCGCCGTCAACTGCACCCCGGCCGTCTGCGTGTGGAACCGCAGCATCAGCGACTTGGGATTCTTGGCGCCGAACTCGTCCCGCATCACCCGCGCCCAGATCCGCCGCGCCGCGCGGAACTTCGCGACCTCCTCGAGCAGCGTCGTCCGGGCGACGAAGAAGAACGACAGCCGCGGCGCGAACTCGTCCACGTCCAGCCCGGACGCGATCGCGGCCCGCACGTACTCGATCCCGTTCGCCAGCGTGAACGCGATCTCCTGCGCGGGCGTCGCACCGGCCTCGGCCATGTGGTAGCCGGAGATCGAGATCGTGTTCCAGCGCGGCAGCTCCGCCTGGCAGTACGCGAAGATGTCGCTGATCAGCCGCAGCGACTCCTTCGGCGGGTAGATGTAGGTGCCGCGGGCGATGTACTCCTTCAGTACGTCGTTCTGGATCGTGCCGGTGAGCTTGTCACCGGAGACGCCCTGCTCCTCGGCGACCAGTTGGTACAGCAGGAGCAGCACGGACCCCGGCGCGTTGATCGTCATCGAGGTGGAGACCTGGTCCAGCGGGATCTTGTCGAACAGCACCCGCATGTCGTCGATCGAGTCGATCGCCACGCCCACCTTGCCGACCTCGCCGTGCGCGATCGGGGCGTCGGAGTCGTACCCCATCTGGGTCGGCAGGTCGAAGGCCACGGACAGGCCGTGAGTACCGTGGTCGATCAGCTGGTGGTACCGCTGGTTCGACTCGGCCGCGGTCCCGAACCCGGCGTACTGCCGCATCGTCCACGGCCGCTGGGTGTACATCGTCGGGTACACCCCCCGGGTGTACGGGTACTGCCCCGGCTCCCCGAGCTTGACCGCCGGGTCGAACCCCTCCAGCGGCCCGTACACCGGCGCGAACTCGAACCCCGACTCGCTGCGATGACTCATCCCCCCAAGGTATTCCGAACCACCACCCGACTGGTATGCACCAGCGCACGTCGCCCGTGTGTGCTCCGGCACACACCCTGCGATACATTCCACGCCTCCGCGTGAAAGGCCCGCCCCATGTCCCTGCACGATCCAGCTGCCCCGCGCCGCGCCGCCTGGCCGTTCGTACTCGCCGGTGTGCTGGCCGTCCTGCTCGTCGGAGGCGCCGCCACCTTCTTCCTCGTACGGCGGGACACCCCGACCGCGACTGTCACGCAGGACTCCGGGCAGAGCCTGGCCGAGGGGGTCTCGGTGGGTGGGGTGATGAGCGGCGCGGCGAAGACGCTCGCGGACACGCTGGCCGGGCGTGGGCTCGAGTGCAGCGTGCGGTTCACCACCGCCGACGGCGGGCACTCCGGCTGCTTCGCGGAGGAGAGCGGTACGTCGATCGCGGTCGTCTACCAGTACCAGCCGGACGGTACGGTCGGCGCGCTGACCATCGATGTGAAGGGCAAGGGTGAGACCGCGCCGACGCTCCAGGCGACGACAGCTGCCGTCGGTCAGGTGGCGTTCCCGAAGGATGTCCCGGGGTTGCTGTCCACTTTGCGCAACAGCTGGGGCGGTGCGTCGGAGGGAAGTTGGGGCAAGTACGAGATGCTCGCCCGTGGCAAGAAGACCGTGCTGAATGCGGAGAAGTTCGGGAACAAGCAGCTCAAGGTGCCGTCACTGAGCCTCGGCACCACCGAGCCCGAACTCGCGAAGGCTCTCACTGCCGACGGATACACCTGCGCGGCCGATCACGAGACCTGTCAGGGCAGGTACGCCGACCGACCGGGCCTCGCGCTCAAGTTCTCCGGCCCGGACGACGGCGGCCTCACCTACCTCGTCGGCACCGCCGCGACGGGCGCGACCACGGGCAAGGCCTTCGAACAGCTCCGGACGACCGTCTTCGGGCACCTCCGCGGCGACGCGGTCACGCCCGTACAGGAGTGGATCGGCCGGCACCTCGACGGACGGTCGCACATCGCGTACGTCGCCGGGTGGCGGGTCAGCCTGGAGGTCACACCGTCCAAGCAGACGCGCCTGACCCTGTTCAACGACTGGTTCTTCCTCCAGATGACCTGAGCTCACTTCCGGAACGCGAGGGCTTCGGGTGTCAGGTGTTCGTAGAGGTCGCAGGCCAGGTCGGTGAGGGTGTCGGCGAGCGCCTGGTCGGTCAGGCGGCCGTAGGCCATGACGTTGACCTGGCCCTGGTGGGCGGACTGGAAGATGAAGTGCGCTTGCTGGGCCCGTTTGTCGTTGGCCAGGAAGGCTGTCATCGCGGGGGTCAGCACGACCTTGGCGAAGTCCGGGCGCGGCGTGCCGGTGGCGAAGAGGACGTCGTACGCCGGATCGCCGGTCAGGTACTCGTCGTCGAACCGCGCGATGATCCCGGACGGCGCGAGTGCCTTCGGCACCGTCATGCACTCCGGCCAGAGCGTCGGTACGTCGATCTTCACGCACACCGCCCACTTCCGCTGCCGCCACAGCGCCGCGACGTGTTCGTACCGCTCGATGTGGTACCCGCGGTGGTCGAGCTTCTGCAGGAACGCGATCGCCCCGCTCGGCGACTCACCGAGCAGCTCCGGCGGCATCGTGGAGATCGGGCCGTCGCCGGTACCGCCGCCCTCGAGCGCGAACGCCGGGACCAGTTCGAGCAGCCGGCCCGCGAAGTCCGCGAGCGCGCCGAGCTCCGGCGGCGTACCCACCTTGCCGTCCCGCCAGACGGCCAGCGTCGCACCCTCGATCCGGAAGTGCGGCGGCTCGGGATCGTCCAGCAGCAGCTCCATCACCCGCGGGTTCACCACGTCGTGCGCGAACTTCGGGTCGTTGCTCGTGACCCGGAACCGCTCGTTGAAGCGGCCGCTCTCGAACTCGATCCCGTGCCCGCGGACGACGTCCTCCGGCGCGGACCGCCGTACCGTCAGCTCCGGCAACGCGGTCGGCAGCTCGACGACGGCGGCCGCGCAGATCCCGCTCCGCAGCCCGCTCGACCCGGTCGACGAGGACTGCGGCAGGTCGGGCGTGAAGTACCAGCTGAACTGCATCAGCAACCCCGGCCGGCCCGCGATCGTGTTGCCCGACAGCAGATCCTGTACGTCGTGGCTGGTCCCCTGATCGAACGGCGCACCGCGGAACCGGTCGAGCAGCCCGTCCGTACCGGTCGTGTAGCGCCAGCCGTTCCGCGTACCCCACCAGCTGATCAGGTTCTTGTCGACGTCCCGCCGGGTCGCCCGGCTCCCCCACCACCACAGCAGCGCGCCGAGCACGACCACCACCGCGACAACGATCCCCAGAGTTCGCATACCACCAACCAAGCACAGCCCGGGTTCGGGTCAGCGGCGCCGGGCGGAATAGCGGTGTTCCGGGCGGCCGGTGGCGCCGTACGCGAGGTCGAGGTCGACCAGGCCGCGCTGGACCAGGATGGCCAGGTACCGCTGCGCCGTGGGCCGGCTGACGCCGAGGTTCTCGGCCACGTCCGCCGCGCTGACGGCCGTCGCGGCACCGGCCACGGTGTCGAGCACCCGCGCCATCGTGGCCGGCAGCCGGCGCCGTTGGCGGGCGTCGGCGGCCGGCGAACGGAGCATGCTGTACAGGGTGTCGACGGTGTCCTGGTCGGCCTCCCGGGCCTCGCTGAGCCGCAACCGCCAGTGCTGGTACGCCTCGAGCTGCTCGCGCAGTGCCGGAAACGCGAACGGCTTCACCAGGTAGTAGATCGCGCCCAGCTGGATCGCCGCCCGGACCGACTCGATGTCGCGGGCCGCCGTGATCAGGATGAAGTCCGGTACGCCGGTCTCCGGCGACTCGGCGGCCAGTTGCCGGACGAGGTCGAGGCCGGTCCGGTCCGGCAGGTACATGTCGAGGAGCAGCAGGTCCGGCGTTGCCGTGGTCACCAATTGGTGCGCCTCTGCCGCCGAGTGCGCCTCACCGACCACGACGAAGCCCGGCACCTTCGCCACGCTCCGAGCGTGCGCGTGCGCGACATGGAAGTCGTCGTCGACGACCAGCGTCCGGATCACGACACCGTCTCCTTCGTCCTGCTGCGCAACGGCAGCCGTACTTCGAACCGCGCCCCCGCCGGTGACGACACCGTGATCGTTCCGCCGGCCCGCCGTACCAGGCGGTGCACGAGGGCGAGCCCGACCCCGCGCCGCATCCCGCCGGGCCGGGGCTCCTTGGTGGAGTAACCGTCCACGAACACGTCGTCCAGCCGGTCCGCCGGGATCCCTGGCCCGGTGTCGGAAACCACCAGATGGACGTCACTCGTGCTGCCGTCCAGCTCCACCGTCACCCTTCCGCGTGGATGGGCCGGGCCCGCTACACCGGACATGGCGTCGATCGCATTGTCGATCAGGTTGCCGAGCACGGTCAGGAGTGGCGTGTAGTCGAGGTCCGCGACCGGCAGCTCGCTGCCCGGAGCGAGCCGCACCTCGACGTCGCGCTCGGCCGCCACCGTGGTCTTCGCGATCAGCAGGGCCGCCACCACCGGCGGCGCGATCCGGGAACGGACGACATCGGCGGCCAGGGAGGACTGCCCGATCACCTCTTCGGCGTACGCCGTCGCCTCCTCGACCTCGCCGATGCCGAGCAGCACCGACAGCACATGCAGGCGGTTCGAGTACTCGTGCTCCTGCGCCCGCAACGCCGTGGTCAGTGCCTCCACCGAGTCGAGCTGGCGGACCAGTGCCTCGAACTCGGTACGGTCCCGGATCGTCACCACCCAGCCCGCGCTGCGGCCGGCCACGATGACCGGCATCCGGTTCAGCACCAGGAGATGGTTGTCGGTGACAACAACCACGTCGGTGCCCTGCACGGCGCCGGACAGCAGATCCCGCAGCCGCCCTGGTGGAACCAGTTCCTCGAGCGACTGGCCCAGCCGCGCGGCCTGCAGATCCAGCAGCCGGCGGGCCTCGTCGTTCAGCACGTTCACCCGCCCGCCCCGGTCGAAGGCGATCACACCTTCCCGGATGCCGTGCAGCATCGCCTCGCGTTCCTGTACCAGCGCGACGATCTCGGCGGGCTCGAGCCCGAACGTCGCGCGCTTGATCGCGCGGGCCAGGATCAGCGACGCGGCGACGCCGATCGCCAGTACGAGCGCCGTATAGAAGACCACCGGCCAGACGACGTGGCTGACCCGGGCCGAGACATCGCTTTCCCGGATGCCGACCGACACCTCGCCGATCGGCGTACCGGCGGTGTTCCGGATCGGGACCCGCGCGTTCGCGGACCGGCCAAGGCTGCCGTTGTCCACGCCGGTGTGCACCTTGCCGTCGAGTGCCACCACGGCCTCCTCGACCCGCTGTCCGACCAGGGTCCCGATCGGGTGCGTGTACCGCACTCCGTCCGCGCCGATGACGACGACGTACGACGCACCGGTGTCGGCCACCACCCGCGCCGCCACGGCGCGGAGCTCGGCCCGGACCGTGGGATCGCCGATGGCCTGCGCGACCAGCGGCTGATCCGCCACCGAGGTGGCGATGCTCGCGGCCCGTTCCTCGGCGTTGGCGTCGACCGTGTCCCGCGTCACCGACACGTACAGCGCCAGGCCCGCGGCCATCGTCAGTCCGAGGATCGCCAGTACGGCGAGCAGGATCCGGGAGGCCAGGGTGGCCACGCGGCACCTCCTTCCGGTCGCGCGATCACCCCAGAGTGGCTGAACAGAACGCACAAAACCACGGCTATCGCGACTAACTTGCGCAACGCGGACAAGGGTTCCTGCCGCTGTCGCTTGCTTCTTAGTGTGACGCCACTCACGACTGAAGGAGCACACCATGACGGCCATCGAGCTTCGCGGGGTCACCAAACGGTTCCGCACCGCCGACGGCGGAACCTATACCGCGCTCAAGGACCTGGACCTGACCGTGGCCGACGGCGAGTTCTGCGCCGTCGTCGGACCGACCGGTTGCGGCAAGTCCACCACGCTGACGCTGGTGTCCGGGCTGGAGCAGCCGTCGGCGGGCGAGGTGCTGGTCGACGGGCAGCCGGTGCGCGGTATCGCCCCCACGACAGGCTTCGTCTTCCAGCAGGACGCGGTGTTCCCGTGGAAGAACGTCCTGGACAACGTGGCCGCGGGCCCGCTGTTCCGCGGGACCCCGAAGGCCGAGGCCCGGACCCAGGCGCGGGACTGGCTGCGCCGGGTGGGGCTGGCCGGATTCGAGGACCGGTACCCGCACCAACTGTCGGGCGGTATGCGCAAGCGGGTGGCGCTCGCCCAGTCGCTGATCAACCAGCCCAGGATCCTGCTGATGGACGAGCCGTTCAGCGCCCTCGACGTACAGACCCGATCGATCATGTCGACCGAGCTGCTGTCGTTGTGGGACCAGACCAAGCCGGCCGTCGTTTTCGTCACCCACGACCTCGAGGAGGCGATCGCGCTCGCCGACAAGGTCGTCGTACTCACGGCCGGTCCGGGCACGGTGAAGGCGGAGTTCGCCATCGACCTGCCGCGGCCGCGCGTCGTCCAGGAGATCCGCTTCGATCCACGGTTCGTCGCACTGTACGGGCACATCTGGGAGGCGCTGCGGGCCGAGGTCGCCGAGGCGTACGCGCGCAGCACCACGATCGGGGTGGCGGCATGAACCGCCGGCGGCCGTGGACGCCGCGGCGCCGGCTGGTCCTGGTGTTGCGGATCGCCGTGCTGGTCTTCGTGCTCGGCGGCTGGGAGCTGGCCGCGCGCACCAAGCTGATCGACCCGTTCTTCTTCGGTCAGCCGAGCACCGTGTGGTCACAGATCGTCACCTGGGTCACCCAGGGCACCGCGCAGGGCAGCCTCGGCGAGCAGATCTTCGTGACCATGGAGGAGGCCGTGATCGGCTTCGTCATCGGCGTACTGGCCGGCGTCGTGGCCGGTATCGCGCTGGGCCGGAGCCGGCTGCTCGCGGACGTGCTGGCGCCGTACATCAAGGTGCTGAACTCGGTCCCGCGGATCGTGCTGGGATCGCTGTTCCTGGTGGCGTTCGGGCTCGGGCTCACCTCGAAGGTCCTGCTGGTGATCGTGCTGGTCTTCTTCGGCGTGTTCTTCAACGCCTTCCAGGGGACCCGCGAGGTGGACCGGAACCTGCTGGCCAACGCCCGGCTGCTCGGCGCGTCCCGCTGGCAGGTCACCCGCCAGGTCGTGCTGCCGTCGGCGTTCACCTGGATCCTGGCCAGCCTGCACGTCAGCTTCGGCTTCGCGATCATCGGCGCCATCGTCGGCGAGTTCCTGGGCGCCGAACGCGGCCTCGGGATGCTGATCAAGACAGCTCAAGGCAACTTCAACCAGAGCGGTGTGCTCGCCTGCATGGTCCTGATGGCCGTGGTGGCGCTGGTCGCCGAATTCCTGATCACCCGGCTGGAGCGGCGGCTGCTGCGCTGGCGGCCGGCGCAGCACGGCGAAGCCGACCTCGCTGCGGTCTGAATCACCACCACAGAAGGAGAAACTCATGAGAACACGTACCGCGGTGGTCACCTCGATCGCGTGCGCCGTCGCACTCGGGATGGCCGGCTGTGCCAACAACGCCCAGGGCGGTTCCGGGCAGGCGGTCGCCGGGTCGACGACCAGCGTCAGCGGCGAGAAGGTCACGATCATGGTCGGTGGCCTGGACAAGCAGATCTATCTGCCGTTCATGCTGGCCAAGCAACTCGGGTACTACGCCAAGGCCGGCGTCAACGTCGCCCTGATCGGTGAGGGCGCCGGCGTCGACGCAACCACCGAGATGATGGCCGGCAAGGTCCAGGGAACCGGCGGGTTCTACGACCACACGATCGCGCTCCGGGCGCAGGACCAGAGCGCCGAGTCGGTCGTGTCGATGCTGCAGGTCCCCGGTGAGGTCGAACTCTGCCGGTCGGACCTGAAGGGTACGGTGACAAGCCCCAAGGACTGGAAGGGCCGTCATCTCGGCATCACCGACGTCGGGTCGTCGACCGACTTCCTCACCCAGTACCTCGGTACCCAGAACGGCATCGACCCGTCCCAGACCACCCGGATCGGGGTGCAGGCGGGCAACACGTTCATCGCGGCCATGCAGCACAAGCAGATCGACTGCGGCATGACCACCGAGCCCACGGTGTCGAAGCTGCTCGCCGACAAGACGGCGTACATCATCGAGGACATGCGGACGGCGGCCGGCGCGACCAAGTCGCTCGGCGGAACGTACCCGGCCACCTCGCTGTACATGCAGACGAGCTACGTGCAGGCGCACAAGGACGTCGTACAGAAACTGGTCAACGCGTACGTCGCCACGCTGAAGTGGATCCAGACGCACACGGCCGCCCAGATCGCGGACATGATGCCGCCGGACTACTACGCCGGCGTGGGCAAGGCGTCGTACATCGCGGCGCTGAACAGCGAGAAGGGCATCTTCAACCCGACCGGCATCATGCCTGCCGACGGCCCGAAGACCTGCCTGGCGGTGCTGGGCGCGTTCAACCCGAAGGTGAAGGGCAAGTCGATCGACCTCACCAAGACCTACACCAACGAGTTCGTCCAAGCCGCTCAGCCGCTCAGCTGAGAGGTCCGAGTCGTGCCGGCCGCCGGATGGTCACCAAATGGCCACCCGGCGGCCGTAGATCTGTCGACAGGGCATCGACGCCGTGTCACGGATGCGTCGCCCAGGGTTCATGAGCGGTGAGGAACCTTCGAGATGTGCGAATCGTGATGGTGGCCGAGACCTTCCTGCCGCAGATCAATGGCGTGGCGAACACGGCTCGCCACGTCGCCGACCGGCTCCGCGCCCGCGGGCACGACCTGCTGATCATCGCCCCCGGACCGGGCCCCGACACGTACGCCGACGTACCGGTGCTGCGGGCCCGCAGTTTCCGGACGCCGGGCTACAAGGAGTACCCGGTCGGCCTGCCGGACCCGTCGATCGAGCGCGCGATGGCCGACTTCAGGCCGGACCTCGTGCACCTGGCGTCGCCGTTCATCATCGGCGCGTACGGGCTCCGCGCGGCGCGGCGGCTCGGCGTACCGACGGTCGCGATCTTCCAGACCGACATCGCCGGCTTCGCCCGCCAGTACCCCTGGTACGCCGCCGCGGACCGCGGGATCTGGCGCTGGGTGACCCGGACGCACTCCCGCGCCGACCGCACCCTCGCACCCTCGACCTCGGCCGTCGACGCCCTCGTGCAGCGCGGCGTACCGCGGGTGCACCGGTGGGGCCGCGGCGTGAACCTCGACCTGTTCGACCCCAAGCACCGCGACGCGAGCTGGCGCCGGGAGATCTCCCCGGACGGCAGGCCGATCGTCGGGTACGTCGGCCGGCTGGCCGCGGAGAAGAAGGTCCGGCGGCTCGCCGAGCTGACCGATCTGGACTGCCGGATCGTGATCGTCGGCGACGGGCCGGACCGCGCGTCCCTGGAGAACGCGTTGCCGACGGCAACCTTCCTCGGGATGCGCCGCGGCGCGGACCTGGCCTCGATCTTCGCCGGGCTGGACGTGTTCGTGCACACCGGTGAGCACGAGACGTTCTGCCAGACGATCCAGGAGGCGCAGGCCTCCGGCGTCGCCACCGTCGGCCCGGCCGCGGGCGGCCCGCTCGACCTGATCCACCCCGGCGAGAACGGCCTGCTGTTCGAACCCGGCAAGCCCGGATCGCTGCGGGACGCCGTGAAGACCCTGCTCGACCACCCGACGGCGCGCGGCCGGATGGCGGCCAGCGGGCTGCAGCGGGTGCAGTCCCGGACCTGGCCGGCGGTCGTCGACGACCTGGTCGACCGCCACTACGCCGAAGTACTCCGGGACGCCGCGGCCGTCCGGCGGGTCGCATGAGTGGACTACGAATCGCGCAGCTGGCGAACTTCGTCGGGCCGACGTCCGGCGGGATGCGGACCGCGATCGACCACGTCGGTCAGGGGTACGTCGAGGCCGGGGCCGAGCGGATCGTGATCACGCCGGGCGAGAGGGACGTGGTGGTCGAGACCGAGCTCGGCACCGTGGTCCGGGTGAAGGCCCCGAAGGTGAGCGGCGGCTACCGCCTGATCACCAACCCGTGGACCGTGATCGACCTGCTGAAGAAGTTCCAGCCGACCACGGTCGAGATCTCCGACAAGTCGACGCTGCTCCCGGTCGCCCGCTGGGCCCGGCGCAACGACATCGGCACGGTCCTGTTCAGCCACGAACGCCTGGACGCGATGCTCGCGCTCGGCGCCGCACGGCCCGGTCAGCTCGGCGGCAACGACGTACTGCGTCCCGGCCGGATGCTCGGCGGGGCGAACCTACGGCAGGCGTGGTGGGGCGCCGACGGGGTGAAGTACAGCCAGCTGCACATGGTCGCCACCGTGGCCGCGCTGTACAAGATCCTCGGCCGGACGTACGACGCGGTCGTGGTGACCTCGCGGTACGCGGCCGCCGAGTTCGACGAGGTGACCACCCCGCTGGTGCGGATCCCGCTCGGGGTCGACCTCGACACGTTCCACCCGTCGCTGGGCGAGCCCGCGGACGACGGCGTACTGAAGCTCGTGCACGCCGGGAGGCTGTCCCGGGAGAAGAGCCCGCACCTGGCGGTCGCCACGGCGGCCGAACTGCACCGCCGCGGCGTGAACCTGCGGATGGACGTGTACGGCACCGGCCCGCACCTCGACGAGTTGCTGGAGATCGCCGGTGACGCGCCGGTCCACTTCCACGGGTACGTCGACGGCCGGCAACAGCTCGCCAAGCACCTGGCCGAGGCCGACATCGCACTCTCCGTCTGCCCCGGCGAAACCTTCGGTCTGGCCGTCCTGGAAGCCCTCGCCGCCGGCACCCCCGTGGTCACCGCGAACACCGGCGGCGCCCGCGAACTCGTCGACGAGACCTGCGGCCGCTGGGCCCCCGCCAACCCCGCCGACCTGGCCGACGCCGTACTCGCCCT
>NZ_DASRVN010000640.1:0-12045 GCF_035655035.1 Kribbella sp. | reverse complement strand
GTTGGTGGCGCTCGGTACGTCGCTGCCGGAACTCGTCACGACCGTCCAGGCGCAGCGCCGCGGCGAGTCCGACCTCGTCGTCGGAAACCTGTTCGGTAGCAACCTGTTCAACAGCCTGGTAGGCGGGGCGGTCGTCGGCCTGGCATCCGGCTCGGCATCGCCCGGACGGGCAGCAGTAGCCCTGAGCGTCACGATGCTCCTCACCGCCGGCCTGGCCTGGATACTGCTCCGCCGCGGCCTGACCCTCACCCGGATCGAAGCCCTCGTCCTCCTCGCCGCCTACGCCCTCACCATGCCACTGCTCCTCTCGACGTGAAGCTCGACGTGAAGCCGGTTGTCCGCGAGCGATCGCAGGACGGCTGCTGTCTGGGCGTTGGCCGGGAAGAAGGTCTCGATCGCGATTTCGTCCAGGGTGACGTCGCGCGGCGAGCCGAAGACCGTCGCGCCGTACAGGAAGTCCAGGTCGCCGTACGGCGTGGTCAGCTGCAGCGGTACGACGAGGTCGCCGGCCGGAGCCGAGTTGCCCGAAGGCGCCGCGGTCCCGTAGCTCTCGAGCTCCGCCAGGAGGCCGGCCAGTCCGTCCGGGTGCAAGGTCGCGCGCAACATGTTCACCGGTGGCCCGGCGACGTCCTCCGGTAGATCGCTCAGGAACGGGCGCATCGCGGGGTTCATCGCGAGCAGGTCCCACCGGACGTTCACGGCAACCGCCGGGTTCGGATCCATGCCGGTGAGCACCGCATGCACCGCATCCTTCGCGATGCCCAGATCGGCGAACGGACGCTCACGATGCGGCGGCGCCAACCCGGCCCGCCCGGTCTCGATGTAGCTCAGGTGTTTGGCAGACAGATCCGCCGCCAGCGAGACGTCCAACTGCGAGCGACGCCGTTGTTCCCGCCATCGCTTGACCAGCGTTCCAACACTCTCCTCCGGATGCACCGCGCTCGCCTGCAGTGGGAACTGGTTGTCGACGGTACGTCGTTCGCCACCGGCACGGACTTCCTCAACCGCGCACCGGAGGGCTTCCACCACGACCACTGACCACCCGTCCGGCTGACCAGTGCGCGGGGTGTAGGTTTGCTGATGGTGTGCCGGGAAGTCTGGTCGGCGACAGTACTGTCCTGACCAGAATCGAGTCCTGAATTGATCCCGCCGACCAATTCCGACGCAACCGCATCCTTGGCTCGGCAGCACAGCGGCCCACCCCGCGCTGTCCTGTTCTTCGCCTTCGCGTTCGCCGTCATCGCGGACCCTGTCTCATCGGTTGCCTACGCGATCGAGGCCGCGCTGCGAGCCTTGCACGGCGACTTGTCGCGGCTGCTGCCGACGATGGCATTGGTCGTCGGACTGGTCGCGCTCGTCACCGCTAACTATTGGCAACTCGTCGCACGATTTCCCAAAGGCGGCGGTGCGGCCGCGGCCGCCGGCCGAGCCTTCGGTCCGCGCTGGACGTTCCTGCCCATCGGTGCGCTCGTCGTCGACTTCGTACTGACCATCGGCATCTCGATCTCCGCCGCGGCCAGCGCGGTGATCGCGCTGGCCCCGGCACTGGCGCCCTGGCGGATCGCGTTCGCGCTCGTGCTGCTGGTCGCGGTCGGTGGACTGACCTGGTTCGGCCACGGTGGCAGGCTGCTGTTCGCCGCGATGACCTCGCTGTTCGTCGTGATCGCGGCCGCTGTGGTCGTGCTCGGGTTCGTGGCGCCGCACTCGACCGGTACGGCGCCCTCCACCCCTCACCCCGGATCGCACCCGGCGCTCTTCGCGGTCCTGCTCGCGTTCCCCGTCGCGATGGCCCTCGCCACCGGAGTCGAAGCGCCGTCCACGGCCATCGCGCAGTTGGGACAGCTGGACGACACCCACCGCCGCCGTTTCGGCCGGGGCACCCTGGCGTTGCTCGTGATCATCGTCGGCGGCCTCACCCTGTCACTGACGGCCTTGGCCGCTCGACTGCACATCGGCATACCCGGTCTCGACTCCACTCAGATCGCCGACATCGCGCGCGCCGCGGCCGGCTCAGGCTGGTTGTACACGGCGTTCCAGATCACCAGCTCGCTGCTCCTCCTGGCCGCCGCCAGCTCATCGTTCCAAGCCGGTCCCGGCCTGCTCAAAGCCCTCGCCGGCACTCACGAACGTCCGAGCGTCCTGCCAACCTGGCTCGGACGCACGAACCGCCACCACACCCCGTACTGGTCGGTCGTGGTCTATCTCGGCGCCGCCGCGCTGATCATCCTCGCCGCCGCCGGCCAGGAACAAGAACTCGTGCTGTTCTACGCCGTGGCCGTGTTCGTCAGCTTCCTCATCGGGCTCGTCGCGATGGCACGCTTCGCTCGGGCCGAGCGCAAAACGGCGCTGGCCGCGGTCAACGCCTTCGCCGCGGCCGCCGTCGCCTTCACCCTGATCGTCAACCTCACCCGCGGCTGGCCGATCCTGTCCCTCCTCGCAACCGTACTCGTCGCCGGCGCTCTATACCTGCGGTGGAACAGAGCCGGCCGCCCCAGCGGCATCGAGGACGTCGAGGCCAAGGCAGAGGCCGACTGACGGCCGTTCAGTTCGCCCCGGCACTGCGCCTGACCTGGGCTCAGCGGGTTTCGGCGTCGAGGTCGAGGTCCGCGGCGATGTCGAGGGCGATGATCGCGCAGTCGATCGCGTCGAGTGGTGGGTCCTCCAGAGTCGGCTGACCGTAGATGCACAACGCCTCGCGGCCGTCCGCGGTCGTGCCGGCGATCTCGGCCTGGCCGTCCTCGTCGTACAGCACTTCCCAGCCGTGTTCGCCGAGCTGAGCCAGCGCGTACTGACGATCGGCGCCGTGCAGCGAAAGATGCACCGGGCGTTCCAGATCGTGCAGCCGTTCCGACCACGCCGCTTCCACCAGCGGATCCGCCGGCGCCGCGACATCGCTGTCCGGGCGCGGAGCGAGCAGATACCCGATCCCGGTGAGCGGGTCGAGGTAAGCGGTGTGCGCTGCGAACTCGATGATCGTCACGTCGACGTACTGCGGCGGACTCTGATGGTTGTCGGGCGGATTCATGTCCTCAACTTGTTCCTGAACTGGTCCTGGTCAACGGTGGATCGTGATCACGCGGCCTCGACGTCGAACACGCGGTCGAGGCCCGTACGCCGTAGTACGTCGCTCAGCTTCCGCCCGGCGTGCCGGATCACCACACCGCCGCCACGACGCCGGCAGACCCGATGTGTGTCGAGCAACGCCGCCAGCACCGTCGACTCGAGCTGGTCCAGGTCCGACACATCGACGACTACCAGGCATACCCCGTCCATGACCAGGTCACGCAATCGCCAGCGCAGCGATGACAGCCCGCAGGCGAGCTCGGCGTCGGACAGCGTCACGATCGCCCGCTGCGGCAGCGGACTGTGGGGCGTTTCGGTCATCGAGCATCCTTAGCGCCGGCTCCGACGATGGTTCCTCCACTGTGCTGCCCCGACTTTGAGATCGGAGCTGCGCGCGCTTGACGATCCGATGACGGCAGGCGGCCTACTGCCATTGGCACCACGACGGGGCACCGGACTTCTTTACGATCGGATGACATGGCCGACCCCAGGCCCACGAGACGCCGTCAGCTTGGGAAGATGTGACGATGCCGATGCAGGTCCTGGTCGTCGAGGACGACGACCGAATCCGTGCCGTTCTGCGCCTGGCACTCGAAGACGAGGGCTACCAGGTGCTCGAGGCCGCGGACACTCCCACCGCCGTCGAGCTGGCCCGCGCGTCCCTGCCGGATCTGATGATGGTGGATCTCATGCTCGGCGAGATCGACGGGTACACGTGCATTCGCGAGGTACGGCGGCTCAGCGACATCCCGATCGTCATCGTCAGCGCCCGGTCCGACACCCACGACATCGTCGCCGGGCTCGAGGCCGGAGCCGACGACTACGTCACCAAACCGTTTCAGGTCAAGGAGATCACGGCCAGACTCCGCGCGCTCCGCCGCCGGCTCCGGAGCAGCGCGGACGCAGGCCAACCCGACGTCGTCCTCGACCGGGACCCGGCGCACTACCTCGTGCTGTCGCCGGCCCGCGGCGCTGCCGTACTCGACGGCAAGGACGTGCCGTTGACCGTCACGGAGTACCGGCTGCTCGCCGAGCTCGCACAACCCACGGGCCGCGTCCTCAGCCGGCCGTCGTTGCTGGAATCGGTGTGGGATCACGGGTACTACGGCGACGAGCGGATCGTCGACGTCCATATTCGCCGGCTGCGCACCAAGATCGAGCGTGATCCGGGCAAGCCGCAGATCGTCGTCACGGTGCGAGGGATGGGTTACCGGCTGGACCCGCAATGAGTTCCGGCCGCCGCACGCTCGGTCTGCGCCACCGGCTCGTTCTCGCGTTCGGGTTGATGGCGTTACTGGTGTCGGCGGTCTTTGCCATCAGCACGTACCTGCTGGCGCGCGGCTACCTGCTGGCGCAGCGTGAGCGGGTCGTTCAGCACCAGGCTTTCGCCGACGCGATTTTCGTACAGCGCCGCTTGGAGAGCGCGGGCGCCGATGTCTCATCGGTGCTGACCGCCGCAGGTACCCCAGCCGGTCACACGATCATCCTCAAGTGGCGTGGACAGTGGTATGCGTCGGCTCTCGACCAGGGACGCGACGCGGTCCCCGCTGCTCTCCGTCGGCAGGTCACGACGGGCCAGTCCGCAACGCAGCGCTATCGGACCGACGACGGGCCGGCCATGGTCGTCGGCGTACCGGTGCAGTCCGTCGGGGCCGACTTCTACGAAATCGCACCCCTGACCGAGCTCGACGGCACCCTTCGGCTGCTCAGCGGCATCCTGATCGGGGGCGCGCTGGTAGCTACGTCCGCGGGTGCCGTTCTGGGCGCATGGGGGAGCCGATCGGTCGTCACACCGCTGAACCGGGTCGCCGTCACCGCTGCCTCGATCGCGGGTGGCGAGCTCGACGAGCGGCTCGCAGCAACCGACGATCCCGAGCTCGCGACGATCGTGGGCTCGTTCAACAGCATGGTCGACACGCTGCAGCAACGGATCAACCGCGATGCGCGACTGGCCGCGGACGTGAGCCACGAACTCCGCTCCCCGCTGACCACCTTGGTCGGCAGCGTCGACCTTCTCAACGCACGGCGAGAAGAGCTTCCCGAACGTTCCCAACGGGTCCTCGACCTCGTGACCGCTGACCTGCAACGCTTCCGGCGACTGCTCGACGACCTTCTGGAACTCGCCCGCGCCGACGCCGGCCTCGACCGCCGGCCGACCGCGCCGGTGGATCTCGGAGTGTTGCTGCGACAGGTCCTCGGCGAGGTCGGACGTGATCCGACGATCCTCGCAGGCGACCCGGACCGCGTCGTCGCCGCGGACAAGGCACGCCTCAGCCGCCTGTTCCGCAACCTCTTCGAGAACGCCGCAACACACGGCGGTGGCCTCACCGGCGTCGAGGTGACCAGAGCCGGTGGCGACGTACTGGTACTCGTCGACGACTCGGGCGCGGGAATCCGGCCGGAGGACCGCGAGCGGGTGTTCGAGCGGTTCGCCACCGGTGCGAACCAGCGGCGGTCGTCGTCGGGGACCGGCCTCGGCCTGGCCCTGGTCGCCGAAACCGCTGCCGCCCACGGCGGAGCCGTCTGGTGCACCGCGGCGCCTGCCGGTGGGGCACGTTTCGTCGTACGGCTTCCCGAGCTCCGATCGCTGCCGGAGGCAACGACATGAAACCCGCCGCGGCCTGGCTGCTGGTTGCCGTCCTGGCGCTGACAAGCTGCGGCGTGCCGGTCCAGTCCGACCCGGTCCCGCTCGAGCCCGGAACGGTACCGTCACAACTCCGCGACGGTGGCTCGGCGCCGTCGCCGCAACCGAGCACAGCCACCGGCAAGTCCCCGTTGCGGGTGAACTTCGTCCGCAACGACCGACTCGTCAGCATCCGCCGAGAGGCGCCCGCCGGAGCCTCTGCCGAGCGCCTGACGACCGTGATCCAGGACCTGGTCGCCGGCCCGACCACGACCGAACAAGCCAACGGCATCACCACGGCCCTGCCGCCGAACCTGAACCTGACCG
This sequence comes from Kribbella sp., assembly GCF_035655035.1. Lineage (GTDB taxonomy): Bacteria > Actinomycetota > Actinomycetes > Propionibacteriales > Kribbellaceae > Kribbella. Next base: position 6,032 of record NZ_DASRVN010000640.1, on the reverse strand, counting down.
TCGCCGAGGTCCAGGGCAGCAGGGTCGTCCTCGAACTCTCCGGCGACACCGAAGGGCGATCGGCGACCGAGAACGTCCTGGCCGTGGCTCAAATCGTCCTCTCGGTCACAGCCCTGCCGCCCTTCGACGAGGTGACCATCTCCAGAGGCGGCGTTCCCGTGGAGGCATTGCTCGCCGACGGCGCGCTCACGACCGACCCGCTGACCGCTGCCGACTACGCGTCGCTCCGCTCGCGGTGAGCGAGTCACCAGCCGAGTCGGCTCGCGGCTTCGGCTACCACGGCCGGCTCGTCCGCGGCGCCTGCGAACGCGACCAGCGCGCGCACGAGCTCACGTCGCCGGCCGACCGGCATTCCGAGCACGATCCGCTCGATCTCGGCCCGTCGCTTCCGGGTGACCTTGCGCACCAGCCTTCGGCCCTCCGCGGTCAGGTCGATCACGACCTCACGGCGGTCCCGCGCGTTCTCCCGCCGGTCGACCAGGCCCGCGGCGATCAGCCGATCGACCATCCGCAGCGCGGTCGACGCGGTCACGTCGAGCCGCTCCGCGAGCAGGTTGAGCCGGCTCGGACCGTGGCCGTCGAGGACGACCAGCGTACGGAACTGCGTCAGCGTGACGGATTCCTCGACCTGGGCCAGCGATCTGGCCGAGACGCCGACGAGCACCCGCGACGCGGTCAGCACAGCGGCCACCACCTCGTCGACGGTCTCCTCGGTCGACGAGGTCGCTGCCCCCGCGGATCGGCCGGCTGAACCGGTCACGGCTCCACCTCCACACCTTTGGTCTGGCTGATCCTTGCAGAGGCTAATCGGTCGGCGCACCGCGCCCGAACTCGACCCGTACCAACGGAAGCCTCGCGCCCACATCGACCGGCATCGGACCATCCCCCGCGAGGTCCGGCAGGTCCAGCGTCCGTCCGAGCGCTCTCGCCGCCCGGCGGTGCCGATCGCGGTACTGCTCGAGCCGCGCCGGTACCTCAGCCGCCGCGACCGGCTCAGCGATCGCCCGCACGCCTCGGCGAAAGCCGGTCCACACCCGAACTCCCGGATGAGCCAGTACATTGCGGTACCACTGAGCGCCCGGGCCGTACCCGGACACGATCACCAGCCCGCCGGCATCCCGCTCGAGTACTTCCAGTACGACGTACCGCCGCAATCCGCTGCTCCGCCCCAGATGCTCCAGCATCACCAACCGCCGACCGAACAAGAACCCCAGCCCGGCCCGGAACATCGGAATCGGCAACCGCGCGATCCTGCGGGGAATCCGTCGCGTCACGACGCCACCTCGTTCCTGTTCGTGTCGGGTCTGGCCCGAATTCTCGAGAGTGCCGCGCGGTAGCTGATCCACCCGACGATCCGCCGGTCCCGCAGTACCGGAACCGCGGCGCATCCACTGCGGTCGAGCGCCTCGATCGCCTTGTCGAGATGATCATCAGGCGCGACCAGGACAGGAAGCTCGAGGACAAGGGAAGCCGGGGCGGTGTCGTGCCGGCCGTCGGTCAGCGCCTCGGCGACCACCCGCGCCGTCACGACACCGACGTACTCCCCCGCGTCGTCCAGAACGGGGAGCACGCCGGACGCCGATTGCGCGAGGACGGCCGCCACCTGCGGGAGGGGACTGTCGCCGCGTACGCCGTCGGGTACGTCGGTCATCACGTCGCCGACCGAGATCCGCGCCGCCGTGGCGATGGTCTCCGTACGGCCGAGATCGACACCTCTGCGCCGTAGCTTGAGCGTGTAGATCGTGTCGCCCGACAGCAGGTGGCTGACGCCGGTCGCCAGGACGATCGCGGTCATCAGCGGCAGGATGATCGAGTACTCCCCGGTGAGCTCGAACATGATCACCACCGCGGTGATCGGTGCCCGCGCCGCTCCCGCGAAGACCGCGCCCATGCCGATCAGGCCGTAAGCGCCGACCGCGCCCGCCGTGCCGGGCAGCACGAGGTGCGCCACCGCGCCGAACGCCGACCCGATCATCGCGCCGATGAACAGGCTGGGCGCGAACACACCACCCGACCCGCCGATCCCGATCGTCAGGCTGGTCGCGACCATCTTCCCGACCGTCAGCAACAGCAGGAACGCGATGCCGTACACCCCCAGGATCGCGTGGCCCAGCACCGGATAGCCGACGCCGTACATCTGGGGAAGAACGATCAGCAACAGCCCGAGCAGCACACCACCGACAGCCGGCCGCAACCACTCCGGCCCCCGCCACAGCGCATCGCAGGCGTCCTCGATCAGATACAGGACCCGGGTGAAGGCGACGCCGACGATGCCGGCGATCAGCCCCAGTACGGCGAACAGCGCGTACTGGCCGACATGCTCGACCGAGAACTGCGGCAGCGCGAGGAACGGGACATCGCCCAGCACCGCCCGACCGATCGCGGCCGACGTGACCGCGGCGATGACCACCATCCCGAACGACTGCGCCGTGAAGTCCGCCAGGATCAACTCCATCGCGAAGAACACCCCCGCGAGCGGAGCGTTGAAGGTCGCCGCGATCCCACCCGCCGCGCCACACGCCACCAGCACCCGCAACCGCGGCTCCGGCACCCGCACCAACCGGCCCACCGTCGAACCCAGCGCGGATCCGATCTGCACGATCGGCCCCTCACGACCGACCGATCCGCCGCCGCCGATGCACAACGCCGACGCCAGCGCCTTGACGGCCGCGACCTGCGGCGGGATCCGGGCGCCGTTGCGGCTGACGGCGTACATCACCTCCGGTACGCCGTGGCCGCGCGCCTCCCGGGCGAAGAAGTGCACCAGCGGGCCGTACAGGAGCCCCGCCAGCACCGGTACGCCGAGCAGGAACCACCGGCCCAGACCAGGAAGTCCCGGATGTGACGCTCCCGGCGTCGCCGCATAGTCCGCATACCCGGTCGCCAGCGTCGTGAAAGTCTTGATCAGCCAACGGAACAGCACCGCGAAGCCCGCCGACCCCGCACCGACCACGAGGGCGAGCACCAGCAATCCGGAGTTCGCGCCGCGCAGCAGCTCGCGAAGACCGGATCGGTACGACGCACCTCGGGCAACGGTCAACGTATCGGCGGACATGAATTGCATTATGCAACAGTTAGCTCCACCAACTCCAACCGTCTCACTACGCGGCCGGACTTGGCGACGACACTGCGGGGACTTTGAGATCAGATGACATTCGGCGCCGCCCAAGGACACGGCGCCGCAGTGGAGCTACACAGGTGCCGAGAGCAACGTGGGAGCGGTGCCCGGGACAGGGTGGAGCGGTGGAACTGGAGATGGGAGCTCGCCGTACGATCCGGTCGAGACTCGCCGCGGCGGTGCGGTCGCTGGTGCGACGGAGCGACCCATCGCACTATGGCGTACTGTCGGACTGGACGGACGCGGAACTCTACAAGGTCTGGTGCGCGACCGCGGCGGAGTTGCTCAAGGCACAGAGCGAGCACACCGCGGCCGCCGTAGCGGCCCGGCAGTACCTCCTGGCCGAGATCGAATGCCGCCACCCTCGCGCAACGGCGGCCTGGCTCTCCTCAGACCGACTTCTGTACGGCGAACCCCCGCGATTCCTGCTGCACGACACCTGACGACGGCCGTCAGCCAGATCCTTGTCACGCTCCAGGAGCTTCCAGCCGGTCAGCTCGAGCTGCTCGAGGGCGTGCGTACGGTCGGCAGTCTGCCGGACTATCACCTGCTGATCGCCACGACGCAGGTGAGCGACGGCGGTCTGGCGATGCTCGGCCTGCGCCCCGGCGACATCTTCGGATCCGAGGCGCTCGCGCGGCGCATGCACGCGCAAACCCCCGAGGATTCCGCAGCTCCCGACCTCGGAACGATCATGGCGCGGAGCGCCGCCAACGTGCGATCGGCGAGCGGCGGCAGAAGTTTTCCACCTACTTCAAGGGCGCGCGGCCGTTGAGGGACGACCGCCGCCGGCGTCCCCCAGCGACCCCGCCGGCCGCTAGGCGCGTGGGATGTCGCGACGGGTGAAGGCGCGGAACCCGAGAAGCAGCAGCGCCGCACCGACGCCGGACAGCCCGAGCAAACTGTCAGGGTCGACCGTGCCGAGCGGAGGGTTTCCGATGTGGGTGGTGGGAGCAAGGGCGAGCACCCAGGGAGCGAGCTTGAGGCCGGGACCGAGGAAGGCGATGAACGCCGCGACCGCGTATCCGGCCCACGCCAGGCCGAAGCCGCGCGGCCACGTACCGAACAGCACGAGCGCGAGTCCCGCCAGTACGAGTTCGGCCGGCAGGTAGTCGAGGCCGGACTTCATGATCGCTCCGAAGTCGTTGGCGATCCCGATCGACCAGGCGGTCGAGACAGCAAGAACCAAGCACGAGACAACGACGACGATCACCAACCCGGCCAGGACGACCACGGCATGAGCAGTCAGCCAGCGGGCCCGGGAGAGGGTGCCGGCGAGTCGTGTCTCCAGGCGCCCGTCGGCCTCCTCGGCGCGGAGGGTGGAGATCGCCTGGACGACGTACCCACAGGCGACGACCGCCAGGTAGAGCTGGGTCGCGGCCACGAAGCCGTCCAGCGGGCGGCCGCCCTGGATCCCCAGGGAATCGGCCAGCGAGGGATTGCCTGCCATCGCGTCGAGCAACTGCCGGGCCAGCGAGCCCATCATCGCGGTCAGCAAGACCCCACCGGCGAGCCAGCCCATGACGGCCGGACGGTGAATCCAGACCGCGAAGCCGACCGGCGACCGCCGAAACCGGGTGGCGTGCGCCGGCCCCACACCACCGCGCAGCACTGCGCTGCCAATGTCGCGGCGAGCGGCCAGGAGTACAGCCGCGCCACCCAGGCCGACTCCGAAGACGGCCGGGATGGCGAGCACCCACCAGCGCTGTTCTCCGAACGGCGCGGTCTTCTCCGCCCAGCCGAGCGGTGACAGCCACGTCAACCAGGTCTTGGTCGCGTCACCGATCCCCCGCAGCGCACACGCGACTGCCAGCACGATCAGGCTCCACAGGTAGACACCACGCGTATGCACCACAAGTTGCGCCACCAGTGCCGCGAACCCGGCGAACACCAGAGCCAGGCCGCCGAGGGCTGCGCCGTACAGGATCGCGCCTGAAGCCGGTACTCCTGCAAGGACAAGCCCGCCCGCGAACAGGACGGACGTCGCGAGGATCGCCACGGCCGCGATCACAAGGGAGGCCAGAGTGGGTTGGTACCGGGCGATCCGGCCGCCCAGGATCGTCTCCAGCCGGCCCGACTCCTCCTCCCGCCGCGTCGAGCCGGCGACCAGACCGATGCCCAGCAACGGCAGCAGGAACGACGCCAGGAACCCGAACTCGTCCTGGATGACCCCGCCCAGGCTGTCGATGCCCTCGACGTGCCCGTTGATCGCCGCCAGCGCGCTGCCCGAGGTGACCGCGTCGGCATAGGTGTGGATCTTGGCCGGGGTGTCGTACATACCCGCCACCGCCGCAGCAGTTCCGACCATGCCGGTCGCAAGGCCGACCACCCACACGAGGATGGCGCGACGGCGTGTGCGCCAGACGATCCCGGCCATGACGCCGAGGCCCCGTCGACGCGAACCCGTAGGACGATCGCCGGCACTCATCGCGCGGCCTCGAGGAACGACCCGCCCGCCTCCCGCGCATCGAACGCGTCCCCGTAATTGCTCAAGAACAGCGCATCAAGGCTCGGCGGAGTGACCGTCAAGGTATGGATCCGGGCCGCATGCAACCTGCCGATGGTCGCATCCAGATGATCCGCGTCGATCGTGAACCGGGTATCCACGTGTCCGTCGAGCCGTTCGGAGACGCAGTCCGCAACCCCTTCCAGCCCTTCGGGTTCGACCTCGGTGACCGCGTGCACCGCCGTACGAGTATGTCTGCGCAGGTCCGCGAGACTGCCGGTGATCACCGTCCGTCCGCGCCGGATGATGCTGACTCGATCGGCCAGCGCCTCGACCTCGCCGAGGATGTGGCTGGACAGCAGCACCGTCACCCCGGCATCGCGGCGCTCCCGCACGCACTGCTGGAAGGCCTGTTCCATCAACGGATCGAGGCCCGAGGTGGGTTCGTCCAGGACGAGCATCTCGGCC
>NZ_DASRVN010000639.1:0-3527 GCF_035655035.1 Kribbella sp. | reverse complement strand
GAGATTTTGGATGTCGAGTCGGTGGCCGGGCATCTGTTGCCTGAGGGCGGGGTGTTCGCGTTTCTGGCGGCGCATCGCCGCGAGTTGTTTCCCGAGGAGATGTTCGCTGATCTGTTCAAGCCGGGTGGGCGGCCGTCGGTTCCGGCTGAGGTGATCGCCTCGGTGATCGTGTTGCAGACTTTGAACAACTTCTCCGACACCGAGGCGGTCGAGGCGGTGACGTTCGATCTGCGGTGGAAGGCTGCGTGCGGGCTCGCGGTTACGGCGAAGGGGTTCCATCCGACCACGTTGACGGTGTGGCGGGGACGGCTGCGTCGATCTTCACGTCCGGACCGGATCTTCGACGCGGTCCGGGAGGTGGTTGCGCAGACCGGGGTGCTGGCCGGGAGGACCCGTCGGGCGTTGGATTCCACGGTGCTCGATGACGCGGTCGCGACCCAGGACACGGTGACCCAGTTGATCGCCGCGATCCGCCGGGTCGGGCGGGAGGTGCCCGGTGCGGCCGCGGTGATCGCGGCGCACTGCTCGGCGCATGACTACGCCCAGCCCGGTAAGCCGCGGATCGTCTGGGACGACCAGGCCGCCCGGGAAGAGCTGGTCGATGCGCTGGTCAGCGACGCGCACCGGCTACTGGGACAGTTGCCCGATACCGAGCTCGACTCGACGGCCGCGGATGCGGTGGCGTTGCTGGCCCTGATCGCTGGGCAGGACGTTGAGCCGGCCGAGGACTCCGACGGCACCGACGGGCGGTGGCGGATAGCCCGCCGGGTCGCCCCGGACCGGGTGATCTCCACCGTGGACCCGCAGGCCCGGCACGCCCACAAGACCCGCGCCCGGCGCCAGGACGGCTATAAGGCCCACATCGTGGTCGAGCCCGACACCGGGATCATCACCGACACCGCGCTGGCCCCCGCCGCCGGAGCGGACAATTCCGACGCCGCGGTCGGGGTCGAGCTGTTGCTGGGCACCGACTCACAACAGCCCGAGCAGCCCGAACAGGGCCAGCGGTGGGAGGTGCTCGCGGATTCCGCCTACGGCACCGGGCAGGCGCTGGAAGCCATCGAGGCGGCCGGGCATACCCCGATCATCAAGCCATGGCCGCTGCGCCCGGCCGTGACCGGCGGATTCACCCTCGATGACTTCACCGTCATTGAGCCCGACGGTGACCAGCCAGGCTCGGTGACCTGCCCGAACGGGCTCACCCGGCCGATCACCACCCGGCGCGGTGTGACGTTCGGGGCGGGCTGTCGTGGATGCCCGCTGCGGGCACGCTGCACTACCAGCAAGACCGGCCGCTCGTTGACCCTGCACCCACTCGACGCGATCACTCGCGCCCACCGACAACACGCCCAGGATCCACAGTTCCAGGCCGTCTACCGCCAGCACCGACCCATGGTCGAACGCTCGATCTCCTGGCTGGTCGCCGGCGGCAACCGGCGGCTGCGCTTCCGTGGAACCAGCCCCAACAACCAGTGGCTGCACCACCGCGTCGCCGGGCTCAACCTGCGCCGCCTGCTCGCCCTCGGACTAACCCGCGCCGCCGGGACCTGGACCATCCCAGCCCCCGCCTGACCACCCGGCAGCCCCCACAGTCTTGACCGAGCCCACCGCGAGCGCGACCCTAGCCACGACGGGCAGGGTGAACTCGTTGTCACGCTCCTCCGGGACCGCTGACCCACACGCCGCACAGACGGCCTTGAGAGACCCTGCCCGTCACCCACGCCCGCACAGGTGCCCTATTTCAGGAGCGTCCTAGGGCGCCGCTGTCGCACGCCCGTCTCATTGCGCGCGGGGCCCCGGTGTGCCGTGCTACGTTTGGTCTATGATCGACGAACATCGAACGACACTCGGGACCGGTGGGTTCACCGGGCGCGCTGTCGTCGTCACCGGGGCGGGGTCCGGGATCGGCAGGGCGATCGCGCGGGCGTTCGCCGCCGCCGGAGCTGGCGTGCTCGCGGTGGGCCGGCGGCCGGATGCGCTGGCCGAGACGGCGGGGGAGCATCCGTCGATCGTGCCGTTCGCGGCGGACCTGCGCGACGAGAGCGCCGGGGAGGTGATCGTCGCCACCGCGCTGGCCCGGTGGAACCGGCTCGACGTGCTGGTCAACAACGCGGGCGTGTTCGCCGCCATGCCGCTGGCCGAGGCGACGGCCGCCCGGATCGACGACCTCGTCGCCACGAACCTGACCGCACCGAGCCTGCTGGCCAAGGCCGCGCTGGCCCCGCTGCGCGAGCGGGGTGGCGCGATCATCAACGTGTCGAGCACCTTCGGCCACCGCCCGATCGCCGGCGCCGCCCACTACGGGGCGACCAAGGCCGCGATCGAGCAGCTCACCCGCAGCTGGGCGCTCGAGCTTGCGCCGGACGGTGTCCGCGTGAACGCCGTCGCGCCCGGCCCGACGGAGAGTGAGGCGCTGTCCTCCGCCGGGCTGCCCGAGGCGGTCATCGCGCAGATCAAGGCAGAGGAGACGGCGCGCATCCCGCTCGGCCGGCGCGGCGATCCGGCCGAGGTTGCTGACTGGGTGCTGCGGCTGGCCGACCCGGCCGCCTGGGTGACCGGGCAGGTGCTCGCGGTCGACGGAGGCCTGGGGCTGAACTGACGCGAGGCTCCCTGGCCCACTGAGAACATTCCAAGGAATGGTGTTTCTCGAGGTCGGAAATTCGGCCGCTGTAACGGATCGTCCATAACATGTCGACACGCGCCGAATACCGTCGCCCCATGGCTGTTCGCGAGGACTCCGCGTTGTCCGATCCCCGGCACGGTGATGTCCACCTCCGGCGGGTGGCGACCGCGAGCCTGATCGGCACGACGATCGAGTTCTACGACCTGTTCCTGTACGGGCTGGCGGCGAGCCTGGTGTTCGGGCCTGAGTTCTTTCCGAAAGCGTCGCCGACTGCCGGCTCGCTGGTTTCTCTGGCCACTTTTGGGGTCGGTTTCATCGCCCGGCCTTTCGGTGGAGTGCTGTTCGGCCATTTCGGCGACCGGCTGGGCCGCAAGCGCGCGCTCGTGGTCACGCTCATGCTCGCCGGCGCGAGCACGTTCCTCACCGGGCTGCTGCCGACGTACGACCAGATCGGCGTTCTCGCCCCGGTGCTGCTGGTGCTGCTCCGGCTCGTGCAGGGCGTCGCGATCGGTGGCGAGTGGGGCGGGGCCGTGCTGCTCGCCATGGAGCACGCGCCGCGCGCCCGGCGCGGGCTGTACAGCAGCTTCGCGCAGATGGGCAACCCGATCGGCCTCGTCGCCGCGATCGTCGTGCTCGGCCTGTGCAACGGCGTGCTCTCCGGGACGGAGTTCGTCGCCTGGGGCTGGCGGATCCCGTTCCTGCTCAGCGTGGTCCTGGTGGCCGTGGGGCTCGTCGTGCGCCTGCGCCTGCTGGAGAGTCCGGAGTTCGTGCAGGTCAGGGCGGCTCAACAGATCGTGCGGTTGCCGGTCGTCTCGGTGCTGCGCCGGCAGCCCCGGGCGCTGGTGTTCGGCACGCTCGCCGCGACCGCGTCACCGGCGATCGGGCTGCTGGTGAACGTCTACCT
>NZ_DASRVN010000638.1:0-1694 GCF_035655035.1 Kribbella sp. | reverse complement strand
GAGGGGTTCTTGCTTGGTCAGCCGGTGACGGGCTGGTGGGTTTTGACGGGGGTGGGGACGGGGGCCGCCGGCGGGTTGTTGACCTGGGGTGGGGCGGGGTGGTCGACCGGGGGCTTGGGGGTTGGCTTCGGCTTCGCGGCGGGTTTGGCGCAGGTGGCGGAGGCCAGGTTGATGGTTTCGGCGCCGCCCAGGTTGATGGTCAGGCCGGTGACCGTGAACGCGCCGTCGGAGTGCTTCGCCTGGCTGTTGACCGTGATCGACGCCAGCGGGTTGGACGGCAGGCTCGCACCCTGCTTCGTGGTCGGCACCTTGAGCGTCTGGCCGAGCAGCGTCAGCGACCCGATGTCGATACCGCCGTGGTCACCCGAGCACCAGACGTTCAGCGAGTCGATAGCGAGCAGCGACTTCGGCGGCGTGAGCAGCAGGTTGCACAGGTCCGGCAGGTTCTTCACCGGCAGGTCCGCGGTGCTCAGCTTCGGCAGCGGCAGGCCCAGGTCCGGCAGCGGGAGGTTCGGCACGGGGAGGTTCTGGGCGCCGGTCGCCGGCAGGTTCGCGCACTGCTGCTTGAGCTCCGGCGGGAGCTTCACCTGGCTGAGGACGTCCGGCCCGATCACGATGTCGAACAGCTCCACCGACGCCGAGTCGTTGCCCGCGGTCGCCGTCCCGGCCCGGACCGAGATCAGCGGGTTCTTCGGCAGCTCGAGCGCGGACGTCGTCTGCCGTTTGCCGTCCAGCGACTCGGCGTACGGCGTCTTCGCGACCGGCACCTGCCCTTCCGCGCTCACGGCGTACGCCGAGGACGGGCGGGCGGCCGCGTTGCCGACCGGCGCACTCGCGACCAGGCTGAACGTCACGACGCCCGCCACGGCCGCGGCCGTGAGCACCGTCGGAGCCAACTGTCGTCGCATCGGATTCTCCTTATTTGCTGTCGATCAGGACGAGCGTCCCGAGCGGAACCTTCTGCAGGTGGGCGAGCGCGGTCCTCGGCACCCGGACGCAGCCGGCGCTGATCGCCGCACCGAAGACGTGCGGATTCGGCCAGCCGTGGATCGCGACGGTACCAGGTCCGCCACCGAACGTGTCCAAGGTGGGACTGTGCGCACCCAGCGGGAGCACGACCGGCGACGCCGAGCGTTTGTGGTCGATGATCGAGCCGAGCAGGAACGTCCGGCCGGGTGGCGTCGGCGTCTTCCGCGCGCCGACCCCGGCCTTCCAACTGCCGAGGCTCTTGTTGTCGAGGAACAGCTCGAGCGTCCGCGAGCTGGTGTGCACGCGGATCAGGTACGACGAACTGGCCCGGTCGAGGTCCGTGTCCTGGAGCCACCCGGTGGACCGGTTCGGCTTGGAGGGCAGCAGGACCCGGACCCATCCGTCGCTCTGGTCCACCACCGGCAGCCAGGTCGGCCCGAACTGGGTGGGCCCGATCTTCCCGAACGCCGTGTCCGCGTCCGGCGAGCTGAACAGGGCGGCCTCCGCCCGCGGGTGCACGACGACGCCGGTGGTCCCGGCGAACGGGTCGGTGTCCAGCGGCGCGGTGGGGATCGTGGTGGCGGTCGTCGACGCGGTCAGCGTGCTGAGGTCGACCGTCTTCGCGCTGCTCGCCTTGTTGCCGAAGATCCCGATCGCGGCGACCACCCCGAGCAGGACGAGCACAGCCAGTGCAGGGACCGAGCTACCACCCCGCTCGTTGCGCA
>NZ_DASRVN010000637.1:0-1696 GCF_035655035.1 Kribbella sp. | reverse complement strand
CCAGCTCGATCGGTCCAGTCCGGTGCCGCTGTACCACCAGCTGGCCGAGCAGCTGACGGCTGCCATCACGGACGGCCGGCTGCGGCCGGGCGACCCGTTCGAGAACGAGATCGGCATGTCGGACCGGCTCAGCCTGTCCCGTCCGACGGTGCGCCGCGCGATCTCCGAGCTGGTCAACCAGGGCCTCCTGGTCCGGCGGCGCGGCATCGGCACCACGGTCGCGAACCAGATGGTGCACCGCAAGGCCGAGCTGACCAGCCTGTACGACGACCTCGCGCGCGAGGGGCGGACGCCGCACACCGAAGTACTCGCGCTGGACTGCGCCGCGCAGGACGAACGCGCCGCCGCCGTCCTGGAGCTCCCGCCCGGCACCCCGCTGGTCTCGATCGTCCGGCTCCGGTACGCCGACGACCTGCCGCTCGCGATCCTCCGCAACTGGTTGCCCCCGGCCCTCGAGGACCTCACCCTCGAGGACCTCACGAACGACGGCCTGTACGCCGTCCTCCGCGCCCGCGGCATCCGCCCGACGGTCGCCCGGCAACGGATCGGCGCCCGCAACGCCACCGCCGAGGAACGCCGTACCCTGCACATGTCCAAGGCCGAGCCCCTGGTCACCATGACCCGCGCCGCCTACGCCGCCGACGGAACCCCGGTCGAATACGGCAGCCACTGCTACCGAGCCGACCAGTACTCCGTCGACGTCGTCGTGTCCGAGCGTTAGGCCTGGTTGGCGAGGAGGGTTCGGACCAGGCGGAGGCCTACGGAGAGGTGGGCGAGTTCCGGGCCTTCGATCTCGACGATTTCCTCGAGCATGGTGGCGGCTCGGGAGAGGGCCGAGGCGTTGCGGTCCTGCCAGGTGATGACGCGATCCTCGGGCTCGGCGGTGGCGTCGGTGGTGGCGAGGACCTGGCGGGTGAGGCGGGCGTGGACCGCGTGCAGGTCGTCGCGGAGGGCGGCCCTGGCCATCGTCTGCCAGCGGTCGGTGCGCGGCAGGCCGATGATGCGTTCGAGGAAACGCCCCAGCTGCAGGCGTTCGCCGAGCGCGAAGTGCACCTTGGCGACCTCGAGGATGTCGAGGTCGTCGCGGGACGCGGTCTCCACGATCCCGAGCCCGGCGTACGCCGGCGGCAGCACCGCGATCCGGGTCGCGAAGTCCTCCGAGACCCCCTTCTGCACCAGGGCTTCCCGGCGCTGCTCGAACAGCGCCAGCTCCCGGCCGCGTAGTACTTCGGGCAACGCCGCGGTCAGCTTCGCGATACCGGGACCGAAGAACTCGATCAGCTCCTCGATGTCCACCGGAGGCCGCCGGTTCGACACCAGCCAGCGGGTCGCGCGTTCGACCAGCGTGCGGGTCTCCAGCCGCATCCCGGTCTGCGTCTCGGCGTCGACCACGTTGTCCAGCTCGGCGTTCGCAGCGAGCAGTTCCGGCTGCGAGAAGATCCGCGAGGCCGCGAGGTTCGCGCGGACGACGTCCTCCTCGTTGCCGCCGGTCTCCAGCGAGAGCCGGTGGTACGCCGTGATGCCGGACGTGTTGACGAATTCGTTCACGACCTGGGTGGTGATGATCTCGCGGCGCAGCTGGTGGCTCTGGATCTGGTCCGCGAACCGTTCCTGGATCGCCTTCGGGAAGTAGCTGGCGAGCTTGTGCTTGAGGAACGGGTCGTCCGGCAGCGACGTCTTGAGCAGCTCGGCTTCC
>NZ_DASRVN010000636.1:0-7297 GCF_035655035.1 Kribbella sp. | reverse complement strand
CCGACGATCAGTCCGAGTCCTGGAAGCACTGCGCCCAGCAGGGTGAACCCCAGCAACTTCGGCATCGACCGCGGCCGCCTCGCCGTCGCGCGCGCACTCCCCATCGGCTCCCCTGTCCCCGATCCACACCTCGTCTCCAGTGTGCGGTACAGACCGGCACCTCACCTGTTCAGACGTGTTACAGGCTCATTCGGTTGTCGATCAATCCGGTCGCGGCAGGCCGGAAGCGGGGCTATGTTGGGCGGTTGTGCGGATACTGATTCTGGGTGGGAACGGGTTTGTCGGGCGTGCGGTCGTGGACGACGCACTGGCGCGGGGCGCGGAGGTCGCGTCGTTCAGTCGCGGCGTGAGCGGTACGCCGCTGCCGCCCGGCGTGACGCAGCTCGTCGGGGATCGGGCGAGCGGGGACTACTCGGCGCTGAAAACCGGCGAGTGGGACGCGGTCGTGGACTTGAGCGGGTTCCGGACGCGGGACGTCGGCCAGGCGATGGACGTCCTCGGGGACCGGGTCGGGCGGTACCTGTTCGTGTCGAGTCATGCGGTGTACGTGCGCGACCTGCCCGCCGGGACGGACGAGACCGCACCGCGGCGGGAGCCGTTGCGGGATGCCGACGTACTGACGAACGAGACGTACGGGCCGTGCAAGGTCGCGTGTGAGGACGACGTGGTGGAGCGGTACGGCGACCGCGCGACGCTCGTCCGCCCCGGGCGGGTGACGGGGCCTGGGGACTCCTCCGGTACGGCGCTCTACTGGATCCGCCGCGGCGCTCGCGGAGGCCGCATCGCCCTCCCGACGAAGCCCGAGGCGCCCCTGCAACTGATCGACAGCCGCGACGTGGCCCGCCTCATCACCCAACTGATCACCGACGCTCGCCCCGGCGCCTACAACGCGGTCGGTCCCGACTCCACCATCACGGACCTCATCCAAACCGCCGCCGACCTCTCCGGCAGCACCGCCGAGATCATCCCCGTCCCGCACGACGCCGTCCCACCCCGCTTCCCCCTCATCGACCCCGAGTCCGAATGGGGCGAACGCCGCCGAAACCCCGCCAAGTCCCGCAATGCCGGCATGCCGGTAACTCCGCTCCGCACGACGGTCGAAGACGTTCTCCACTGGGACAAGGCCCGCGGTGAACCCGAACTGGCCATCGGCTCACCCCCGAACAGGAACAGCAACTCCTCGCCGAGTACTAGTTACTCGGGGAGGGCGAGGGTTCGGCCGGCGTCTCTTGCTGCGTTGATGGACCGGGTGAGAGTGTCCTTGAGGGCTGTTGCCTCGTCGGTGAAGCCTTCCACTACCGAGGTGTCGCCGGCGGGTTCGGTGCGGGCGAGGAGTTCGATGTAGCGGTCGCCGTCCTCGAGGGCCGCTTCGGCGCGCAGGGCGGCATCGGCGGAGCGGACCCGGTCGGCGTACTGGTCGAGCAGGTCGACCTTGCGTTTGATCGCCTCGACGGAGAGCGCCAGGGCGCGGCGTTGCGGCCCGAGTACGGCGTCCAGCTCGGCGGTCTTCGCACCACCGGCGATGTCCTTCTGCCGGGCGCGCAGGACCGTCTGCTCGCGGAGCACCTGCGCGATGTCCCACAGCTGCTCCGGCAGTACCAGCTCGTTCTTCACGTCGTCGAGCAGCCCGCGCCGCGTGACCGTTGCCTCGAGCACCGTTTTGACCGCACGCTGCGCCCGGCCGAGCAACCACCCGGCCTCGCTGTCGAAGTCCTCCGGCAGCAGGTACTTCCGGTGCTGCTTGCGGACCGCCTTGTGCCCGCGGTCCTCGACCACCGACTTCGCCAGGATCCCGCCGGTCGCGAGTACGGCGACCCCGGCCAGCCCGACCGCTCCCCAGGCCGCGACCGCGGTCGGCAACGTCGCCGCCATGATGATCAGCGCGAGGATCCACCCGCCGACACAGACCGCGATCCACACCAGCAAGGTGCCGAACGTGTTCCCGGGCGCCGCCGACCAGGACGTCTGCCGCTTCGGCCGCGGCGCGTCGGCCGCGACGAACAACTCCGGCCTGCGTTCGTACAACCGGCGTACGCCCACCGGAACATCCGGCGCGAACACAGGCTCCATCGCCACCTCCGGAGAAGTCATCACCACTCAGCGTAGCCGGGCAGCGAGCCCATCCAGGAATACCCCGAGTCCGAACTCGAACAGCTGGTCCAGGTCGTAGTCGTAGTCGAAGCCGTCCGCGAGCAGTTCCTGGAACGCCCCGAGGTTGCCGGCCGCGATCATCGCGGACAGCTGGTCCGTCTGGTGTACCACCCACTCGTCGGCGGTCTCCCCGGTGTCCTGCTCGGCCTGCGCCTCGGACTCCATCACCAGCGCGATCCCACGCACGTACGCGAACAGGCTGATCATCGTCGACATCGCCGCATGCTTGTCGAACCCGCGCAACGCCGCGAGTACCGCGTTCGTGTGCGGCAGCAGCCGCGGCACCAACTGCGGCCGGCTCAGACTGATCGCGCTCGCGAGCCACAGATGCCTCCGGTACGCCGCCCAGTGCACGCGCGCCACCAACGCCACCGCGTCCCGCCAGTACTCCGGGACCTCGCCGAGCGGGAACTCCCCGATCGCCTCGTTCACCATCTGTACGACGAGCGCGTCCTTGCCGCCGACGTACCGGTAGAGCGCCATCGTCGACACCCCGAGCTCGGTCGCGATCCGCCGCATCGACAACGCCGCCAGCCCCTCGGCATCCGCGATCGCGATGCCCGTCCGGACGACCTCGTCGCGGTTCAGATCCAGTACGCCGTCGTCGGCAGCAGCGGTACGCCGGGCGCGCGGCGGCGGACCGACGACGGTCCCGACCCCGGGCGACGCGTGGACGAGCCTCTCGGCCTGCAGTACCTGCAACGCCTTGGTCGCGGTCGCCATCGCCACCCCGAAGTCCCGGGTCAGCGCCCGCGTCGACGGCACCCGGTCGCCCGGCAGCAACTCCCCCGCCTGGATCCGCCGCCGCAGCGCGGCCGCGATCACCTGGTACGGCGCTTCCGTCATCCAACCTCCCGAACATCCCGTGCCAAGATAGGCGGCATGCTGCGCGAACTGCACCTCACCGGCAATCCGGACGCCGACAAGTTGCTCAACGACGACCCGTTCGCCTTGCTGGTCGGCATGCTGCTGGACCAGCAGTACCCGATGGAGCACGCCTTCTCCGGCCCGCTGAAGATCGCGAACCGGATGGACGGCTTCGACCTGCACAAGATCGCCGCGACCGACCTGGAGACGTTCGTCGAGCTCAGCGTCACCCCGCCGGCCATCCACCGGTACGGCGGCTCGATGGCCCGCCGGGTGCACGCGCTCGCCCAGGAGATCATCGAGAAGTACGACGGTGACGCCGCGAACATCTGGCTCGCCGGCCGCCCGAAGCCGGACGGCGCCGAGGTGCTGAAGCGGCTGAAGGCGCTGCCCGGGTTCGGCGAGCAGAAGGCGAAGATCTTCCTCGCGCTGCTCGGCAAGCAACGCGGCGTGGCCCCGAAGGGCTGGCGCGAGGCGGCCGGCAACTACGGCGACCGCGGCTCCCGGCGCTCGATCGCGGACGTCACCGACGCCACCTCGCTGATGGAGGTCCGCAACTTCAAGAAGGCCGCGAAAGCCGCCGCGAAGGGCTGATTCGCGCGACACCTGCGCCCGATCTGTTCCAGGCCGGCGCGGGATGTCCCTTGTAGTCCACGCGATTCCCTGCGAAGTCAGCGATGCTGACTTATGGTTGCTAAGGCAACGGGAGGAGCGCGGATGGACATCCGGGATCTGGATCGCCGGGCCGGGGCGGTGCTCGGGGAAGTTGTCATGCAGGTCCGGACCGAGCAGCTGTGGTTCCCCACGCCGTGCCCGGACTGGACCGTGCGCGGGCTGATGCGGCACCTGGTCAGCCAGAACGAAGGCCTCGCCGCGGCCGCCCTGAACGGGTCCGCCTCCGTCCACACCTGGAACGGCGGCCGGCTGGCCGACAACCCGTCGGGTGCCTACCGCCGCTCGAACGTGCAGGTCGCGGACGCGTTCGCCGACGGCGGCGCGCTGGACCGGCTGGTGGAGGTCCGCGAGTTCGGCTCGTTCCCGCGCCGGATCGCGCTGACCTTCCACCAGCTCGACTGCATCGTGCATGCCTGGGACCTGGCCCGCGCGATCGACGTCCCGTACAAGCCGCCGCCGGACATGGTCGAGCAGGCCCTCCTCCTGGCCCGCCGGATCCCGGACACCAACACGAACCGCGGCCCCGGGTACGCGTTCGAGCGCAGCGTCAAGGTCTCCGGCACGGCCCCCGACCTCGACCAGCTACTCGGCCTCCTCGGCCGCAACCCGGAGTGGGTCTCCCCGCTCGACTGAGTACTGCGGGAGCTCGATCTTGTCCGGCGTCCCGCCCGCCATCTTCGCCAGCGCGCCGGACATCACCCGTGACGTCATCACCCGCAGGACGAAGTCCCGGTACGCGATCCCGAACGCGGACATCGGCATCGCCATCTTGATCCCGCCCGGCGGCAGCTCCGTCCGCTGCGCGACGTACGCCTGCATCCGCCGCTGGTACGCCGGGAACGCCCGGACGTGATCGCCGTCCGCCGCGGCCAGCTCCCCCGCCAGTACGTACGCCCCGACCAGCGACAACGCCGTACCGTGGCCGGCCATCGGTGAACCGCAGTACCCGGCGTCACCGACCAGCGCGACCCGCCCGCGCGACCAGTCCGGTACGACGACGCGGCTGGTGGTGTCGAGGTAGAAGTCGTCGGCCGCGTCGAGGCCGTTCAGGACGTGCGGGGTGTGCCAGCCGAGGCCCTCGAACCGCTCGCGCACGAGCCGCTTCTGGGCGGCGACGTCGCGCCGGTCGTACGTCAGGATCGGCGACCGGAAGCTCAGCAGCGCCTTCGCGTACCGCGGGTCGCGGTCCGGCCGCAGCGCGACCCAGCGACCACGCGGCGCCGTGTACACCTTCATCCAGTCGTCCAGGTTCTCCGGCGTCTCGATCGTGAAGTACGACGTGTAGCCGCCGAGGTGCTGCACGAACTCCTCCTCCGGCCCGAACGCGAGCCGCCGTACCCGGGAGTGCACGCCGTCCGCGCCGATCACCAGGTCGAACCGCCTGCCGGCCCCACTCGCGAGGCTGACCTCGACCCCGTCGGCGTCCTGCTCCAGCGCCGCGATCGAGTCGCCGTACACGAACTCCACGTCACTCGCCGCCGCGGCCAGCAGCTCGGCGAGGTCGCCCCGGAGGATCTCGATCTCGGCGACCGGTCCGGCGCCGTCGAGCAGTTCCATGTGCATCGCCGCGGCCGTCCGCCCGTCGGCCTTCACGTATGCGAGCCCGCGCTCGTGCACCTGCCGCTCGGCCACTCCCGGCAGCAACCCCATCCGCTCGGCCACCACCCGGGACACCCCGCGCAGGTCCACGGTCTGTCCACCCGGCCGCGGCCCCGGCGCGACCTCCACCACCGTCGGCGCGAACCCGAACCGCCGCAACCAGAACGCCACCGCCGGCCCCGCGATCCCGGCCCCGGAAATCAGCACAGTCTTCATCTCAGTCCCCTTCAACTAGTGCGCGTACGCCGTACACGGTGCACTACCTGAAGGTTTGGACGCCAGCGCGCACTAGTGCACGGGAGATGAGTGCACTAGGGGCGGATCCCCAGGCCATCACAATCCGCCGCTCGCGCGCCGCGTGCGCGGCGGAGCTGCGGGCAACACGCGATTGTGATGGCCTGGGGATCCGGGGTGCTCAGAGCGCGAGCGCGAGCCGAGTCGCCTGCTCGATCGCCCGCTTCGCATCCAGCTCGGCCGCGACGTCGGCACCACCGATCAGATGCACCGAGCGACCGGCCAGTGCGTCGACCAGCTCCCGGAGTGGTTCCTGGCCCGCGCAGATCACCACGTTGTCCACCGCCAGCATCCGGGCCTTCTCGCGCTTCGGGCCGAACGTGATGTGCAGGCCCTCATCGTCGATGCGTTCGTAGTTCACGCCGCGCAACTGCTCGACCTGCTTGTTCTTCAGCGCCGCCCGGTGCACCCACCCGGTCGTCCTCCCGAGCCCGGCGCCGATCTTCCCGTCCTTGCGCTGCAGTAGATACACCTTCCGCGGCGACGGCTCCGGCCGCGGCACCGCGAGCGCCCCCGGCAACTCGGTCGGATCCCCGACGCCCCACTCCGCCTTCCACCCTTCAAGATCCGACGTCGCGCTGGTCAGGAACTCGCTGACGTCCACCCCGATCCCGCCCGCCCCGATCACCGCGACGGAATCCCCCACGGGCTTGCCGTCGCGCACCACGTCGACGTACGAGAGCACCTTCGGATGGTCGATCCCCGGGATCGCCGGCACCCGCGGTACGACGCCGGTCGCGAGCACGATCTCGTCGAACCCGGCCAGATCCTCGGCACCGGCCCGGCGGCCGAGGTGCAGCTTGACGCCGGTGAGGTCGAGCCGCCGCCGGTAGTACCGGATCGTCTCGGCGAACTCCTCCTTGCCCGGGATCCGTCGCGCGATGCCGAACTGCCCGCCGACCTCGTCCGCCGCCTCGAACAGTTCGACCCGATGCCCGCGCTCGGCCGCCGTCACGGCCGCCGCGAGCCCGGCCGGACCGGCGCCGACCACCGCGACGCTCTTCGACCGCCGGGTCGGCAGCAGCTGCAGCTCGGTCTCCCGGGCCGCCCGCGGGTTGACCATGCAGCTCGCCTTCTTCTTGGCGAACACGTGGTCCAGGCACGCCTGGTTGCAGGCGATACAGACGTTGATCTCGTCGGCCCGGTCGGTGGTTGCCTTCAGCACCCATTCCGGATCGGCGAGGAACGGGCGGGCCATACTGACCAGATCGGCGTCACCACGGGCCAGCACCTCCTCGGCAACCTGCGGCAGGTTGATCCGGTTCGACGTCACGACCGGGATGTTCACGTGCGGCCGGAACGCGGCGGTCACCGACGTGAACGCCGCCCGCGGTACGGACGTCACGATCGTCGGCACCCGCGCCTCGTGCCAGCCGATCCCGGTGTTGATGATCGACGCACCGGCCGCCTCGATCTCCTTGCCCAGTGCAACCACTTCGTCCCAGCTCTGGCCGCCCTCGACCAGGTCCGCCATCGACAGCCGGTAGATGATCAGGAAGTCCTTGCCGACCCGTTCCCGGGTCCGCCGGACGATCTCGACCGCGATCCGCCGCCGGTTCTCCGCGGTCCCGCCCCAGCGGTCGGTGCGCTTGTTCGTCCGTTCGGACAGGAACTGGTTGATGAAGTACCCCTCGGAGCCCATGATCTCGACCCCGTCGTACCCGGCCTCCCGGGCGAGCGCGGCGCAGTCGACGTACGCCGTGATCTGCTT
>NZ_DASRVN010000635.1:0-18969 GCF_035655035.1 Kribbella sp. | reverse complement strand
ACGGCGCTGGTGTCGGACGTGGACCTGACCGTGGGGGCGGGGGAGCGGGTCGGGCTGATCGGGGAGTCCGGGTCGGGCAAGTCGCTGACCGCATTGAGCATTCTCGGATTGCTGCCGGAGGACGTCCGGGCCGGTGGTTCGGTGCGGCTCGACGGTGTCGACCACGAGCTGGTGGGTGCGGACGAGCGGCGGATGTCGCGGGTTCGCGGCCGGGACATCGCGATGGTGTTCCAGGAGCCGATGACCGCGCTGAACCCGACGATGCGGATCGGCGACCAGATCACCGAGGCGATGCTGATCCACAAAACGTTGGCCAAACCAGCGGCCCGGGAGGCGACGGCCGCGTTGCTGGAGCGGGTGCAGCTGCCGTTGGACACGTCACGGGCGTATCCGCACCAGCTGTCCGGTGGCCAACGGCAACGAGTTGTACTGGCGCTTGCCCTGGCCAACGATCCGGCGCTGCTGATCTGCGACGAGCCGACCACGGCGTTGGACGTCACCGTGCAGGCTCTCGTGCTTGACCTGATCGTTCGCGGAGTCGTGGATCGCTCGTCCGCGCTGCTGTTCATCACGCATGACCTCGCGGTCGTCGCTACCGTGTGCGAACGGGTGCTGGTGATGTACGGCGGTCGTGTCGTGGAGGCTGGTCCTGTCGCCGAGGTGTTCACGCGGCCCCGGCACCGGTACACCGAAGGTCTGCTCGCCGCCTCCGACCTCGAGACGGCCTCCCGTCATCTCACTACGATCCCCGGAAACGTACCGTCCGCCGGGAAGTTCCCGTCGGGCTGCGTCTTCCGGACCCGGTGCGCGCACGCGACCGCACTCTGCGAGGAGACGCCGGGGTGGATCGGGGCCGAGGCCCAAGGCTTCGCCTGTCATCATCCGGCCGGAGGCACCGATGACTGAGCGTGCCGCAGCACCGAATGCGCGGGAGATCCCGACCGCGATCCAGGTCGTCGACCTGGTGCGCGACTACCCCCGCCCGCGCGCCTCCGTTCTGAAACCAGCTCCCGTCGTGCATGCGTTGCGCGGTGTCAGCCTGGAGGTCAAGCAGGGCGAGCGGTTCGGCATCGTCGGCGAGTCCGGCTGCGGCAAGTCCACCCTGCTCCGGATCATCGCCGCCCTCGACCGCGCCACCTCCGGTCGCGTCCTCGTCGAAGGCACCGACATCACCCACCTCCCGGAACGCCGGCTCCGGCCGCTCCGGGAGAACCTGCAACTCGTCTTCCAGGACCCGATGAGCTCGCTCGATCCGCGGATGCGGGTCCGCGACATCATCGCCGAACCCCTCGTCGTACAAGGCCATCCCGCCTCCGGGCAACGGGTCCGCGAGCTGCTCGAAGCCGTCGGCCTCTCCGCGGACGCCGGCGACCGGTACCCGCACCAGTTCTCCGGCGGCCAGCGGCAGCGGATCTCGATCGCCCGCGCCCTCGCCCCGCGACCGCGGATCCTGATCGCCGACGAGCCGGTCAGCGCGCTCGACGTCTCGGTCCGCGCCCAGGTCCTGAACCTGATCTCGGACCTCGTCGACGAACTCGACCTGACCCTGGTGTTCGTCTCCCACGACCTGTCCGTGGTCAAACACGTCTGCGACCGCGTGGCCGTGATGAACGCCGGCCAGATCGTCGAGACCGGCTACACCGCGGACGTGTACGCCGCCCCGCGGCATCCGTACACGCAGCGCCTGGTCTCGGCGATCCCGACGCTGCAGCGCGCCCTGTCCGGCGCGACCACGTCCGACCTGCTCGCGAAGGGAGAATCCGCATGAAGTTCCCCACCGGCTTGCCGATCGGCGAGTCGTGGATCGAGGCACCGGCGAGCGTTCCGGTGATCTTCCCGTACGACGGTACGCCGGTCGCGGACGCCCCGGTCGGAGATGTCGCGATCGCGCGGGCCGCCCTCGGGAACGCGCTCGCCGTCCGGGAAACGGTCGGCCGGTTGCCATCGTACGTGCGCCGGAAAGTCCTGCGGGACGTGCATTCCGCGGTCCTTTCCGAGCGGGACGCGTTCGTGGACCTGCTGGTGCTGGAGACCGGGAAGCCGCTCGTCGACTGCCGGGTGGAGATCGACCGGACGCTGCTCACGCTGGAGACCTCGGCCGAGGAGGTCGCGCGGCTGCACGGCGAGACCGTACCGCTCGACCTGTTGCCGAGCGGCGAAGGGCTGCAGGGGTTCTGGGTGCGGAAGCCGATCGGAGTGGTCGTCGGGATCACCGGGTTCAACTACCCGTTGTTGCTCGCGGCCCACAAGATCGCGCCCGCGTTCGCGGCCGGCTGCCCGATCATCGTGAAGCCCGCGCCGCAGACTCCGCTCGCCACACTCTGGCTCGCGCACCTGATGCGGTCGGCGTTGGCCGATACTGGGGCGCCTTCGAGCGCGTTGCAGGTCGTCACCGGCGGGCCGGAGGTTGGTGCGGCGCTGACCACGGACCCGCGGATCGGTGCGGTGTCGTTCACCGGATCGGCCGCCGTCGGGCATCGGATCGCCCGGGACGCGGCGCCCACGAAGGTACTGCTGGAGCTCGGCTCGAACTCCGCGCTGGTCGTTGCCGACGACGCCGACCTGGACGCGGCCGCGGCCGCGATCGTGCGCGGCGGGTACTACGCCTCCGGGCAGGCCTGCATCTCGGTGCAGCGGGTGATCGTGGTCTCGTCCGTCCGTGAGGCGTTGCTGGAGAAACTCGGCGCTCGGCTTCCTGGTGTGGTGGTCGGTGATCCGCGGGATCCGTTGACGCGGGTGTCCGCCCTCATCAATCCCGCCGCGACGTCCCGTGTTCGCGAGTGGGTCGGCGATGCCGTCCATGCGGGTGCTGCCGTCGCTTACGCGTCTCCCGGCGACGAACTCGGGCCGACCGTGCTCACCGACGTACCGGACGGGCTGCCGGCGTGGGACGAGGAGATCTTCGGGCCGGTGATCGCCGTACGGTCGGTTCCTGACGTGGACAGTGCGCTGCGCGCGGTGAACGAGACGCGGTACGGCCTGCAGGCGAGTGTGTTCACGTCGTCGCTGGACACCGCCTTCGCCGCGATCGACCGGCTCGAGGTCGGGGGAGTGGTGATCAACGACGTCCCCGGGTTCCGGTCCGACGTGATGCCGTACGGCGGCGTCAAGGACTCCGGCACCGGCCGGGAAGGCCCGCGGTTCGCGATCGAGGAACTGACCACGACCCGGATGGCGATCATCCGCCCGCGGCCATGACAGGTGAACAGATGGACTACGCGAACCTCTTCCGGCTGGACGGCAAGCACGCGCTGGTAATCGGCGCCGGCAGCGGAATCGGCCGTGCCAGCGCGCTGGCCCTCGCGGCGCACGGTGCGCGGGTGACATGTGCCGATCGGGATCTTGCCTCGGCCGTTGCAACAGCCGGCTCCGAGCTGACGGCGTACGCGTTGGATGTTCTTGATGACGTGGCGATCGAGCGGGCTGTCGCGGAGCTGGATCCTGTTGACGTGCTGGTGTTCACCGCGGCGACGAACGTGCGGAAGCGGATCCTCGACTACACGGTGGACGAGTTCGACCGGGTCGTGGCGTTGAACCTGCGGGCGTCGTTCCAGATCGTCCGGGCCTTCGGCCGCGGGATGGCGGAGCGGGGGAGTGGCAGCATCATCGGCTTCAGCTCGATCCGCGGTACGACGGTCGAGCCGGGGCAATCGGTGTACGCGGCAACGAAAGCAGGTCTCGTCCAACTGCTCCGTACCGCCGCCGCCGAGCTCGGCCCGTCCGGCGTCCGCGCGAACGCGATCGCCCCTGGCGTCGTCGAGACCCCGCTGACCGCGCAGATCAAGGCCGACCAGGGCTGGTACGACGCCTACGCGCAGAAGGGCGCGCTCGGCCGCTGGGCACAGCCGCACGAGCTCGCCGGTGCGGTCGTCTACCTCGCCTCGGACGCGGCGAGCTTCGTCACCGGCAGCGTCCTCGCGGTCGACGGCGGCTGGACCGCGGTCGACGGCCGCTTCGAACCACCGAACTAGGAGGTTGTATGAGTCTCGCCGACCTGACCGCAGTCGAACTCCTGGCGAAGTACCGAGACGGTTCGTTGTCGCCTGTCGAGGTGATCTCCGACGTCCTGGAGCGGGTCGCCGCCCGGGAACCCGAGATCTGCGCGCTCTACGCGTTGGACGAGGCCGGCGCGCGGGCCGCCGCGCAGGAGTCGGAGCGCCGGTGGCGGGACGGTACGGCGGAGGCGCTGGACGGCGTACCGGTGACCGTCAAGGAGAACATCGCGACGCGCGGAACGCCCGTACCGCAAGGGACCGCGGCGACCGTGCTGGTACCGGCCGCGGAGGACGCGCCCGCGGCGGCGCGGCTGCGAACGGCCGGGGCGGTGATCTTCAGCAAGACGACGATGCCGGAGTACGGGATGTTGTCGTCGGGGGTGTCGACCTTCCACCGGCTGACGCGGAACCCGTGGGACCTGACCAAGACCGCGGGCGGATCGAGCGCGGGCGCGGCGGCCGCGGCGGCGGCAGGGTACGGGCCGATCCACGTCGGTACGGACATCGGCGGGTCGATCCGGTTGCCGGCCGGGTGGTGCGGGCTGGCCGGGCTGAAGCCGACGCACGGGCGGATCGCCGTCGGGAACCCGTACGCCGGGCGCGCGATCGGGCCGTTGACGCGAACCGCGGGCGACGCTGCGCTGGCGTTGTCGGTGATGCAGGGGTACGACCCGCGCGACCACACCTCGTTGCCCTTGGCATCGGATTTGTTCGACGTACAACTGAAGGGTTTGCGGGTCGCGCTGCTGCTGGACGCGGGCGTCGGGCTGCCCGTCGATCCCGAGGTCACCGCCGCGGTGTCGGCGACCGCCTCGTCGCTCGAACAGGCCGGGGCGATCGTCGAACCGATCCCGCCGATCATCACCCGCGAGATGCTCGACGGCCTCGACCGCTTCTGGCGGATCCGCTCCGCCACCGACATCGCGGCCCTCCCCGAGGAACGCCGCGCCAAGGTCCTGCCGCAGATCCGTCAGTGGGTGTCGACCGCGTCGGATCTCACCGCCGCCGACGTGTTCCACGGGTACAGCCAGATGGGCGCGATGGCCGCCGCCGTCACGCGGGTCTTCACGACGTACGACGTGATCCTGTCGCCGGTCGCCCCGATCACGGCCTTCCCGGCCGAACTCGCCTATCCGACCGACGACCCCGCCAAGCCCTTCGAACACATCGCGTTCACCGTTCCGTACAACATGTCCCACCACCCCGCGACCACCGTCAACGCCGGCTTCTCCCGCGACGGGCTCCCGATCGGCGCGCAACTCGCCGTACCCCACCACCAAGACCTACGGGCTCTGGCGCTGGCCGCCTACCTGGAAGTCCGCCTGCCCACCCGTCCGTGGCCCAGCGCGTCCATTTCCGGCTAGCCGGTGGTGCTCTCGCGGATTTCGAGGGTGTAGTCGGCGGCGAGTTCGGTGGGGGCGGAGCGGTCGCCGTCGAGGCGGTCCAGGAGGAGTTGTACGGCGTTCTTGGCGATCTGGGTCTTGTCCGGGCTGATCGTGGTCAGGCTGGGGGTGCTGTAGCGGCCGTCCTCGATGTCGTCGAAGCCGACCAGCGCGATGTCGTCGGGCACGCGGAGGCCGCGGCTGAGGATGGTGCGCAGCGCGCCGAGTGCGAGCAGGTCGTTGTAGCAGAAGACCGCGTCGGGCGGCTGGGGGAGTGCGAGCAGCTCGCTCATCGCGGCCGCGCCGTCGGCCCGGTGGAAGAACTCGGTGGAGCTCACCAACTCCGGGACGACCTCGCGTCCGGCGGCCTGGAGCGCGGCCCGGTAGCCCTGCGTTCGCAGCTGACCGGTCTGCCGCGTCACGTCGAACTGATCACCGATCGCCGCGATCCGCTGCCGGCCGAGCTCGATCAGATGCCGGGTCGCGAGCTCGGCGGCGCCGATGTTGTCGATCATGATGTGGTCGAGCCCGCCCTCGACGACCCGCTCACCGAGCAGCACCACCGGTGTCGACGACGGCCGGTCGCGCAGGTCGGCGCCGCCGAGCGCGAGCGGGTTGAAGATCAGCCCGTCGAACATCGCCGCCCGGCTGCCCCGCATCACAAGTTCGCGCTCCCGGACCGGATCGCCGTCGGTCTGGTCGACCACGACCGTGTACCCCGCGAGCGCCGCCTGCTCGATCACGGCCCGGGTGAGCTCGGCGAAGTACGGCACGTCGAGCTCGGGCAGGACGAGGGCGATCAGGCCGGAGCGCCCGTTCCGCAGGGTCCGGGCGACCGCGTTCGGCTGGTAGCCGAGCTCGTCGAGCGCCCGCTGCACGCGGGCCCGGGTCTCGGCCGCGACCTGCGGGAAGTCGTTCACGACGTTCGACACCGTCCGGACCGAGACACCGGCCAGCTCGGCGACCTCGCGGAGTGTGGCGGCCACCCTGCACCTCATTTCGTGGACGGCTGACTCTTGACACTTGCAACGTTGCAACCTTAGCGTCTCCAGCAATACTTGCAACGTTGCAAGCTCGGCAGAAGTCATGAGGGAACGCAACATGACCAATCCTCTTTCCGTACCGCTTTCGCGCCGTACGCTCTTCCGCGGCGCGGGTGCCGCCGCGATCGCCGGCGGCCTCGCCGCCTGTGCCCCGGGCGGCACCACCGGCAGCAGTTCGCTGCCGCGCAGCAGCGCGACCAAACCACCGTCCGGCGAGATCACCATCTGGGACCGCACCGGCGACCTCTACAAGGTGTTCGACCAGGCGATCGCGTCGTTCACCGCGAAATACCCGCAGGTCAAGGTCAACCACGTGGCCGTCGACGTGAACGCCAAGCTCCCGGCCACGTTGATCAGCGGCGCCGGCGTGCCGGACGGCGCGTTCTACGACGACGCGCTGCTCACCGGTGTCGCACCGCACCTGTACGACCTCAGCCAGCTGATCGAGCAGTACAAGCCGGACATCGCGCCGTACAAGCTCGGTGTGGTGACCGTCGACGGGAAGATCGTCGCGGTGCCGTGGGACCTCGACCCCGGCCTGCTGTTCTACCGCGACGACATCGTCACCCAGGCCGGTGTCGATCCGGCCGGTCTGACCACGTACGACGAGCTGCTCGGCGCGGCCCGGACCGTCCGGGAGAAGTTCCCGAAGGCGAAGCCGATCCACCTCGAGAACGACCAGTTCCTCGCGCAGCTGTGGATCGACATGTTCGCCAACCAGCAGGGCGGGGCGATGATCGGTGCCGACGGCAAGCTCACGATCGACTCCGATCCGTACCGGAATGCGCTGACCTGGCTGGACAAGGTCCGGTCCGAGCAGCTCGGCACGCTGGCGAAGTACACCCAGCCGACCGATCTACAGACGCAGGACAACGGCACCCAGGTGTTCGTGCCGTGGGCCCAGTGGTTCGTGTTCGCGCCGCAGCAGTTGCTGAAGGCAAGCAAGGGCAAGTGGCGGGCGACGGCGCTCCCTGCGTGGCAGTCCGGCGGCGCGCGGGCCGGCGTGATGGGCGGCTCGTCCTTCGTCATTCCGGCCAAGGCGAAGAACCCCGAGCTGGCGTGGCGGCTGTACGAGCACCTGGTCTTCAGCAAGGAGGGGTACTCGACGGTCTACGGGTCGAACGAGGTGTACCCGAACGGCCTGAACACGTCGATCCCGTCGTACCTGCCGGCTCTCGATCCGAACGCTCCGCTGTTCAAGCCGCTCGAGGCACTCGGTGGGCAGGACCTGTGGAAGGTTGCCGTCGAGGCAGGCAAGCAGGTGCCGGGCGGCTACACGGTTCCCACCTGGTGGGGGAAGGCCGTCGACTACTTCGGTGTCAACGTGCAGAAGCTGCTGGCCGGTCAGATGAGCCCGGACGAGGTGCTGAAGACGTCGGCATCGCAGATCCAGAAGAACCTGATGGGGCCGAACTGAATGGCGACCCTCATCGAAGCGGGCACGACCCGGCAAACCGCTCGGCCGGTTCGGAGGCGCCGGGTCCCGGCCGCGCCGTACCTGTTCGTTGCGCCGTTCCTTGTCGTGTTCGCCGCCTTCAGCGCTTATCCGATCTTCTTCGCGCTCCAGCTGAGCTTCACCAACTGGCACGGCGCTGGTGCGCTGAAGATCATCGGACTGGCGAACTACCGGTACCTGCTGACCAGCCCGGACTTCTGGCAGTCGATGGCGACCTCCGGTGTGCTCTGGTTGCTCGTCGTACCGGCACAGGTGCTGGTCGCGCTGACGATCGCGGTGGCGTTGCGCAAGGCAAGGTTCCGCGGTGTGTTCAGTGCCGCGCTGATCGCGCCGTTCGTGACGCCGCTGGTGGCGATGGCGCAGGTGTGGATCATCCTGTTCGACAAGGACTTCGGCGCGGTGAACCACGGATTGTCGTCGATCGGATTGCCTGCGATCGGCTGGTTGACCACCGCCGCAGGTGCGAAGATCACGATCGCCTTGCTCGTGCTCTGGCGCACGACCGGGTACGCCGTCATCTTGTTGATGGCCGGATTGTCGACGATCCCCGCGGACGTCTACGAGGCGGCGACGATCGACGGCGCGGGCGCGTGGCACCAGTTCTGGTCGATCACCGTGCCGCTGGTGACGCGCACGCTGAGCTTCGTCGTCGTGATCGGCACCCTGACCGTCTTCCAGTTGTTCGCCGAGCCGTACGTCGTGACCGCGGGTGGTCCGTTCAACGCGACCAGGACCGCCGGGCTGTACCTCTACAAGCACATCACCAACTCCGACCTCGGACTCGGGGCCGCGAACTCGATGCTGCTCGTCGTGATGGTGCTGGCGCTGTCGCTCGCGTCGATCCGCTTGCTGCGCTCGAGGGAGGACTCATGAAACTGGGAGCGCTCGGCCGCTACTGCCTGCTCACCGTGGCCGGCCTGATCAGCCTCGCACCGTTGCTGTGGATGATGGTCTCGTCGCTGAAGCCCGGCGCGGACATCATCTCGAGCCCGTTCAGCTTCGACCCCACCAAGCTGACCCTGACGAACTTCCGGTCGATGCTGGACACGATCCCGATCGGCACCGGGTTCCGGAACACCGCGATCGTGGTGGTGGCCAAGGGTGCGCTGACGATGATCTTCTGCCCGATGGCGGGTTTCGCGTTCGCGAAGTACGTCTTCCCGGGCAAGCGGCTGCTGTTCGCGACCGTGCTGACCACGTTGATGCTGCCGACGCTCGTGCTGCTGATCCCGTTGCTGCTCGAGATGAGTCAGCTCGGCTGGGTGAGCACGTTCCAGGCGCTGATCCTGCCCGGCGCCATCGACGCGTTCGGGGTGTTCTGGATGCGGCAGGTGATCCTGGCGATCCCGGACGAGTTGCTCGACGCGGCGCGGGTGGACGGTGCCGGTGAGCTGCGGATCTTCCTGAGCATCGTGCTTCCGGTGATCCGGCCCGGCCTCGCCGCGCTCGGCGTACTGACCTTCATCAACATCTACAACGACTTCGTCTGGCCGGTGGTCGCGGTGAACGACGAGCAGCACCAGACCCTGCAGGTGATGCTCTCGGCGCTCGCGCAGAACATCCGCTCGGGCCAGCTGGGCGCGGACTGGACCAGCGTCTGGGGCCAGTTGCTCGCGGCAAGCACCGTGGCGGCGATCCCGGTACTGATCGTGTTCGTCGTCCTGCAACGTCACCTGATCAAAGGCGTCATGGCCGGCAGCCTCAAGGGCTGACGGGCGCGCCCCGCTTCTTTCGCTTCGTTCGCTGGGAGAGAAACACTTGTGAACAGTCTGACCACACCACGTCCCGAGTACCCCCGGCCGCATTTCGACCGGTCGGACCGCTGGCTGAACCTGAACGGCGCATGGGACTTCGCCCGCGAACCCGATCAGTTCGGCGAGACCATCGTCGTCCCGTTCCCGTGGGAGCATCCCGCCTCCGGCGTGGTCGCGCACTGGCTGCCGAAGGCCTGGTACCGGCGGCGGATCGAGCGACCGGCGGACTGGGCGGGGGAGCGGACCATCCTGCACTTCGGCGCCGTCCATCACCACGCGACCGTGTGGGTGAACGGTGCGCTCGCCGTCGAGCACACCGGCGGATACCTTCCGTTCGAGGCCGACATCACCGACCTGCTGGACGACGGCGCGGGTGAGCTCGTCGTACAGGTGGATGCGCCGACCAACAAGCGGTTCATCCCGCACGGCAAGCAGCGTAGTATGCCGGCCGACGACTACGACGGGTGCGCGTTCACGCCGTCGAGCGGGATCTGGCAGACCGTCTGGCTGGAACCGCGACCTGCCGACCACATCTCGAAGCTCGAGCTCCGTCCGGCGGCGGACAGCATCGAGATCACGATGACCGGGCCGTCTCCGGTGCGCATCGAGATCCCGGGGGTCGTGGTCCGTGAGTACGACGAATGGCCCGGGACCGTGACGCTGCCGATCCCCGAGCCCCGATTGTGGACTGTCGACAATCCACATCTGTACGACGTGATCGTGACCGCCGGCGCGGACACGGTGCGTGGCTACACCGGGTTGCGGACGATCGAGTGGCAGGGCAACAACCTCGTGCTGAACGGCGCACCGACCTACGTCCGGGGCGTCCTCGACCAGGGCTTCTGGCCGGCCGGCGGACATGCGGCACCGAGCGACGAGGCGTTGCGCCGGGACCTGGAACTCGCGCGGGCGGCCGGGTTCAACCTGGTGCGCAAGCACATCAAGCTCGAGGACCCGCGCTGGCTGTACTGGGCTGACCGGCTCGGCATGCTCGTCTGGGCCGAGCCGCCGTCGACCGGGCGGTTCACGGCCTCGGCGGTCGCCGCGTTCGAAGAGGTGGCGGCCGGGATGGTCGCGCGGGACGGCAACCACCCGAGCATCGTGATCTGGGGCGCGTACAACGAGGAGTGGGGCCTGGACTGGGACGTCCCGGGCGATCCGGCGAAGCAGGACGCGGTCCGGCGCGCGTACCGGATCATCAAGGACGCGGATCCGACTCGTCCGATTGTCGACAACTCGGGATGGGCACATGTCGAGACCGATCTGGTCGACTGGCACTACTACGACGAGAACGTAGGGTCGTGGGCGGGGATCGTGGACCGGTTGATCAACGCCGCGGACGGTCGCTTCCCGGTCCGGCTAGGCCCGGACTTCGTGGCCGAGAAGGCGATCGCGGCACCGGGGTTCGACGCGACGGACAAGGTGCAACTGAACGGTGAGTACGGTGGCGGGTCGACCAGCGTGGAGCGCGGGTGGCACCTGCGGTGGCAGACCCAGGAGCTTCGCCGGCATCCGCGGAACTCCGGGTACATCTACACCGAGCTGTACGACATCGAGCACGAGACCGTCGGCATCTACACCTACGACCGCCGGACCAAGGACCTCGGCGGCGTGGTCCCGTCCGATGTGCACGCCGAGACCGTTCTGATCGTCGACATCATCCCGGAGGCACCCGGCCGGGACCTCGTGCTCGAGGGCGGCCCGGCGTCGATCTTCGTTCGCGTCTCGCACCACGGGCCCGAGCCGTTGCTGGGCAGCCTGCGATGGCCGTCCGGATCGGCGCCCGTGGAGGTCAAGCCGTTCACGGTGAACGAGCCGACCGAGATCACGGTGTCACAGCCCGGTCGCGCGGACCTGTGGATCACCGACGCGACCGGCGCCGTCGTCGCCCGGACGTTCGTCGACATCAACCCTGCCGACAACCCGAACTGACCCGCACCTCCCGAACCGACCCAGGAAGCCGCCCTCCAGTCGAGCGGTGGGCGCACGTCGGCCGGTCCGTCGACTTCGGCTGAATACTCAGGCTGGTGGTGCGGTCGTCGCGCGCACCACCAGCGTGGTGTCCAGCACGCGTCGCTCAGCTGTGTGGTCTCCGCCCAGGTAGGACAGCAAGAGCTCGACGGCGGTTCGCCCGGCGTCGGCGCCGTGGGCGGACACTGTCGTCAACGGCGGCGACATCGTCGCGGCCAGGACGTCGTCGCAGCCGACCACGCTGAACTGCTCCGGTACGACGAACCCTCGCGCGGACAGTCCCGCCAGGATCCCCTGGGCCAGCAAGTCGTCGAACGCGATCGCCGCCGACGCTCCGGTGTCCAGGATCGCACCGACATGCTGAACGCCGGCGTCGTACGTCGATCGTCGTGCAGCCACCGCGCTGACCTTGAGACCGAGCCGGCGTCCGGCGGCACGGACGGCGCGGCGACGCTCCGCGTTCGACCACGACGACGTCGGTCCACTCACGTAGACGAGATGCCGATGACCCAGCTCGGCCAGGTGCTCGACCGCGGCCGCGATCCCGGTCGAGGTGTCGATCAGGACCCGCGGCAGTCCGGCGACGTCGCGGTTGATCAGCACGAGCGGCCGGCGCTCGGCGTGCGTGCTGATCTGTTCCTCGGTCATTCGCGACGACGCCAGGACGATCCCGTCGGTCTGCCGGCCGAGCTTGCCGACCACGACGTCCTCCCGGGTCGGGTCCTCGTCGGCGTCGCCGAGAAGCAAGCTGAAGCCGGCCTGGTCGGCGGCCGCCTGGGCGCCGCGGATCAGTGGCGGGAAGAAGGGATTGGCGATGTCCGGTACGACGATCGCTACCGTGCCGGCACGTCCCGTACTGAGCGCCTGGGCGGTGTGGTTCGGCACGTACCCGAGCCGCGTGGCGACCTCCATCACGTGCGCGACGGTCTCCGCGGTGATCATCTGCGGCCGTGAGAACGCGCGGGACACCGTTGACTTCGACACGCCGGCGGCCGCCGCCACCTCACTGATGGTCGGCGACTTCCCCGTACCTCGCTGCTGCGCCACATGGGTACTTTACGTGCCGCATCCAGTCCGGGCCCGGCGGGGACCCAGTCGGGAATTTTGTCTTCACAGCTTGACGTGCAACCGGTTGCACGGCATCGTTACGCGAGTGCCGGGACGCGCATGGTCAGGTCGCGCCGCCGGAGGCCGTCGGGCAAGCAAGGGAGACTTCCGTGGCACCTTTGGACTGGTTGGTCGTCGGCGGCTACTTCGTCGTGATGGTGGTGATCGGGTTGTGGGCGAAGGCGCGCGTCCACGACGCCGCCGACTTCTTCACCGCCGGCGGCAGGATGCCCTGGTGGCTGTCGGGGATCTCGCACCACATGTCCGGCTACAGCTCGGCGGTTTTCGTCGCGTACGCCGCGATCGCCTACACGCAGGGGTTCGTCCTCTATGTCTGGTGGGCGCTCGGCATCACCTTCGCAATGGTCGTGGGAGCCTTCCTGTTCGCTCCGCGCTGGCCACGGCTGCGGCAGCGGCTCGGTGTCATCTCGCCCCTGGAGTACCTGAAGATCCGGTACAACCTGCCGACCCAGCAGTTGCTGGCGTGGAGCGGTACGGCGCTGAAGGTCTTCGACGTGGGTGCCAAGTGGACCGCGACAGCCCTGCTGCTGAACGTCTTCGCCGGCGTGCCGGTCGGCTGGGGTGTGCTCATCACCGGCGGCGTCACGCTGGTCTACTCGACCGTCGGCGGGCTGTGGGCCGACGTCCTCACCGACCTCGGTCAGTTCCTCATCCAGCTGGTCGCCGGCGTCGTGCTGTTCGTCGCAGCCCTTGCCAAGCTCGGTGGGATCTCGGCGATCTGGACGATGTGGGGCGACCTTCCGGAGGGAAACGCGAAGCTCTTCAACGGCCAGTACACGGTGCTGTTCGTGATGGTCTACCTGCTGATCAACACCCTGTCCTACAACGGAGGCACCTGGAACCTCGCCCAGCGGTTCATTGCCTCGCCGAGTGGCAGCGCCGCCCGCCGGGCCGCACTCCTGTCCGGCGGTCTGTACCTGGTCTGGCCCTTGATCATGTTCTTCCCGATGTGGGCGGCACCGATCCTGTTGCCGAACCTCGCGAAACCGGACCAGTCGTACGCCCTGCTCACCGAGCACCTGCTCCCGATGGGCTTGGTCGGCCTGGTCCTGGCCGGCTTGTTCTCGCACACGATGGCGATGACCAGCTCGGACGCGAACGCGATCTCGGCGGTGGTCACGCGTGACATCGTGCCGGCCGTCTGGCGCGGTGCGCGGAACATGACCGGCCGGACCGAGCTGGTCTTCGGGCGGGTCAGCACCTTCGCCTTCATCGCGCTCAGTATGGCCATCGCACTCACCGCGGACAGCTTCGGCGGCGTCCTCGGCCTGTTGATTCTCTGGTTCGGCGGCCTGGTCGGACCGATCGCGATCCCCATGCTGCTCGGCCTCCTACCCGCCTTCCGGCGCTGCGGACCGACGGCCGCGATCGCTTCCTGGGCGTTCGGTCTGCTGGTCTTCTTCATCACTCGGTATGTCGTCGACGGCCGGATCGCCGAGCTCGCCAAGGACAAGGTGACGGCGATCCAGGTGGGCGGCCCCGTGGTCTGCTCGCTGATCGTGTTCGTGCTGGTCGGATTCGTCCGGCCGTGGCGCGACCCGGAGTCGGAGGCGCTCGTCGACGCACTCGGCGCGGACGCGGACGCAGCCGACGAGGTCGCAGTCGGGTCCGCACATGCCTGAGCCCGATTTCATTGCCGTACGCAACCATCTTGTCGACGACGTGCTCGGCTGGTGGCTGACGCACGGCCCTGACGAGAAGTACGGCGGGGTCCTGACCTGCTGGGACAATGCGGGAACCAGCCTGGTGTCGTCGGACAAGTACACCTGGTCCCAAGGTCGCTGGATCTGGTTGACCGCGCGAATCGCCGCGGCTGCCCGTCGGGGAGTGCTCGACGTCGACCCCGAGCAGTTCCTGGGCTTGGCCAGATCCACAGCCACCTTCGTCCGCGACCACGCAGTGCTCCCGGACGGTACGACGGCATACGTGACCGATCGGGCGGGTACGCCGCGGGACACCGGCCAGGGGGTCAGCGTCAGTGTCTTCGCCGACCTGTTCGCGGGACTCGGCTTCGCCGGTCTCGCCCAGCACGATCCTGAGTGGGGCGACGCGGCCGAACGGATTCTGCTGGCAGCCGCCGAGCGTATCCACGCGGGCACCTACCGCTCCGAGCCGTACCCGGTCCCAGCCGGCCACGCCTCCTTCGCGCTGCCGATGATCCTGCTGGGTGTGGGCGAGCAGGTACATCGCGCGACCGGGTCCGAGCGCTCACTGGAAGTCGTGCGGAACGCTGTGACCGCGATCGAGACGACGTTCGTCCGTGGCATCGAGGTGATGGAGATGCCGTCGTCGGCCGAGGACCTCCTGCTCACCCGGCATCGGGCTCCTGGTCATACGCTCGAAGCGCTGTGGTTCCTGCACCACGCGGCGGACCTTGCACCCGGAACACTGGCCGCCGACCCCGAACGCCTCGGGGATCTCGCGCTGCACGCTCTTGATCTGGACTGGGACGACGAGTACGGCGGCCTGTTCCGCTTCGTCGACCGCGAGGGCGGTGCGCCGACCGGCCGTCGTACCGACGCTTCGTACGAGGCGCTCGTGGTCGACACCTGGGACACCAAGCTGTGGTGGCCGCACGCGGAGGCGATCTACACCACGGTGCTGCTCGCCAAGGCCATCGGTCGCCACGACCTCGCCCACTGGCACCAGAAGCTGTACGACTACACGATGGACACTTTCCCGGCCGGGCCGGGGAAGGAGTGGATCCAGATCAGACGCCGGGACGGCAGGCCGCTGGAGGCCACGGTCGCGCTACCGGTGAAGGACCCGTTCCACATCGCGAGGTCCTTCCTGCTACTGGCCGAACTGCTGTACGACGACGAGAGGACCGAGGACCGGTGAGTACGACGGGGACACAGCCGCGGGTGGAGGTGTTTCCCGATCGGGAGGCGCTCGGCCGGGCGGCGGGGGACGACATCGCGGCAGAGCTTCGGCGCCGGCTCGCCCGGCAGGACGGCGTACGGATGATCCTCGCCGCCGCACCGAGTCAGCTGGAGACGCTCGAGCGGCTGCGGACGGCCGAGGGCGTCGACTGGAGCCGGGTCACCGCGTTCCACATGGACGAGTACGTCGGCCTGCCGCCGAACGCGCCGCAGCGGTTCGGCAATTGGCTGAAGGGCGCGCTGTTCGACCACGTCCCGCTGGGCAACGTCCATCTCCTCGATCCCGGCAGCGATCCTGCCGAGGCCCTTCGGCAGTACGCCGACGAGCTGGCCGCCGCGCCGATCGACGTGGTGGTGCTCGGTATCGGCGTGAACGGGCACCTGGCCTTCAACGATCCGCCGGACGCCGACCTGGCTGATCCGCAGCCGGTGCGGGTGGTCGAGCTCGCCGAAGCAAGTCGACGGCAGCAGGTCGACGACGAGTGCTTCGCCCGCGTCGAGGACGTTCCAAGAACCGCAGTCACCCTGACCGTGCCGCGGCTGCTGGACGCGGGTCGTCTGTTCTGCGTCGTACCTGGCGCGGCGAAGGCAGCCGCCGTACGGTCCGCCGTGACCGACCCGATCGGTCCGGACTGTCCGGCGACCGCACTGCGACGCCACCCGGACTGCACCCTCTACCTCGACAAGGAGTCGGCTGCCCATGTCGGATGATTTCACCGCGGACAAGCTGAGCCTGGGCTACCTGGAGCAGGTCCACGAGCTGCTGCTCCGGATTCACGCCGAGGAGTCGGCGTCGATCGCGGCGGCGGCGGAGCTGCTCGCCGATCAGATCGCCGCGGACCGTTTGGTGCACGTGTTCGGGCCCGGCGGGCACTCGAATCTGGCCGCGCAGGAGGTGTTCTTCCGTGCCGGCGGGCTGATGCACATCGCGGCGATCCTCGACGAGGGCACGTTGCTGTCGAACGGCGCGTTGCGGTCGATGGCGATCGAGCGGACGCCGGGGTACGGACGGATCGTGGTTCGCGACCGCGACCTGGGCGAGGGTGACCTGCTGATCCTGGTGAACGCCTACGGCATCAACGCGGCCCTGATCGACGCCGCGCTCGAGGCCCGGGAGCGCGGTGTGCGGCTGATCGGGATCAGCTCGCGGGCGCATGCCGAACAGACGGCGCCCGAGCACCCGGCCCGGCATCCCAGCCGGCAGAACCTGCACGACCTGGTCGACGTAGCCGTCGACTCCAAGGTGCCGATCGGTGATGCGGTGGTCGACGTGCCCGGTGTCGAGGAGCGGATCGCGGCCGTGTCGACGTTC
The DNA here is from genome assembly GCF_035655035.1 of Kribbella sp. Lineage (GTDB taxonomy): Bacteria > Actinomycetota > Actinomycetes > Propionibacteriales > Kribbellaceae > Kribbella. Next base: position 2,046 of record NZ_DASRVN010000635.1, on the reverse strand, counting down.
GCGAACGCGTTCGTACTGAACGCCCTGACGCTGCACACGGTGAACCGGCTTGTTGCCCGTGGCATCGAGCCGCCGATCTGGCGGAGCGGCAACGCCCCCGGCGGCGACGAGGCGAACGGCCGTTTCCTGGGGCGCTTCCGGGATCGGGTCAAGGCACTGTGACGATTGCGTACAGCGGAGTCGATCCGTCCACCGGGCGGCCGGTGACGGTCCGGCTCGATGGCGGTCACATCGTCGATGTGTCAGCAGCCGAGGCGCCGGTTGACGGTTGGCTGGCGCCTGGTTTCGTCGACCTGCAGGTGAACGGGTTCGCGGGCCTCGACGTCAACGGTCCCGAAGTCAGCCCGGAGGTCGTGGTCGAGCTCGGCCGCGCCCTGGCAGCAGCCGGAACGACGAGCTTCGCGCCGACCGTGATCACCGCGGCCGAAGACGAGATGGTGGCCTCGCTGCGGGCGATCGCCGCCGCGCGCGAGGCCGATCAGGCCACTCGTGACGCGATCCCCTTCGTCCATGTCGAGGGTCCGCACCTGTCGCCCGAGGAGGGGGCCCGCGGTGTGCATCCGGTGGAGCACATCCGGCCGCCCGACTTCGAGGAGTTCCTGCGCTGGGAGCGTGCCTGTGGTGGGTTGGTCGGCATCGTCACGCTGTCGCCGCACTACCCGGGTACGGCGGACTACGTACGGGCTGTCACACAGACCGGCGTCCGGGTCTCGCTCGGTCACACGGCGGCGAGCCCGGAGCAGGTGACCGCCGCGGTGGACGCGGGAGCGGTACTGTCGACCCACCTCGGCAACGGTGCGGCGGCGATGCTGCCGCGGCACCCCAACCACCTCTGGACCCAGCTGTCGGAGGATCGGCTGACCGCCGGGTTCATTGCCGACGGCCACCATCTTCCCTCCGACGCGCTGACGGCGATGGTGCGGGCGAAGGGCATCGAACGCAGCCTGCTGGTGTCCGACTCGGTCGCGTTGGCCGGTTGCGAGCCCGGCGCGTACGAGACTCCGGTCGGCGGGACCGTCGACCTGTCGGCCGACGGCAGGCTCTCCTACGCGGGTACGCCGTACCTCGCGGGAGCGGCGCGCTCACTCGCGGAGGGTGTCGCCTCGGCAGTCGGGCTGGCGCGGATAGGCCTGGGTGACGCTGTCCGGATGGCGACCGCGAACCCGGGCCGGTTCGCCGGTGATCGCGGCGTACTGCGGCCGGGCGCGAGGGCGGACCTGGTGCTGTTCGACTGGGCCCCTGGCGACTCCGTGCTGCGTCTGCGCTCTGTCGTCCGCTCGGGCCGAGCCGTATGAGTACCGTCCTCGCGGGGGCAGCGGTCGCGGACGTCACGCCGGCTGTCGGTGGCGCGATGTCCGGGTTCGTGGCACGTTCGAGCCCGTCGACCGGTGTGCACGACCCGATCACGGTACGCGCGGTGTGCGTAGACGACACGGCGCTGGTGACGGTCGACGTGGTCGGGCTGCATGAGGACTTCTGTGTTCGAGTGGCGGCGAGGGTCTCGTTGCCGACGGCGAATGTCCGCGTGCATGCGACGCACACCCACGGTGGGCCGGCCAGCATGCCCGGGCGGCTTGGGGACGCAGTGGATCAGGAGTGGTTGGTGAGCCTGGAGCAGGCTTGCGTCGAGGTGGTCGAGGAAGCGGTACGCCGTCGCCGGCCGGCTCACCTGTTGTCGGGGTACGGGGCCGAGGTCGTAGTGGCCCGGAACCGTCGCCGGTCGGACGGGCCGGTGGACCGCTCGTTGCCGGTGGCCCGGTTGGTCGGAATCGACGGACGGCCCATCGCGGTGCTGGCGTCGTACGCCTGCCATCCGGTAGTGCTAGGCGCGGACAACACCCTGCTGACCGCCGACTACCCAGGGGTCGTCCGGCGGCTGGTCGAGCAGCACGTCCCAGGAGCGGTGGCCCTGTTCCTGACCGGATGTGCCGGCGACGCGAACACCGGGCATGCCGCGAGCGCGTCGGTCTCCTTGCAGACGAACGATGCCCGGACCTTCGAGTCCGCCGAAGCCGCCGGCCGGACGATTGCCGCGGCGATCGTTGC
>NZ_DASRVN010000634.1:0-7644 GCF_035655035.1 Kribbella sp. | reverse complement strand
CTTCCGCGCGCCGGCCTGTGCATCCGCCTCGGCGAGACTACGGCGTACGCCCCCGAAAAGGTCATCGGCGGCTACGCCCGCCCGTACGGCGGCCCGAACCTGTGGTCCTCCGAAGACCTGGCCTGGGACCCGACCCCCTGGGTCGAACTCGCCTGGCCCGAGCCGGTCACCCTCTCCGAGGTGGTCGTGATCCTCGACGACGACGTCCAAGAGGATCTCATCAACCTCCACCACCACCGCACCCCCTTCGAGTCCCTCCCCACCCTCCTGGCCGACTACTCCCTCGAACTCCGCAACAGCAACACCGCCTGGCAACCGATCGCCCACGTCACCAACAACCACCACCGCACCCAACACCACCACCTGGAGACCCCCACCGAGGCCACCCACCTGCGCCTGACGGCCCACCGCACCAACGGCGCGCCCCGGGCCCATGTGGTCTCACTGCGGGCATACGGAGCTTGAAGAATCTGTCAAGCGCTCCTCGGACACCAGCGGGCCAGTAGGCCGGAGGTTCTCGCAGGTCGACGCGAGAGCCCGCACCGTGGAGCGCACCAAACCGGCAGAACTCGCACCACCTGCCCTTGGGAGGGGCCCGGGCGGGTTGTCGGGCACCACCTGTGGCGGCTACCTGGCTCTCTGGTCGGCGAGCTCAGTCGTTCGGTTGGGAGTCGAGGGGCAGGCTGAGTTGTTGCGACCAGTGGTAGAGACGGCCGGTGCGCTGGAGCGCGAGCAGACGCAGTGTGGTGATCGAAAGCTCGCTGGATCGGCGCGGGTGAGCTGCGAGCCGCTTGGCCACTGGGTAGGCGGCGGCCTGGCTGTTGCTGTAGGCAAGGGTGATGTGGGGATCGAGCCCGGGAAGTTCCGGGACCGCGTCGTCGCCCCAGACGTCCACCATTGCGGCTCGGGTGAGCGCGCGGAGGTGCTGGAGCGGCTCGGCCGGCCGGACGACGAGGCGGATCGATTCCGGTTCGAGCACGGCGGGCCCGGCCGTGACCGGGACGGCGCCGAAACCGATCACGCGCCGGCCGGTGGCGTCGACGATGTCCTTCAGGTCCACGTCCGGGACCCGGTCCGCGAAACCGACGCCTTGCACGGCGAGCTGCAACCCCTGCGGTGGAACGGGGGTGAAGCCTGGCAGGTCGTCGAGCAAGTCGGAGTAGGCCTCCTGGAGGGCGGCGACCTCGGAGCTGTCCTCGAAGGTGATGTGCCAGGCGTAGAAGACGCGACCGGGACGCCAGCCGGGGCGCAGGGACCAGTGATCTCGGAGTTCGTGGAACATCGCGGTACCTCTCAGTTGCTCGCGGCGGGCCGGGTGGCAGGGTGTCGGGCGAAGACCCGGATCGCCTCGTGCAGGTCGCGGCCCTTCGGGTCGTTCGCGTGCTGGCTCATGCGGGTCAGGGCGGCAACCTCGCTGATGCGATGGACCAACGGCCGGACCCGATACTCGACCGGAGTGGTCAGGACGACGGCGACGGCCTCCGCCGCGCCGTCGAGTTCGCCGAGCTGCAGGTGTGCCTTCGCCTGCTGGAGCCTGGTCATGCGTTCGGATCCGAAGTTGCGGACGAGATGCGGAGACGCCTCGAACAAGGCGATCGCATGGTCGGCGTGTTGCAGAGTGAGGTGCGCTTCACCGAGTGCCAGGTGCGCGTCGGACCAGATGCCCTCGGCGCGTTCCGGCGTACAGAGGAAAGGACCGCCGAGTTCCTGGCTGTCGGGTCGGACGGTGGTGCGTTTCGCGATCGTCAGCGCGTCCCGCGCGTCGGCATGACGTCCGGACCGGGCGAGATCCACAGCGAAGGCGCCGGCCAGGAAGAGCGCCGAACTGCCCGTCGCGTAGCGCAGCCCGTCCTCGGCGTACGACGCCGCCCGGGCGAAGTCGTCCTGCCAGAACGCCGCCGTGTGCTGGGTTGCCCGAACCCAGGCGCGGAGATCGTCGCGATCCGCGGCCTCGGCACACGCCCACGCCGTCCGGGTGTGATTCTCGGCCACGTCCGGCCGGCCGAGGTCCACCGAGATCCAGGCCAGGAGATTGAGCGCCCACCCGGCCGCGGCGAACAGTTCGCGGGTCTGCTTCGGCGGCTGCCGGCCGGACAACAGGCGGAACGCCCGGTCCCGGATCGCCCGCCCGCGCAGGTACAGCGGCTTCGTCGGGGAGCGGAGGTAGCTCTCGGTGATGCGCAGGATGTCGGCCTGGAGCTGCTCGACCGTCATGTCGCCGACATTCGACTCCTCGGCGAGCGCGAGCTGGGCGATCGACTCGTCCCCTGCCTGCACCAGTTCTTCGTCGAGATCGATCACCGAACTCACGCCGGGCTCGGGGTCGACGGCGCCGAAACCGCCCGGCGGGACGAATCCCAGTTCGCTGTCGTCGCTGACGTTCAGGACGTTGCGCAGGCCGGCCCGGTACGCCGCGCCCGGCCACCGGACCGCGCCGCGCTCCAGCTTCGCGAGGTAATGGCCGTCCAGCTCGTACTTTGTCTCGGTCGTCTGCCACAACCAGGAACAGACCGCGTCCGCGAGCTCGGCCCGGGACATCTGCTCGCCGGGGGTCCGCCGCGAGGGCGTCCGCTCGCGGGCGGCTCGCAGCAGGTCATTGGGCTCTGACATGCCGGTAACTGTAGGTGCGCGAACACCCACTGCGACCTCGATTTGGGGCCCTGTGGATGATCTGCCCCAAGCTGCCCCGAGCTGCCCGGCCATGCCCCGGACTTCCCGCTGTGGAAGGGTTTTCTCCGGTGCTGCCACCCATCCGATCCCCGGGTCCGGGGCAGATCGTCGCACTCGGTGCACGAACTGAGCGTGACTGGGTGGGGCAGATGCGGGCAGATCGGGGCAGATGCGGAGAGCTGGGCGTGGGGTCCGCTCGGTCTAGGGTGATTTCGTGCCTGAGGAAGCTGTCACCACACTGCATGCCGAACTGGAGCGGTTCGGGCGGGTGGAGGAAGGGTTCGCGTTGCTCGAGGTGTTCCTCGAGGTCGCGCGACCGCGGCTGGGGGCGGTGGTGCTGGATCCGGTCGGGTTGCGGTTGCCCTCGAAGCTCACCGACGATCGCGTCCTGGTGCAGAAGCTGATCGACGAGCTCGAGCAGGAGGCGGCCGGGAAGGCGCGGGTGATCGAGCGTGGGTACGACATGGACGACGAGCAGGCGCGGTGGGACTACGTCCGGCTTGCGTACAGCTCGAACCAGGCGACGGTATGGAGCCGCCGGCAACGCACGACGTACTTCGAGGTGACCGCGCCGCAGCGGGCGACGTACTGGCTTCCGGACAGCTTGAAGGCCGAGTACTTCGACGCGTTGAGCGGGCGTGGTTGGGCGATCCCGGAGGACTGGCTGGCCGCCGTGGCGAAGCGGCCCAAGCCTTGGTGGAAGCGGGGTGGGTGGGGTGGTTAGCTCAGGGCTGGGAGTTTCGTGAGGGCTGCGGCGACGGCTGATCGGATGTCGGCGTCGGCCCAGCTGCGGTCGACGATGGTGTTGGAGAGGTAGGCGTCGTAGGCGGCCAGGTCCAGGTGGCCGTGGCCGCAGAGGGCGGTGAGGATGACCTTTTCCTCGCCGGACTCCTTGCAGAGCAGGGCTTCCTCGACGGTCGCGGCGAGGGCGTGGGTGGGCTCGGGGGCGGGGAGGATTCCTTCCGTACGGGCGAACTGGACGCCGGCGGCGAAGCACTCGGACTGGGGTTTGGCGACCGCCTCGATCTCGCCGGTCTCGTACAGGTGGCTGATCAGCGGGCTCATGCCGTGGTACCGCAGGCCGCCGGCGTGGATCGGGTCCGGGACGAAGTCGTGGCCCAGCGTGTGCATCTTCATCAGCGGCGTCATCCCGATCGTGTCGCCGAAGTCGTACGCGTAGGTGCCCTGGGTCAGCGACGGGCACGCGGCCGGCTCGACCGCGCGCACCACCGGGGACATCCGGCCGGCCCACCTCTCCCGCAGGAACGGGAACGCCAGGCCGCCGAAGTTCGACCCGCCGCCGGTGCAGCCGACGATCAGGTCCGGGGTCTCGCCGGCCATCGCGAGCTGGATCAGCGCCTCCTCGCCGATCACGGTCTGGTGCAGGAGAACGTGGTTCAGCACCGAGCCGAGCGCGTAGTGCACCTCCGGGTCCTGCACCGCGGCCTCGACCGCCTCGCTGATCGCGATCCCGAGCGAGCCGGTGGAGTCCGGGTCGGCGGCGAGGATCTTCCGCCCGGCCTCGGTCAGGTCCGACGGGCTCGGATGCACGGTCGCGCCGAAGACCTGCATCATCGTCCGCCGGTACGGCTTCTGGTCGTACGACGCCCGCACCTGCCAGACCTCGCAGTCCAGCCCGAACTGCGCGCAGGCGAAGGCGAGCGCCGTACCCCATTGCCCCGCGCCGGTCTCGGTGGTGAGCTTCCGGACTCCGGACTTCGCGTTGTAGTACGCCTGCGGGACCGCCGTGTTCGGCTTGTGCGATCCGGCCGGTGAGACGCCTTCGTACTTGTAGTAGATGCGCGCCGGCGTATCGAGCGCCTTCTCCAGGCGGTGTGCCCGGTACAGCGGGCTGGGCCGCCACAGCCGGTAGACGTCGAGCACCTCGCCCGGGATGTCGACGTACTGCTCCTGTGAGACCTCCTGCAGGATCAGGTCCATCGGGAACAACGGCGCCAGGTCGTCGGGCCCGATCGGCTGCCCCGTCCCCGGGTGCAGCACCGGCGGTGGGGGTGTCGGCAGGTCGTGAAGCACGTTGTACCAACGGGTCGGCAGCTCATCCTCTGGCAACAGGATCTTCGTCGGCGTCATGACGCAAAGTTATGCCCGCACCCCCGCCCCCACAATGACCCAAACCGGAACCCAACCAGCACTCATCCGGCCCTCAGACAGGTACGTGAGGAGATTGTTGGGTTTCGGGAACGCAACCAGCACTTATCCGGCGCTCAGGCAGGTACGTGAGGAGATTGCTGGGTTTCGGGAACCCGCCCGGCGCTCACCTGGCCTCAGGCAGGGACTGGGGCTGGGGCTCCTAGCCATTGGTTGATTTCGGTGAGGAGGGATTGCTGGGTTTCGGGTGGGGCGGTGGAGGCCAGGACCGAGGAGCGGGCCAGGTCGGCGAGTTCGGGGTCGGTGAAGTTGTGGACGGTGCGGGCGGTTTCGTACTGCTCGGCAAGACGGGAGCCGAAGAGGAGGGGGTCGTCGGCGCCGAGGGCGATGCGGGCACCGGATTCGTAGAGTTCGCGGAGGGGGACTTCCTCGGCGCTGCGGTAGACGCCGAGCGAGACGTTCGAGGCGGGGCAGACTTCCAGGGCGATCTGGGCGTCCACGACGCGTTTGAGCAGGTCGGGGTCCTCGACCGAGCGGACGCCGTGGCCGATCCGGCCGGCGCCCAGCTCGTCCAGGCAGGTGCGGACGGTGGCGGGGCCGCAGAGTTCGCCGCCGTGCGGTGCCGCCAGCAGGCCGGCGTTGCGGGCGATCCGGAAGGCCGGCGCGAACTCCGACGTCGTGCCGCGGCGCTCGTCGTTGGACAGGCCGAACCCGACCACGCCGCGGCCGGCGTACTGCGTGGCCAGCCGGGCCAGGGTGCGGGCGTCCAGCGGGTGCCGGGTGCGGTTCGCGGCGATGATCACCTGGACCTCGATCCCGGTCGACGCCGACGCGTCCCGGGCGGCATCCAGCACCAGGTCGGTGAACTCGGTGATCCCGTGGAAACGGTTCGCGTACCCGGACGGGTCCACCTGGATCTCCAGCCAGCGCGAGCCGTCGGCCCGGTCGTCCTCGGCCGCCTCGCGGACCAGGCGGCGTACGTCGTCCTCGGTCCGCAGCACCGAGCGCGCGATGTCGTACAACCGCTGGAACCGGAACCATCCGCGCTCGTCGGCCGCCGACAGCTCCGGCGGCCAGTCGGTGCGCAGCGCGTCCGGCAGCCGGACGCCGTGCTTGTCCGCCAGCTCGACCAGCGTCAGATGCCGCATCGAGCCGGAGAAGTGCAGATGCAGGTGCGTCTTGGGCAGCACCCGCAGATCCCGCTGCGTCATCACAGAAGGTTACCGACGCACAGCGCCGGGAGAGAAATCGGCGGACCTCCGCCACTGACCAAACCCCGGCAACAGGCAGCGCCGCCGCGGCGCTGAGCGTGCGCGCGGCGCCGCGCGCGGGGTTGGTCAGTGACTGGAGTCCGCCTCAACTCAGCAGCTTCGCGATCCGGCCGAGGCCCTCGGCCAGGTCGTCGTCGCCGAGCGCGTAGGACAGCCGCAGGTATCCGGGTGCGCCGAACGCCTCGCCCGGGACCACCGCCACCTCGACCTCGTCGAGGATCAGGTCGGCCAGTTCAGCCGACGTCGTCGGCGTACGGCCGTTGATCTCCTTGCCGAGCACGCCCTTGACCGACGGGTAGGCGTAGAACGCGCCGGTCGGCTCCGGGCACTCGACGCCGGGGATCTCGTTGAGCATCCGGACCATGGTCCGGCGCCGCCGGTCGAACGCGACCTTCATCTCGTCGACCGCGCTCAGGTCGCCGGACACCGCCGCGAGCGCGGCCCGCTGGGCGATGTTGCAGACGTTCGAGGTCTGGTGCGACTGCAGGTTGGTCGCGGCCTTGATGACGTCCTTCGGCCCGATCATCCAGCCGACCCGCCACCCGGTCATCGCGTACGTCTTCGCGACACCGTTCAGTACGACGGTCCTGTCCGCCAGCTCCGGTACGGCGACCGGGATCGACGTCGCGCGGGTGTCGCCGTACGTCAGGTGCTCGTAGATCTCGTCGGTGATCACCCACAGGTCGTGCTCGAGCGCCCAGCGGCCGATCGCCGCGATCGCCTCCGGGCTGTCGACGGCACCGGTCGGGTTCGACGGCGAGCAGAACAGCAGCGCCTTGGTCCGCGGGGTCCGGGCCGCCTCGAGCTGCTCGACGGTGACGCTGTAGTTCTGCGTCTCGTCGGCGAGCACCTCGACCGGTACGCCGCCGGCCAGCCGGATGGTCTCCGGGTACGTCGTCCAGTACGGCGCCGGCAGCAGGACCTCGTCGCCCGGGTCGAGCAGCGTCGCGAACGCGTTGTACACCGCGTGCTTGCCGCCGTTCGTGACCAGAACCTGCGCGGCCTCGATCTCGTACCCGGAGTCGCGCTTGGTCTTCTCGGCGATCGCCTGCTTCAGCTCCGGCAGGCCGCCGGCCGGGCTGTACCGGTGGTTCTTCGGATCCCGCGCCGCCGCGACGGCCGCCTCGACGATGTAGTCCGGCGTCGGGAAGTCCGGCTCGCCGGCGCCGAACCCGATCACCGGGCGGCCGGCCGCCTTGAGAGCCTTCGCCTTGCTGTCCACCGCCAGCGTCGCCGATTCACTGATGGCGCCGATCCGCGCCGAGATCCTGGAACCCATGCGCCCATCCTGACACCACGCCGGACGCCGGTGCGCCCGGGTTTCAGGGGGTGGGCGGGAACACGCAGGGGGTGCGGTCCGTTGGGACCGGGTGGAGGCTGTATGGTTCTGACCGCGGTGCGGCGCCCAGGCAGGCGGGGCGTGCGGGCAGGCTGAGTTCGACCACGTGGCTCAGACCCCGTACACTTCTCTAGTCCGGGCGTTGATGGCCCTGATCCGGCATGCCCGAGATCAGGTCCGACGCGGCGTCCGGATGGATTGCAGAGGGCACTAGCTCAACTGGCAGAGCATCGGTCTCCAAAACCGAAGGTTGGG
>NZ_DASRVN010000633.1:0-9113 GCF_035655035.1 Kribbella sp. | reverse complement strand
ACACCCGAGCCCGCACCACCCTCAACTGGCACCCCCGCCCGCTCGAAATCACCATCCTCGAAACCACCCAAAGCCTCCGCGACCTGGGCCTCCTGTAATCCACCTGACCCGTGCGGTGAGCGGGTGAGAGGGTGTTGGGGTGGTGGTGATCCTGGTGGTGCTCGGGGCGGCGGTTCTGCATGCGACCTGGAACGCGATGGCGCATGGGGCGCCGGATCGGGTTGCTGGGTTGGCGTTGTTCGAGCTGGCGGCCGGGGTGATCGGGCTGGTTGGTGTGTTGGTGATGGGGCTTCCGCCGGCGGGGACGTGGTGGTACATCATCGCGTCGGCCTTGCTGCACCTTGCGTATCTCGGTGGGCTGCTGGCGTCGTACCAGCTGGGGCAGTTCAGCCAGATGTATCCGTTGGCCCGCGGTACGTCGCCGTGGGTGGTGGCGGTGGTGTCGATCGTCGTACTGCATCAGCATCTGGCTCTGGTCGAGTTGGGCGGTGTACTGCTCGTCTCGGCGGGGCTGATCGCGCTCGTGTTCATCGGGCGGCCGGGGCGCGGGCAGGTGCCGGCGTTGTTCGCGGCGATCGGTACGGGGTTGATGATCGCGTCGTACACGGTGGTCGACGGGGTCGCCGTACACAAGATGCCGGTGGCAACGTATATGGGCTGGGTCTTCATGCTGCAGGGCTTCGCGGTCCCGATCGCCGTCCTGTTGTGGCGCGGTCCGAGGGCGTTCAACCTGCCCCGCCCGGCGATCCTGTCCGGGCTGGCGGGCGGCGTCGTGTCGATGGCGGCGTACGGGCTCGTCCTCTGGGCCCAGACCCGCGGCACGCTCGCCGCCATCGCCGCGCTCCGCGAAACCAGCATCATCTTCGGCGCGATCATCGGCGCCCTCTTCTTCCACGAACGCTTCGGCCCCAAACGAGCCACCGCCGCGGCCGTGGTCGTCGCCGGCATCGTCCTGATCACGACAGCCTAGAAGCAGGTACGGTCAGCACTCCGCACATCATCCACCCTCCGGCTGCGGGCCGCGCTCGTTCGAACCAGCGCATCGGGGTCAATCAGGTAGTGCTTTCAGATTGGTCTGGTGGGGGCCTGCCATCCAGTCCTGCTCCAGTCGTACGTCGGCGGGCTGCTTCCGGCGGCGCAACGCCTCCAGGTACGCGCGGTCCGCTGCAAATCGGGCCGCCACCTCGGCGCCCTCGGCGATGGTGCCGTGGCCTGGGACGACGACGTTGACCTGCCGCGCCGCTTCCTCGAGCCGGTCGAGTGCTGCCTCATAGGCATCCAACTGACCGGTGCGCCGCGGATCGAGCATTGGGATCAGTACGTCGGACAGCATGTCGCCCGCGAGCAGTACCCCGAGGTCCGCGAGCAGTACTGCGGCATGGCCGACAGCGTGCGCGTCATGCTCGATGACCTTGCCCGGCACGGGTCCACCGTCTGCGAGCAACGGGCTGACCAGCGCGACCAAGTCGAGTGGGATGCCGTCCGCAGTCTCGGCCGCCATCGCCTGCGCTTGCTCCCGAGACTCGGTCGCGACCTGCGCACACGCAGCGGTCGCGTACCGCGGCACATCCCCGAACCGTGAATGCCACAGCAAATGATCAAAGTGCGGATGCGTCGCGAACCCAGCCACCACCGGAACCCCGAGCCGCTCCACATCACCAGCAAGCCCACTCAACTCGGCCCCACTGATCCCCGGATCAACAAGAACCAGCCCGTGCTCGCCCCGCACGACAGTCGAGTTACTCCAAACCCATCCACTCTGCCGCACCCAAACCCCATCACCCACCTGCTTCAGCATCTCTCCACTCTGCCAGGGTTGCTGCAGGATCCGATGGCTACGCCGTGAGGCGATCCGCCTCGGCCAGCAGCAGTTCGCCGAAGGGCTGGAAGCCGATGCTGCAGGCGTAGACGCCGCTGACGACGCGGTGGATGGTTCCCCACTCCCAGATGGCGGTGGCATCCACTCCCGTGCGAGAAGCCAGCAGCGCGGTCCGCGCGCGGAGGTCGTCGCCGAGGTCCGGGTTGCACCGCACGATCGTGCCGAGATCGCAGGCTGGTTCGGCCCGCAGCCCGGCCGGATCGATGAGCTTGTAGCTGCCGTCACTCGCCTGCAGGGCGTTCAGCTCATGGATGTCACCGTGGACCAGAACCGCGGACCGGTCGTCGTGGGCGAGGCGACGACGGTTCATGCAGTTCAGCGCGTCCGCCACGGTGGCCGGCGAACACGGTCGACCCGCCTGCTCCCAGAGCTTCGGCAGCCGATCGGCGTACTGCTCAGCGAGCGTGGCGCCGGTTGGAAGGTCAACGTCGGGACCGATCGGACGCCACAGGCGAACCGCCACGTCGCACAGCAAGTCGTGGCGGCTCGCGGGGTCGGCCACGAGGTCGTACATGGGAGCCCCGAGGCGCTCGAGCAGAAGGGCTTGTCGACTCAGGTCTTCGCGCAGCAGCTTGGCACATCCGCTTCCGTTCGCCAGGCGCAGCACCATCGCCTCCGGCCCGACATCCCGACCCGGTACGCCGATCTTGAGGACCGCCGGAGTTCCGTCAGCCAGCGTCACCTCGACGACCAGGGCGACGTGACCGCCCGCGAGGCTGGACCCGATGACCAGCGACCACTCCTTGGCCAGTGAGTCGACCAGACCTGGCAGCTGGTCCAGCCAGGATGCGTTCCCATCAGCCATGACCGTCCTGCGGACCTGGTCAGGAACGTCGAGGCTCACCCCGCCAGCCTAAGCGAGCGACACATCCTGCGGTGCGTCAGTTTGAGGGTGAGTGGGGGTCCCGGGCGGTGGACCCCCACTCGGATCGGGGTTAGCGGGTCACCGCGTCCAGGGCGTCGGCGATGCCTTCGCCGTAGAAGGAGTTGTTGGCGGTGGTGCCGGTGCAGCGGGGGTCGGGGGTGGTGGGGCAAGCCGTGTCGTCGGCCTCGAGCTGGAGGGCTCGTTCGATTTCGCGGGGGCCCCACGAGGGGTGGGCGGACTTGATGAGGGCGGCGATGCCGGTGACGTGGGGGGAGGCCATCGAGGTGCCGCTCATCAGGCCGTAGCCGCCGCCGGGGAGGGTGGAGAGGATCGAGCTGCCGGGGGCGGCGACGTCGATCTTGTTCAGGCCGAAGTTCGAGAAGCTGCTCCGTGCGCCGGTGCGCGTGGTGCTGGCGACGGTGATCACGCCGGGGAGCTCGGTCGGCATGTCGAGGCAGTTGTTGTTGATCGTCCGCGGGGTCGCGGTGGAGTCGTTCGGGCTGCCGTTGTCGGTGGTCTTGTTGGCGAGGTCGTAGTTCGAGTTGCCCGCCGCCGCGACGGAGAGGGTGCCCTGCCCGGTGGCCCAGGCGTACGCGCGCCGTACCGCTTCCTGGACCGCGCCCTGGTCGCCGTTGTCCTTGCACCAGAACTCGAACGGGTCGATGAAGTAGCTGTGGTTCGTCACGGCCATGTGGTGCTCGGCGGCCCAGACGATCCCGCAGATCGAGTACTCCGGGTAGATGAAGCCGGCGTCGTTCACGACCTTGACGGACGCGATCCGGACGCCGGGCGCGACACCGACGATGCCGATGCCGTTACGGGCGGCCGCGACGGTGCCGGCGACGTGCGTACCGTGCGAGCTGGTCGTCGGGCGCCAGGCCCCCACGGTCCGGTCCGGTACGCCGTTGTTCACACAGCTGACCGAGTCCGCGGCATCGAAGTTCGGCGCGAGGTCCGGGTGGTTGTCGTCGACGCCGCTGTCGTTGATGCCGACCAGCACGCTCCGGGAACCGTCGGTGATCGCGTGCGCCTGGTCCGCCTTGATCTGCTGCATGTCCCACTGCTCGCCCTCGCGCGGGTCGGCGACCGGGGTGGCGGTGTTCTCGTCGAGCGCGTTCTGGCCGCCTTCGCTGACCGCGGCGGTGCGGGTGGCGCCGACGGACTCGACCTCGCGGCCGTTGTGGGTCGCGCGGATGTCGGTCCGGAAGTCCGGGTTGGTGGACTGCGCGATCACCACGCCGAGCTGCTGGTACGACACCAGGACCTTGCCGCCGGCGTCCTTGACCGCGTCCTCGGTCTTGCGGACGTGACCGGGGGTGGCCTTCGTGTTGACCACGTAGTTCATCAACGGACCGGCGGCCTGGGCGCTGGTGGTGGCGCCGAGCGACACGGACACCAGCGCGGCGGCGGAAAGCACGGCCGCCAGCCGGCGGGGACGGGGAGTTCGGGACATGAGGCCTCCTCAGGGGCAAGGGGCCGGACGGACGGGTCCGGACCGATAACCCGAGACTCTAGGCCGGATCGCCGCGCAGCGGAGTTCTTCGTCCACAACGCAGGGGAAACCCTGCGTCCAGCTGTGCACAACGTGTGGATACGCCTGTGGATAACTTGGGGAATATTCGGCTTCGACAGTGGATTGTCTGTGTGTGTAGGATAGATACAACAAAGATACGAGTCGTATGGGTGGGGTTGCAGTGATAGGCGGGGACGCGGCACAGGACGCGTTGACATTGGGTGAAGAGACCGCGGAGATCGCGCGGGTCGTGGTCGAGGCGGCGCCGGGGGTGGAGAAGATCCCCGCGGCCGAGCGCGTGTATGCGTACGTGAAGGCGGCGATCCTCGACCGGGCGTATCCGGGAGGTGAGCTGCTCACCGAGGGTGAGTTGGCAACCGCGGTCGGTGTCTCCCGTACGCCGGTCCGCGAGGCGCTGCTCCGGCTCGAGGAGTCCGGCCTGGTCAAGCTCTACCCCAAGAAGGGCGCGCTCGTCCTCCCGGTGCTGCCGCAGGAGATCGACGACGTCCTCGAGGCCCGCGAGCTGATCGAGACGCACGCCGCCGCCAAGGTCTGGCCGCGCCGCAAGCAGCTGATCGAGGCCCTCACCGAGCGCGTCGACGACATGCGCACGCACCGCAGGAGCGGTGACGCGAAGAGCTTCCTGGAGGCCGACCGGGCCTTCCACGAGGCGATTGTCGATGCCGCAGGCAACCAGATCCTGGCCAAGCTCTACAACAGCCTCCGGGACCGCCAGGTCCGGATGGGGGTGCCCGGGATCGAGGTCCAGCCGGCCCGGATGGACAAGTCGATCACCGCGCACCAGGAGATGATCGAGGCGCTCGGCGGCAACAGCGTGAAGCGCTTCCGTGAGCTCGTGATCGCGCACATCGAGACCGCCGCGACCGATCTGCGGGGCACCCGGTGAACGAACTTCGCTACCCCCTGGGCGGACGGCGTGCCTGGGCGGTCTGGGCCACTGCTGTCCTCACGTACCTCGTCACGGTGCTGCACCGCGGCTCCATGAGCGTGGCCGGTCTGCAGGCCGCGGAGCGCTTCCACATCTCCGCATCCGCCCTGGCCAGCTTCACCGTCGTACAGCTGACCGTCTACGCCGCCATGCAGGTCCCCGTCGGCGTACTGCTCGACAGTTACGGCTCCAAGCGCCTCTTGATCGCTGCGTCCGGCCTGCTGTTCGTAGCGCAGTCCGCGTTCAGCATGGTCAACTCGTACCCCGCAGCACTCGCAGCCCGCGCAGTGCTGGGTGTTGGTGACGCCCTGGTATTCATCAGCGTGCTGCGCGTGGTCATGTCCTGGTTCCCGGCGCTCCGCCAGCCTGTGATGTCACAGGCGACAGGAATGCTCGGTGGTCTCGGGGCGATCATGTCGACCGTTCCGATGGCTGCCGCCTTCCACGCGTTCGGCTGGACGCCCACGTTCGCCGCTGCGTCGGTGCTGAGCCTGGTGACCGGCGTACTCGTGCTCCTGCTCCTCAAGAACTCGCCGTACGACGAGCAGCTCCGCCGCGCTAAGCTGCCGCTCAGCGAGGTCAAGAAGAACCTGCGCCGCGCCTGGAACGAACCGGGTACACGGCTGGGCCTGTGGACGCACTTCACCACCAGCTTCTCCGGCAGCACGTTCGGACTGCTCTGGGGCTACCCGTTCCTCGTACAGGGACAAGGGCTCGCCCCAACGACCGCCGCGGCCATGCTGATCATTCCTGTGCTGGCCGGCCTCTGCTACGGCCCCTTGGTCGGACGGTACGCCGCCAAGTTCCCGTTCTACCGGTCGTGGATCGTGCTCGCGGTCATCGCGGGCTCGGTGGTGATGTGGACCGTCGTACTGCTCTGGCCGGGCCGTGCGCCGATGCCGGTGCTGCTGGCGCTGATCGTCGTACAGGCGGCCGGCGGACCGGGTTCGATGCTCGGGCTGGACTACGCCCGTACGTTCAACCCGGCCACGCGCTTCGGTGCCGCGAACGGGATGGTCAACACCGGCGGCTTCATCGCGACCCTGCTCTGCATCGGGATGGTCGGCGTACTGCTGGACGCGTCGTCCGGCGGCGCCCCGCAGGCGATCGGTGACTTCAAGGTCGCCCTGGCCTTCCAGTACGTGCTGTGGGCGATCGGTACGCGGCAGATCCTCAAGTACCGCCGCAAGGCGCGTGGCAACCTCGCGCGCTACAACCCGGAGGCGTACCAGGCCCTCCTGGCGAACCAGATCGTCCCGCTGAAGGGCTGAGACAGCGGCGCGCCAGAGCCGTGCCAGCACGAAGAGAGACGGTAATCCCAGTAGATCCAAGACGCCGGCCTTCGGCCGGGGTCGGGTTTTTGGGAGGAACCGATGACCACAACGAACCAGGTCGCCATCGAGGCGGTCGGCTTGGTCAAGAAATATGGCAGTACGACCGCGCTTGCCGGCGTCGACCTGAGCGTGCCGACCGGCACCGTTCTCGGGGTCCTCGGCCCGAACGGCGCCGGCAAGACGACCGCGGTCCGCATCCTCGGCACGCTGCTCCGGCCGGACGCCGGGCACGCCACGGTCGGCGGGTACGACGTCGTCCGGGAGGCCGGGAAGGTCCGCAGCATCATCGGCCTGACCGGGCAGTACGCGTCGGTCGACGAGGACATGTCCGGCCGCCGGAACCTGATCATGATCGGCCGGCTGCTCGGGTACTCGCGGTCCCAGGCCCGGGCCAAGGCGGACGAACTGCTGGAGCGGTTCGAGCTGACCGACGCGGGCGACCGGATCGCGAAGACGTACTCCGGCGGTATGCGCCGCCGGCTCGACCTGGCCGCGAGCCTGGTCGGCGACCCGAGCATCCTGTACCTCGACGAGCCCACCACCGGGCTCGATCCGCACGCCCGCAACGGCGTCTGGGAGACGGTACGGAACCTGGTGCTCGACGGGACCACGGTGCTGCTGACCACGCAGTACCTCGAAGAGGCCGACGCGCTCGCCGACTCGATCGTGGTGTTCGACAAGGGCGCCGTGGTCGCGAACGGGCGGCCGGCCGAGCTCAAGGCCCAGGCCGGCAAACAATCGCTCGACGTACGTCCGGCCGAGCCCTCGCACATCGAGCGGGTGGCCGCGATCGTCGCCGAAGCGGTCGGTACCCGGCCGACCGTCGATGTGGTGAACGCGCTGGTCAGCGTGCCGGTGACGGACGGCTCGTCGATGCCGGTCGTCGTACGGCGGCTGGACGAGGCGGGGATCGCGGTGACCGAGCTGTCGTTGCGGCTGCCCAGCCTGGACGAGGTGTTCCTGGCGCTGACCGGTCACACCGCGGAAGAGCCGAAGATCCTCGAAGGAGCGGCCCGATGACCACGGCAATCCTTGAGCCGGCCCGGCGGGCCAATCCGTTCGCCTGGGTGCAGCAGAGCCTGACCCTGGCCTGGCGGAACGTCGTACGCATCCGGCAGAACCCGGAAGCCCTGGCGGACGTGACGTTCCAGCCGATCATCTTCCTGGTGCTGTTCCTGTTCGTGTTCGGCGGTGCGATCGCGCAGGGCGGCGGGTGGCGCGACTACCTGCCGTTCCTGCTGCCCGGTCTGCTCGTGCAGACGGTGGTGTTCTCCACGATGGGCACCGGCGTCGCGCTGAACGACGACTTCGCGAAGGGCGTGTTCGACCGGTTCCGGTCGCTGCCGATCGCCCGGATTGCGCCGTTGGTCGGCGCGGTGCTCGGCGACGCGGTCCGGTACACGCTGTCGATCGTGATCCTGATGGGGACCGGGTTCGCGCTCGGGTTCCGGTTCCAGAATGGTGTCGGGTACGGCGTCCTCGCGCTGGTCGTCGTGCTGGCGTTCGCGCTGTCGATGTGCTGGATCTGGGTCTGGCTCGGGCTGTCGCTGAAGACCGCGCAGGGCGTGCAGGGCGTGGCGTTCCTGGTGATGTTCCCGCTGACGTTCGGCAGCAACGTGTTCGTGAAGACGGACACGCTGCCCGGGTTCCTGCGGGCGTTCGTGAACGTCAACCCGGTCAAGTATCTGGTGGACACGATGCGCGGCCTGATGCTCGGCGGCCCGATCGAGAAGCCGCTGCTGATCACGCTCGCCTGGATGGTCGGCCTGGTCGGGGTCTTCGCCCCGCTCGCGATCCGAGCGTACCGCCGGCGGACATAGAAAATCTGTCGGTGGTGAGCGTCAGAGTGGTCGCATGACGACCAAGTGGACGCTCACCATCGACTGCGCCGATCCCGCGCTGGTCGCACGCTTCTGGTGTACGGCGCTCGGCTACACGGAGTCGGCTCCGCCGCAGGGCTGGGACACCTGGGAGGCGTGGTTCACGGACCTGAACGTCCCCGAGGACGAGTGGAACGACGGCGCCTCGATCTCCGACCCGGACGGCGTTCTCCCGTCGATCTCCTTCCTCAAGGTCCCCGAGCGGCGCACCGTCAAGAACCGCCTGCACCTGGACCTCCAGGTCGCAGGCGGCCGCGCGCAGCCCCAGCATCTCCGCGAGCAACGCATCCGCAGCACCGGCGACAAGCTCCAGGCCGCCGGCGCCACGCTGGTCGAGGAGTTCGGCACCGACAACGTCCTCGACCACCTGTGGATGCAGGACCCCGAGGGCAACGACTTCTGCGTCGTCTAGCCCGGGTTGATCTCACCGAAGGACAGCGGCTCCCGGGTGCACAGGTAGGTTGCCCAATGCAACTTTGTGGGGTGGCCGGCCGGGTCGCGGGTGATCTGCAGGAGCTCGCCCGTCTCGCGGCCGGAGACCGTCCGGTAGACGTCGTCGGAGACACGTTCGAAGACGGCGGGGGACTGGTATTCGGCCGCCGCCGGCGACTTCGCCTCCAGCGTGCCGTTCCTGACCGAGAACACGAACGGCGAGCCCTCGGTGAACCAGGTTCCGAGGACGCCGGACAACTC
>NZ_DASRVN010000632.1:0-5811 GCF_035655035.1 Kribbella sp. | reverse complement strand
GACCTGGACCCTGTCGGAGCAGAAGGGCAAGGTCGTCGTCCTGAACGTGTGGGGCTCCTGGTGCCCGCCCTGTCGCAAGGAGGCGCCGGATCTGGTTGCCGCGGCCAAGGAGCTCGGGTCGTCGGTGCAGTTCGTCGGGCTGAACACCCGTGATCTCGATCCGGCGCCCGCGAAGAAGTTCGTCCAGGAGTTCGGGGTGCCGTACCCGAACGTCTACGACCCGAACGGCAAGGCCCTGCTGCGGTTCCGCGGTCAGATCTCGCCGGCGGCGATCCCGACCACGCTGGTGATCGACAAGTCCGGCAAGGTCGCCGGGCGGGTCGTCGGTGAGGTGACCAAGCAAACGTTGCTGGGCATGGTGAAGGACGCCGGTTGAGCTGATGGGACAGTGGTTCGCCTCGTCGATGACGGGCTCGATGCTGGTCGCACTGCCGATCGCGGTGCTGGCCGGTGCGATCTCGTTCTTCTCGCCGTGCGTCGTACCGCTGCTGCCCGGTTACCTCTCGTACGTGACCGGCCTGTCCGCCGCCGAGCTCGGCTCCGGCAAGCGCGGCCGGATGCTGGCCGGTACGGCATTGTTCGTGGCCGGGTTCTCCGCCGTGTTCATCCTGACCGGCGTGCTGTTCGGCACGGCCGGCAACCTGCTGATCGATCACCGGACCGCGATCACCCGGGTGCTCGGCGGGCTGACCGTCGTCCTCGGCATCGTGTTCCTCGGTGGCTTCGGCTTCATGCAGCGCGACCTGCGGGTGCACCGGGTCCCGGCGGTCGGGATCGCGGCCGCGCCGCTGCTGGGCGTACTGTTCGGATTCGGCTGGACGCCGTGTATCGGTCCGACGCTCGGGACCGTGATGACGCTGGCCACCACCCAGGGCAGTACCGGCCGCGGCGCGGTGCTCGCGCTGGTGTTCAGCCTCGGGCTGGGGATCCCGTTCATCGTGGCGGCGCTGGCGTTCCGGCGGATGCTGTCCGCGGTGACCTGGGTCCGCAAGCACCAGCTGCTGGTGATCCGGATCGGCGGCGTACTGATGATCGCGGTGGGACTGCTGCTGCTGACGGGAGTGTGGGACTCGATGACCGCGGACCTTCGGCAGTGGGTCGCCAACTTCGGGTCGGCGGTGTGACGTGACCGAGGTCAAGGACTCCATCACCGCACCGACCGGCAACTCCGGGAACGAGCCGCCCCCGGCGCTCGGCCTGGTCGGCTGGCTGCGCTGGGCCTGGCGGCAGCTGACGTCGATGAAGACCGCGCTGGTGCTGCTGTTCCTGCTGGCGCTCGGCGCGGTCCCCGGCTCGCTGGTCCCGCAGACCCCGATCGACCCGATCAAGGTGTCGGACTTCCTCACCGCGCACCCGAAGCTCGGCCCGCTGTACGACAAGCTCGGGCTCTTCGACGTCTACAAGTCGGCGTGGTTCTCGGCGATCTACCTGCTGCTGTTCATCTCGCTGATCGGCTGCGTCGTACCCCGGCTCTCCGTGTACTTCAAGGCGTTGCGGGCCCGGCCGCCGAAGCCGCCGCGGAACCTGAACCGCCTGCCCGGGTACCAGAGCTTCGAGGTCGACTCGCCGGGTGACGTGCTGGAGGTCGCGAAGCGCGAGCTCAAGCGCCGCCGGTTCCGCGTCGAGTCGTACGACGGGGCGGTCGGCGCCGAGCGCGGCTACCTCCGCGAGGCCGGCAACCTGCTCTTCCACTTCTCCCTGATCGTGGCGCTGATCGGCATCGCCTGGGGCTCGTTGTTCGGGTACCACGGCACCGTTCTGGTTGTCGTGGGCAACGGGTTCTCCAACTCGCTCGCGCAGTACGACGACTTCACCCCGGGCCGCGCGTTCGGCGGCGACGACGACCTGCCGCCGTTCTCGCTGACCGTGAAGGACTTCCAGGTCAGGTTCCAGCAGGACGGCCCGCAGAAGGGCGCGGCCCGGTCCTTCAAGGCGCAGCTGTCCTACCAGGAGACGCCGGACGCCCCGGAGAAGTCGTACCTGCTCGAGGTCAACCACCCGCTGAAGCTGGACGGCAGCAACATCTTCCTGCTGGGGCACGGGTACGCGCCGCGGGTGACCGTCCGCGACGGGCAGGGCAACGTGGCGTTCTCGGGTCCGGCGCCGTTCCTGCCGCAGGACGCCAACTTCTCGTCGTTCGGCGTGATCAAGGCGCCGGACGCGCGGCCGAAGACCCTCGGGTTCGAGGGGTACTTCCTGCCGACCGCCGTGATCGGCCAGCAGGGACCGGTGTCGGTGTTCCCGGACAGCCTGAACCCGGCGCTCGTCATGACCGGGTACTACGGCCGCCCGCAGCCCGAGACCGGGAAGCCGCAGTCGGTGTACCAGCTGGACAAGACGAAGCTGACGCAGTTCACGCAGAACGGTGACAAGTGGCGGTTCCAGCTGGCGCCCGGGCAGAGCGTCACGTTGCCCGACAAGGCCGGCTCGATCACGTTCAACGGCTACAGCCGGTGGGTGAAGCTGCAGGTCAGCCACACACCCGGGACGAACCTGGCGCTGGCCGGCATCCTGCTGGCGATCCTGGGCCTGATGGGCTCGCTGTTCGTGCACCCACGGCGTACCTGGGTGCGGGTCCGCGAAACCGACGGGCGTACGGTGGTCGAGGTCGCCGGCCTGGACCGGGGACTGGAGCGTGGGCTCGGTGACGAGATCGACGCGATCGTGAAGGCTCTGAGGAAGCAGGAGCAGGTATGAACCCGGCCACCCTGGCATCGCTGTCGAATCTGCTGATCCCGACCGCGACGATCATCTACGCCCTCGCCATGCTCGCCCACACGGCCGAATGGGCCGTCGGCCTCCGGGTGGTGAAGAAGGAAGCCGCGGAGCCGAAGGTGCTGGTCGCATCGGACGGCGCCGAGGTGCCCGCTCAGGGTGCCGAGGTGGCGCAGAGCGCGGAAGCCCCGGACGAGGACGGCTCCTCGCTGCGCGGGGAGCAGGCCAGCCGGATCGGTGTGCTGCTGACCGTGCTCGCGTTCGTGTTCCACCTGGGAGGTGTGCTGACCCGCGGGCTCGCAGCGGGGCGGGTGCCCTGGGGGAACATGTACGAGTTCTCCATCACGGCGTCGCTGGCGGTGGCGATCGTGTACCTGGCGCTGCTCAAGCGTCAGCGGTTGCAGTGGCTCGGGCTCGGCGTCACGTTCGTCATCACCGCCGCTCTCGGCATCGCCGTACTGGCGTTTTACGTCCCGGCGGGCGAGCTGCTGCCGGCCCTGCACTCGTACTGGCTGGTGATCCATGTGTCCGCGGCCGCGATCGCGGGCGGCGGGTTCACGCTGGGCGGGCTGGCGTCCATCCTCTACCTGATCAAGTCCCGGGCCGAGGCCCGTGACCTCGACGGGAAACCGATGCCGGCCGCGCTGCGGCGGGTCCCGTCCGCCGGGCGGATCGACGCGGTCGCCTACAAGGTGCACGCGTTCTCGCTGCCGGTGTGGACGTTCGCCGTCCTGGTCGCCGGGCCGATCTGGGCGTACTACGCGTGGGGCCGCGCGTGGGGCTGGGACCCGAAGGAAGTCTGGTCCCTCATCACCTGGGTGGTGTACGCGGCGTACCTGCACGCTCGCGCCACAGCGGGCTGGCGGGGCCGTCGGGCAGCCTGGGTAGCGATCGCCGGCTGGTGCGTCTTCCTCTTCAACTTCGTCGGCGTCAACCTCCTCCTCTCCGGCTTCCACGCGTACTCCGGCCTCTGAGCCGGATCAGCCGTATGTGATGCTGTAGGCGTGAAGGAGTTCGGTATCTACACCGGTCTGCGGGCCGGGTTGTTCGCGGTGTGCCTCGGGGTGTTGTGGGTCGTGCTGCACACCTGGCTGTCGATCTGGCCGATCGCGCTGCTGGCGCTGGTCGTTTCCTCGATCCTGTCGATCTTCGTACTGCGGGCCGCCCGCGACCGGCTGGCCGGCAAGATCGACACCCGGGCCGCGAAGATCTCCTCCCGCCTCGAGCAGGCCCGCTCCGCCGAGGACGACGACTAGGGCTCTCAGCCCCGCGTGCCGGCGCCGTACCAGTGATCGACTGGTACGGAGGGTGACCTATGCCACTGGCGAATTCTCGCCAAAATCCTTTGTGCATTCCTTCACATGAGTCGTAACGTGGTGGATGGAACGAAACCGTTTCGTTCTATCCGTACACTGGTGACTACTCAGGGTGATGGCAATGGATGCAGGCGTGCGGCAGCGGCCGCGGGTCGAAGGCGGGCGTGAGGAGGAGATCCTCGACGCGACCGTCGCGGTGGTGGCCGAGCTCGGCTACGACCGGCTGACGATGGACGCGGTGGCGACCGCGGCGAAGGCCAGCAAGGCCACGCTGTACCGGCGCTGGTCCACCAAGGCCGAGCTGGTCGTGGACGCGATCAGCCGGGCCAAGGGCTGCCCGATGCCGGAGGACGTCGACACCGGCAGCCTGCGCGGCGACCTGATCTCGATGGCGTGCGGCGACGGCGGGTTCACCGACGAGGTGCCGATGTCCGTGGTGGCCGGGCTGCTGACCGCGCTGCACCGCGACGACGACCTGCAGAAGGCCTTCCGCGAGCGCTTCCTGGCGCCCCGGAACGCACTGACCAGCAAGGTGTACGAGCGTGCCGTCGCGCGCGGCGAGATCGCGCCGGACGTGGACGTCCAGCTGCTGTCGGTGACGCTGCCCGCGGTGATCATCCACCACGCCTACATCCTCGGCGTCGAGCCGACCGACGAACTGATCCTCCGAGTGATCGACAACGTGATCATGCCTGCGGCGCGGGGGTCGCAGGCGAGCTGAACCGGTGTGGGGCCGGTTCGCGACCAAGACAGTCTGCCAAGAGGGGAAGAGCTTTCTTATGTCCGAAGGAACCATCAACGCCGACCCGCCGGAGGGACGGCCGGTCGACACCGTGGCCGCGGCCCCGGCGCACGGTCATCGCAATCTCGGTATCGCGCTCGCGCTGATCTGCATGGCGCAGCTGATGGTGGTGCTGGACGGCACCATCGTGAACATCGCGCTGCCGCACATCAAGGGCGCGCTCGGCTTCAGTGACGCCTCGCTGCCGTGGGTGGTGAACGCGTACGCGCTGGCGTTCGGCGGTCTGCTGCTGCTCGGCGGCCGGATCGGCGACATCCTCGGCCGCCGCAGGGTGTTCGTGGTCGGCGTCGTGCTGTTCGGCCTGGCGTCGTTCGTCGGCGGTATCGCGCAGAGCGAGGGCGTGCTGCTCGCCAGCCGGATCCTGCAGGGCGTCGCGGCCGCGGCCGCCTCGCCGAACGCGCTGGCCCTGATCACCACCACGTTCCCGGCCGGCAAGGAGCGCAACCGCGCGATGGCCGTGTACGCCGCGATGTCCGGCGCCGGCGCGGCCGTCGGCCTGATCCTCGGCGGCGCGCTGACCGAGGCGTCCTGGCGCTGGACGTTCTTCATCAACACGCCGATCGGCCTGCTGGTCGCCGTGCTGGCCTTCCGGTTCCTCGGTGAGTCGGAGCGGCAGACGGGCAAGTTCGACCTGCCCGGCGCGATCACCGGTACGGCGGGTCTCACCTCGCTGGTGTACGGCCTGACGCACGCGGCCACCAACGGCTGGGGCGACACCTGGACGCTGATCTTCATCTTCGCCGGCCTGGCACTGATCGGTACCTTCCTGGCGATCGAGGCCCGCTCGCGGCACGCGCTGATGCCGTTCCGGATCCTCGCCAACAAGACCCGCGGCGTGAGCTTCTTCGTGATGCTGATCGTCGGCGCGGCGATGTTCTCGATGTTCTACTTCCTGGGCATCTTCGTGCAGTCGATCATGGGCTACAGCGCGCTCAAGACCGGCGTCTCGTTCCTGCCGTTCAGCGTCGGCATCGTGGT
>NZ_DASRVN010000631.1:0-9339 GCF_035655035.1 Kribbella sp. | reverse complement strand
ACGTACGCGTTCAGGGCCGTCGTCCGCTTCGACGCGTCCGCGACCAGCACGTCCTTGACCGGTACGCCGTCCGCGTCCGCGAGCTTCAGGAAGTCGTTGCGCAAGGCACCGGCCGGCATCGAGGTGAAGTGGTTGAAGCGCGGCTCGACCAGCACCGGGTACGCGAACGACACGCCCAGCACCAGCAGCGCCGAGATAATTGCGCCCGGCAACCACCAGCCGCGCTGCCGGCGTTTCGCCAGCGCGATCAGCACGACCGCGACGATCGCGACACCGAGCGACGTGAGCAGCCAGTTGACGCCGCGGTCCCAGACCCACAGCCGCCAGTTCTCCACCGACAGCCCGTACTTCAGGCTGACCCGCTCCGCCAGGACGTCGGTCGGCACGGTGAGCAGGTTCGTGATCAGGGTGATCCCGGCGACCGTGACCGGTACGGCGAGGAACCACGGGCGGACGCGCAACGCGTCGTACAGCCGGCGTCCCAGCGGGCTGAAGCCGATCGCCAGCGGGACCACCACCGAGATGATCCAGGACGTCGTCGACCACTTCAGGATCTCGTGGCGGAATGCGTTCTGCCGGGCGATCTGCGCACTGGTGAAGTCCAGCGCGGCGTCCGGTTTCGGCAGGTCGATCAGGTGCCACGGCGTGGTGACGGCGATCGTGAAGACCAGCGCGAGCGCGAGCAGTCCGCCCGTGGCACGCGGGGCCCACGAGCCGGCCGGGCGCTTAGGCACCGGCAAGCCTCTCCAGGTACTTCTGCCACTGGGCGACGAACTCGGCCTCGGTCATGCCCAGCACCGACTTGAACGCGTCCGCCAGACCGGTCGCACTCCCCGACCGGTCCACGGCGCGGTAGAACGCCACCAACTTGTCCTGCCCTTCACGCTCGGCGATCAGCCGGCACGCCAGCCACGCCTGTTCGTACGCCTGCGGCAGCTCGGTGGCCGAGGCCGCGAACGCGTCCGGCGTGGGCAGCGCGGCCGGCACCTTCCCGGCCCGGACCGCCTTGAACAGCTCCTTCGCCGCCGACTCGTCCTTCACCGGTACGGCGGTGAACGCGACGTAGTCCGCGAAGCCCTCCGCCAGCCACAGCGGGACCGGCGAGGCGGTCGCGTGCGACGCGACGTGGGTGGTCTCGTGGGTCAGCACGATCCGGCGGCCCTGGGTGCCAAGCTCCTCGAACAGCTTCGGGTTCGCCACCACCCGCACCGGCGCGTTCGCGGCCGGGGTGTCCAGCTCGGCCATCGTGACCGCCGCGATCTGGGTGTACGTGTTCGGCTGGGCGCCGAGGATGCCCTCCATCTGGGCCTGCTTCGCGGGAAGGTAGACGATCAGCTTCTGCCGCCACTTCTTGCCCCACACCTTGGACACCGACTCGACGGCCTTGTCGGCGACCGAGACGTAGCTCTTCGCGTCGGCCTTCGACCCGAGGCCGATCACCAGGCTGCGCTTGCCCTTGGCCAGCTCGATCGGGCCGAGCGCCCAGATCGGCTTCCGCTGCCCGGCCGCGTACCGCTCCGAGAACGAGGCGGCGTACGTCTTCCCGTCGCGGGTCACGAACGTCACCGGAAGCGTCTCGCGGGCCGGCGTCACGTCGTACCCGGAAAGCTGCCACGAGACCTCGACCTGCGCGAGCCAGGCCTGGGTGCCGCCGAGCTCGAGCTTGCGGTCCGGGGTCAGGCCGTTGGTGTCGTCGCTCACGTAGCGCAACTGGAACGTACCGAGCGGGAGCGTGCTCAGGTTGCCGAAGATCATCCGCGCGCTCACCTGGAAGGCGGTCGACTGCGGATCGATCGTGTTCAGGAACTCGTGAGTGTCGTCGTGCGCGACCGCGTCGGTCATCTTCTGCAGGACGGCCTCGCCCGCGACCGCCCGCTGGACACCGGCCTGCGCCTGGTCCGTGGTGGGCGTCGACACCGGCTGGTGCGATCCCCGCGAGTTCGGGCTCGCCGGCGCGTCGGCGACGTACTGCAGCCCGGCGTACCCGGCGCCGGCGACCAGGCAGACGGCCAGGCCGATCGCGACCTTCTTCAGGATCGGTGCGTACGGCGGACCGCTGGGTCGCTCCGGGTGCCGATCCGACTCCACCGGGTCGCCGTCGGACGGGACCACCGGCAGCGGAACCGTGTCGCCGTGCTCGTCGATCACCTCGGCCCCTCGCTGCTCACCTGCCCCAGTCAGGCGGGACATCCGGCCTCCTCCGACAGTACGGCATCGCGAACCGTCATCGGCTCCGGGGATCACTCCCCGGAGCCGATGAGTACGTCACAAGGTCGCAGGTCAGCCCGGACGGACCATGGCGGCGATCGGCATCTCGTTCATCGGGGCGATCTCGACGCTCTTCCCCGGACGCGGAGCGTGCACGATCCGGCCGTTGCCGAGGTACAGGGCGACGTGGCTGATCGGGGTGTAGTAGAAGACCAGGTCGCCCGGCTGCAGCTCGGACCTGCTGATCGGGCGGCCTTCACCGGACTGCGCGGCCGCGGAGTGCGACAGCGAGACGCCGGCCTTGCCCCAGGCGTACATCGTCAGACCGGAGCAGTCGTAGGAGCTCGGGCCGGCCGCGCCCCAGACGTACGGGTCGCCGAGCTGGGACAGCGCAGCGTTGATCGCGATCGCGCCGCGGCCGCTGGCCGGGATGTTGGGGATGTTGGTGTCGGTGCTGGTCCGGTCGCCGCTGCGGGTCGGGCGCTGCTTGCGCGCGTTCTCCGCCGCCCTCGCGTTCTCTTGCTCGATCCGCTTGCGGTCGGCCGCGCTGAGCTTGTCGAGGACGCCCTGCGCCTTGTCGAGGTTCGAGTTCAGCTGGTTGACGAAGCCGGTCTGCTTGGCCTGCACGGCCTGCAGCGCGCCCAGCTCGGTCTGCTCGCTGGCCTGCAGGTCCGTCAGCTTGCCCTGGGCGAGCTGGTAGCGACGGAGCGCCGCGTTCTGCTGGCCGGCGAACGCCTGGGCGGTGGACGCCTGGCTGAGGAACTGGTCCGGGTTCGTCGACAGCAGCAGCTGCGCGGTCGTCGAGATGCCCGAAGTCTGGTAGCCGGCCACCGCGAGGGAGCCGATCTGCCGCTTCACCGCGTCCACCTGCGCCTGCTGCTTGGCGATGCCCGACTTCAGCGCGTTCACGCGGGCCTGGGCGGCGCTGATCTGGCCGCGGAGCGCGTTCGCCGACTCACCGGCCACCTCGGCCTGGTGCTGGAGGTCGGCGACCTGCTTCTTCGCCTCCGACATGGTGGGCGCGGGGTCGGCGTTCGCCGCTCCCTGGATCAGGATCACGCCCGCAGCGACAGCCGTGCTGGTGATGGCGGCGAGGGCGATTCCCTTGGTGCGGTTGATGCGTCCGATGGACACAGCCCGGTCGGTCCCTTCCTCTGCTCGCGCCGTCCCCGTTGACCAGACCGGCCGCGAACTTCAGGTCCGCGGATCCGCCGGGTCACTCCCTCGGCTTGCCGCTGCCCGGTCGGCCGGAGCGGCCGACACCCTGAGGCAACGAGAGGTAACAGTAGTGACCGTTTCGTGACCGGCGCAATTCGCCCCTCGGGTTTGATCGAAAATTAACGAAGCCGGCCGGCGGCCGAACGGCCGTTTCGCCTTCTGGCACAGCGGTTCAGCCGGTCTGCTCCCGCGGGTCCTTCGCCGGCTCGATGCTGTCCACCGCGTGCACCAGGCGCAGCGGCGGGACCAGGCCCGACTCGGCCAGCGCGTCCAGGGCGGCCTTCTCGTCGTCGTCGATGCGCAGGCCGCCGGACCGTTCGGCCGACAACCCCAGCACCACCGTGACGACACAGTCCTGGCATCCCGGGCCCTTCATCACACAAGCGTCGCAGTCGATCAGCACAACATCCTCCAAGTGGGGAAGCGCCGGACTTGCATCCGGCTGAGAAGGACGCTAGAGACCCCCGCCGACAATTTGTGCCGTCAGGTGCGGGCGATCCTGGAGATCAGGCTCGTCGCCGACAGTGCGCGGGCACCGAGTTTCACGGTGCTCTCGGCAACTTCGCGGTCGGTGGACACGACCACCACCGGGCGGCCCGGCGGCTCGGCGCGCACCAGTTGCCGGATCACCTCGTCCGCGATCACCCCGGCCGGGCTGAACCGCACCCGCACGCCGCGCGGCGGGTTCAGCTGCACCGGCCCGGACAGCTCGGCGCCGTCGAACACCACCGTGACCTCGATGCGACGCTGCGCCACCAGTGCCCCGAGCGCGGTCACCAGCCGCTGACGCTGCGAGTGCAGCGGCGAGTTCGGCCACGCGGTCTTGGTCACGTTGTACCCGTCGATGATCAGATGCACCTGCGGCAACGACAGCAGTTCGTCGAACAGCGCGGGGTCGTCCTCAGGCGCCGTACGTCCGACCGGGGCCGCCTCAGGCTCGGAACCGGCCACCGTGTCCGCCGGGCGGAGCTCTCCCCCTGGTGGCAGGGCCAGCTCACGGCGCAGTCCGCTCGCTGCCTCCAGCAACGTGTCGAGCAGCAGCCGGGTACGTGTCGTCGCCAGCTCACGCTCCTGTCCCGCCGTACGCCGGGCCGCGTGCTCGACCGCTTCCAGCTCGGTGATCCGGGCGCGGAGCTTGCGCAGCTCACGGTCGACCTCGGCCCGGGCCGCGTCGACCCGTTCGTCGGCGGTCGCGGCCTCCTTGGTGCGTTGCTCGAGCTCGGTGTGCAGACCGGTGATCCGCTGCCGGGCCTCGTTCAGCTTGCGGCGGAGCGTGACGTTCTCGGCCTTCAGCTCGTTGACCTGTTCACGAAGCCGTTCGCGGACCTGACGGGTCTCGGTGCGTGCTTGGTCGAGCTGGTCGGACAGCCGGTTGACGGCTTCGGCGTCGGCGCGCGGGTTCTCCACCGGGACCTGCGCGACCGCTGCCAGGTGCTGCTCCCAGCCGTCCGGACGGAGCAGGTAGGCGAGCGCCGCGACCTCCACCGGGTCCGCCGCGGGCACCGGTACGCCGTCCGCGACCGCGTCGCCGAGCTCCGGGTGCGCACGCCGTACCTCGAACGCGGTCAGCTTCCGGAAGTGGTCGTCGGTCTCCAGGATCGGGCCGAGCACCGACGCCGACAGCTTCGCCCGTTTCGCCGGCGCGAAGCTGGCGAACCGGCGCAGCGGGGCCGGTACGTCGGTCGCCGGGAGTTGTCCGAGGGCGTGCGCGGCGAGGGTCAGGACGCGTTGCCGGACCGGTTCAGGCAAAGTCGTGGCGGCAGAGCTCGCGGCGGTGCCGGCCTCAGTCACCGGTCCGCAGTCCGGCTGGAACGGCGACCTGGATCGGCCGGTGACGCAGACCACAGTGAACGGCCCTCCGGCCCTGATTCACGGTGATCGCCTGTGTACGCATACAGAGAGCCTAGTCGACTCGTCTGCGTGTCACCTGCGGAATTGTCGGTGGCGGCTCCTAGCGTCGTGACCATGACCAGTCCTGTGCCCGCCATGGACCCGGAATCGCCGCCGCCGATCCGTGGCGTCCAGCACAGTTTCGACGACCTCGGTACGCCGCTGCGCGACATCACGTTCTGCATCGTCGACCTGGAGACGACCGGCAATCCGCCGGGCGAGGGCGGCATCACCGAGATCGGCGCGGTCAAGGTGCGGGCCGGCGAGGTGCTCGGCGAGTTCCAGACGCTGGTCCACCCGCCGGAGCCGATCCCGCCGTTCATCGCCGTACTGACCGGCATCTCCGACCTGATGGTTGCCTCGTCACCGCGGATCGAGTCGGTGCTGCCCGCGTTCCTGGAGTTCGCACACGGGTGCGTGATGGTCGCCCACAACGCGCCGTTCGACATGGGCTTCCTGAAACACGAGACCCAGGTGCACGGGTACGACTGGCCCGACTTCGCGGTCGTCGACACCGCGCTGCTGGCGCGCCGGGTGATCACCCCGGACGAGGCGCCGAACTGCAAGCTCGGCACGCTGGCCAAGCTCTTCCGCACCACGACCACGCCGAACCACCGCGCGCTGTCCGACGCGCGCGCCACCGTCGACGTGCTGCACGGGCTGTTCGAGCGGGTCGGGTCGTTGGGCGTGCAAACGTTGGAGGACCTGCAGACGTTCTCGTCCCGGGTCGCGCCCGCGGTCCGGAAGAAGCGGCACCTGGCCGAGTCGTTGCCGCACGCACCGGGTGTGTACCTGTTCACCGACGACCGCGGCGAGGTGCTGTACGTCGGCAAGTCGAAGGACCTGCGCACCCGCGTCCGCTCGTACTTCACCGCCTCCGAGACCCGGAACCGGATCGGCGAGATGGTCGGCATCGCCACCGGCGTCCGCGGGATCGAGTGCGGTACGCCGCTGGAGGCCGAGGTTCGTGAGCTCCGCCTGATCGCGGAACACAAGCCGCGGTACAACCGCAGGTCGAAGTTCCCCGAGCGGCAGCACTGGCTGAAGGTCACGGTCGAACCGTTTCCGCGGCTGTCCCTGGTCAAACAGGTCCGCGACGACGACGCCGGGTACCTCGGCCCGTTCGGCTCCCGGAAGACGGCGGAGCGGGCGATGGCCGCGCTGCACGAGGCGTTCCCGATCCGGCAGTGCACCGCGCGGATGTCGAGGCGTCCTGCTTTGTCACCGTGCGTGCTGGCGGAGATGGGCCGGTGCGTGGCGCCGTGTGACGGGCGGATCTCGGTGGATTCGTACGGCGAGTTCGTGACCGGCCTGCGGTCCGCGCTGACCGTGGACCCGACACCGGTCGTCGACGCCCTCGACCGGCGGATCGACGTACTGTCGGCGGACGAGCGGTTCGAGGACGCCGCCGTGCACCGGGACCGGTTGAGCGCGTTCGTGCGCAGCTCGGCGCGGATGCAGCGGATGGCCTCGGTGACCGGGTGTGCCGAGATTTGCGCGGCCCGGCGTACCGACGACGGCGGCTGGGAGCTGCACGTGATCCGCCGCGGCCGGCTGGCGGCGGCCGGGTTCAGCCCGCGCGGGACCGACCCGCGGCGGCACCTGGAGATGCTCCGGGCGTCCGCCGAGACCGTGCTGCCCGGGATCGGCCCGGTCGCGACCGCGTCGCCGGAGGAGATCGAGCTGGTCCTGCGCTGGCTCGAGCTCCCCGGCGTCCGCCTGGTCGAGATGGACGGCACCTGGACCTGCCCGGTCAGCGGCGCCGGCCGCCACCTCACCCGCCTGGACAACGCGCACAGCGACCTCCACCACCACCCCGCCGAACGCCGCCGCCACCTCCGCCCCCTCGGCCCGGCCCGGGTCGGTTAGGTGGTGATGAACTGGCAGTCGGAGCGGATCAGTCCGTCGGGCGCGAGCAGCAGTATGTCGGTGCCGCCGCCGAGTACCGCTCCCCCGCCGGCCGGGACCATCGCCCAGTGCGGTTCACCACGTCCCGCAGTGCGACGGCCGGGCCGTTCTCGACGAACTCGCACTGCCCGGACGCTACGAACTCGCCGTACCCCCGCGCCTCCAGGCTCGCAGCGACCCCGATCCCGGCGGGCGCTGCGGGGCCTCGGCCGCACTATGCTTCAGCGGGTCGAGGCGTGAGTACCGGACGGTGTTTCCGGCCGGGTTCAGAGGATGTTCAGAGGAGAGGACGGCATGGTCACCGCGATCGTGTTCATCAAGGCCGACGTCGCACGGATCCCCGAGGTCGCCGAGGCGGTCGCCGCGATCGACGGCGTCAGTGAGGTCTACTCCGTGACCGGCGGGCTCGACCTGATCGCCCTCGTCCGGGTCGCGCACCACGACGACCTGGCCACCGTCATCCCCGAGCACGTGAACCGGGTCTCCGGGGTGCTCAGCACCGAGACGCACATCGCGTTCCGCGCGTACTCCAGCCACGACCTGGAAGCCGCCTTCAGCCTGGGCGAGGACGGTGTCTGAGGACCGGTCCGCTCGGGTCCGGCTGACACGCGCTGAAGTTACGGTGAGCACATGAACGTCTGGGGCCAGTTCGTCGCCGACCAGGTCCGCGCGTGCGCGCCGACGGTGCAGCGAGGACGCGGATGAGCAACCCACCCGCCGGCTGGTACCCCGACCCCACCGGCCAGCCGAAAACCATCCGCTTCTGGAACGGCGAGAAGTGGACCAATCAAACCGACCACGAGGACCAGGCCGACCACCTGACCTCCGCCGCCGGCGACCCTGCCACGCCCGCGTCCCCCCAGGAGCCGTCGTCCGAACAGCCGCGGTCCGCAGACCGGTCCACGTCATACGAGCAGCCCAGCAACAACCAGTGGTCGAACACGCCCGACCAACCCGCCTGGTCAGCCAACCGACAGCCCTGGGCCGCCGACCAATTCACCTCGTACGACCAGCCCGACACCGAACAAACCCAGATCCACCCGTCGTCCGGCCAGGAACACCCGCACCCTGCCAACGACCACCAGCCGACCACCCCGAACCAATCGGCCTGGTCCGCCGACCAGCAACCGTGGAGCGCCGACCAGTTCACCTCCTACGAACAGGCCGACCCCGAACAAACCCAGATCCAACCGTGGTCGGGCCAGGAACAACCACACCCCACCACCGACCACCAGCAGACCGGTCCCAACCAACCGGCCTGGTCCGCTGACCAGCAACCGTGGAGTGCGGACCAGTTCACCTCGTACGACCAACCCGACCCGAACGCGGAGCAGACCCAGATCCAGCCCGCAGCCGACCGCGACCAGCCCAGCAACAACCAGTGGTCGAACACGCCTGACCAACCCGCCTGGTCAGCCAACCAACAGCCGTGGGCCGCGGACCAGTTCACCTCATACGACCAGCCCGACCCGAACGCGGAACAAACCCAGATCCAGCCGTGGTCGGGCAACCAGTCGTCCCCCGACGTCGAACAAACCCAGCAACAGCCGTGGTCCGGCCAACAGTTCCCCGTCCACGAGCAGTCTCCCCAGCAGCCGTGGTCCGCCGACCAACAGCCCTGGGCCGCTGACCAGTTCACGTCGTACGACCAGCCGGCCGCCCCACAACAAACCTGGCCAGACCAGCAACAACCCAACGAGCAGCAGCCCGCTCAACCGCAAAACCCCTGGCCAACCACCCCCCAGCCCCCAGCCAACCAGCCCTGGCCCGCCGACAACGCGGCCAACCAGCCCTGGCCACCGCAACATCAGCGGGACGGCCAGCACACACCCCCGCCTATCCAGCCCCTCCAGCTGGACGCCCCTTCCCAGTCAGGCCCCGCCGGCGCACAGGAACCTGCCGCCGAGCGTCCCGACGCCTCCGGCCAACCGGCCAACGCCCCTGGAACACGCACACCAGGCCTGCGCTCGGTCAGCTCCTCCGAGGCAAACAACACCGCGCAGCCCGAGGCTCAACCCGAAGCCGGCTGGTGGCAACCATCCGCCACCCCACAACTCTGGGTCACCCCACAACCCACCAACACCCCCACCCCCGACGGCCCCCACCTCCGAGCCG
>NZ_DASRVN010000630.1:0-33722 GCF_035655035.1 Kribbella sp. | reverse complement strand
CCCGCGAGAAGCGCGACGAAGAGCAGTGGTGCGAAGCGAGAAACCCCCATGAGCCGGAAAGAGTAGCGGGCGCCCTGGAGCCCGGGCGCCCGCTACCGTCTTACGGCGTCAGCAGCGGCAAGAGCGGCTTGCGCACGGCGGTCGCGACACCGTCGGATGCCTCCGCGGCGGCGACGCGTTCGGCAGTCGGCCGGCCGTAACCGGTCGTCCGCTGCACGAGCGGGCGCCCGAGTGGTTCGACCATTTCGCGCATGTCGCTGATCGTCTTGTACGACCCGTTCGACGCGCCGGCCATCCGGCTGATCGTCTCCTCCATCAGCGTGCCGCCGATGTCGTTGACGCCGCCCTGCAGCACCGCGCGGCTGCCTTCCACGCCGAGCTTCACCCAGGAGCTCTGGATGTTGTCGATCATGCCGTGCAGCAGCAGCCGGGACAGCGCGTGCACCGCGCGGTTCTCGCGCACGGTCGCTCCCGCGCGGGCCAGCCCGGCGAGGTAGATCGGCGAGCTCTGGTGGATGAACGGCAGCAGCACGAACTCGCTGAACCCGCGTCGCCCGTGCTTCTCCAGGCCCTCGCGCTGCAGCCGCGCGAGCAGCTTCAGGTGCGCGACCCAGTGCGCCGGGGTGTCGACGTGGCCGTACATCATCGTCGACGTCGTCGGCAGCCCGACCTCGTGCGCGGTCGTCACGACCTTGATCCACTCCGACGTCGGCAGCTTGCCCTTGGTGAGCACCCAGCGGACGTCGTCGTCGAGGATCTCCGCCGCCGTGCCGGGCAGCGAGTCGACGCCGGCTTCCTTGGCCTTGATGAGCCAGTCGCGAAGGGACAGGTTGGTCCGCGAAGCGCCGTTCACGACCTCCATCGGGCTGTAGGAGTGCAGGTGGATCTCCGGCTGCCGGCGCTTGACCTCGGCCGCGAGGTCGAAGTACGCGGTGCCCGGCAGGTCCGGGTGGATGCCGCCCTGCATGCAGATTTCGGTCGCGCCCGCGGCCCACGCCTCGTCGACGCGGTCGCCGACCTGCTCCATCGACAGCGTGTAGGCGTCCGCGTCGGTGCGCCGCTGGGCGAACGCGCAGAACCGGCACCCGGTGTAGCAGACATTGGTGAAGTTGATGTTCCGGTTCACCACGTACGTGACGTCGTCGCCGACCGTTGCCTTCCGCAACCCGTCCGCGATCCGCGCCAGTTCGTCCAACGCGGGCCCGGTCGCGGTCATCAACGTCAGCGCCTGCTCGTCGGACAGCCCGGCGGGGTTGCGCTCGGCGGCGGCCAGCGCTTCCTTGACGTCACCTTGAAGACGTTCCGGGGCAGTTCGGCCGGCGACGTCCTCGCGGAGGGTGTCCCAGTCGCCGTACGCGGCGTTGAAGTCGGAGCGGGTCTCGGTACGGCGGCCTTCGGTGTCGATGGCGGTGTGGAGGTCGGTGCGGCCGACGCTGTCCCAGCCGCCGTCGGGCTCCTGCCACGGGAGGCCGACCGGCATGGCGGCCTCGTTGGCCAGGCCGGTTTCGGGGTCGACCAGTGCCTCAACGTGGGTGATCAGCCGCGGGTCGAGCCACGGCTCGCGCAGGTACTCGGGGTGCGCGGTCAGCCGTTCCCGCAGGACGAAGCCGGCCTCGGCGGTCACCTTCGCGAGGTCGTCGATCTGCGGCCACGGCCGCTCCGGGTTCACGTGATCGGGCGTCAGCGGCGACACCCCGCCGAAGTCGTCGACGCCGGCATCGAGCAGCATCCGGCACTCGGCCAGGTCGACCAGGTTCGGCGGTGCCTGCACCCGGACGCGCGGCCCGAGCACGATCCGCGTGGCGGCGATCGCGGCCAGCCACTCGTCCAGCGGTACGTCGGCGTCGTTGCGCATCGCGGTGTCCGGTTTCACCCGGAACCCCTGGATGATGAGCTCCTGCAGCCCGTTGTACTGCCGCGCGATCTTCCGCAGCGCGAAAATCGACTCCGCCCGTTCCGAAAGCGTTTCGCCGATCCCGATCAGCAGCCCGCTGGTGAACGGCACGTTCGACCGCCCGGCGTCCTCCAGCACCCGCAGCCGGACCGCCGGGTCCTTGTCCGGCGACCCGAAGTGCGGCTGCCCCTTCTCCTCGAACAACCGCCGCGACGTGGTCTCGAGCATCATCCCCATGCTCGGCGCGACCGGCTTCAGCCGCTGCAGGTCCTGCCACGACATCACGCCCGGGTTCAGGTGCGGCAGCAGTCCGGTCTCCTCGAGGACCCGGATCGCCATCGCCCGTACGTAGTCCAGCGTGCTGTCGTACCCGGCCTCCTCCAGCCACGTCCGCGCCGCGTCCCACCGCTGCTCCGGCGCGTCCCCGAGCGTGAACAGCGCCTCCTTGCAGCCCATCGCCGCACCCTGCCGCGCGATCTCCAGCACCTCGTCGGGCGACAGGTACGGCGAGTGCACCCGGCCCGGCGTGGTCGCGAACGTGCAGTAGTGGCAGCGGTCGCGGCACAGCCGGGTCAGCGGGATGAAGACCTTCTTCGAGTACGTGATCACGCCCGGCCGCCCGGCGTCGGCCAGGCCCTGGTCGCGGACCCGGGCCGCGGTCGCCATCAGCGCGGTGAGGGCGTCGCCGCTCGCGCCGAGCAGCACCTCCACCTCCGCCGGGTCGAGGGTCTTGCCGTCGTCCGCGCGCTTCAGGGCGCGCCGCATCGCAGTCGTCAGGGCTGCAGGTTCTGAAGGGGCCACGGAAGTCGAGAATAAGTTGCGGAAAACGGTTGATCCCGCGTTTCCGGGAACCAAAATCAATCCGTACGGACGTCCTGGTAGTTTGCTGTTCGTGCAGGTCAGGCAGGGTACCGACGGGCGCCGCAGACGCGGTGAGCAGCGCCGGAGCGAGTTGCTGGCCGCGACCCTGGCCGTGATAGAACGCGACGGAGTCGCAGGTGTGAGCCATCGTGCGGTGGCCGCCGAGGCCGATGTCTCACTCGCCTCGATCACCTATCACTTCCCGACCCTGGACGCCCTGCTGGTCGCGGCGCTGCAGTCCGCCGCGGAGGACCTCGCCGTCGAGCTGGACGGGCGGGGGACCGAGCTGGGCGCCCGCCCGGCCGATGAGTTGGCCCGACTGATCGAACACAGCGTCGTACGGCGGCGTGGCCGGACGCTGGCGCTGTACGAGCTGTATCTCTACGCGGCGCGGCGGCCCGAGCTGCGGGAGTCGGCACGGGCGTGGCTGGAGCCGCTGACCGAGATCGCGCGGACGTTCACGGCCGATCCGGAGAAGGCGCGCCTGCTGGTCGCAGCGCTCGACGGGCTGCTGATGCAGGCGCTGATCGGTGCGCGCGAGGTGGACCGGCGGGATCTCGCGGCGCTGCTCGAGGTGCTGAGGTAGCGCACGAGCTACCGGCGGCCGGGTGCGCGGGCCAGCGTACGGCGGGGCTCCGGGCGGTTGGCTGGACCAATGCTGAGGTTGTCTGTCGGAGCTCTGCGCACCAGGTGGCAGTTGTTCGCCGGCGCGGTGGTGGCCGTTGCGCTCGGGGTCGGCCTGGTGCAGTCGGACCTGCAGTTGCTCGCGGCCACCGATCACCCGGTACTCCCGGGCGGGTTGTCGGCGTACCAGCGGGCCCAGGTACGTGAGGGCTACGTCGGCGCCGCGACGCTGCTCGGAATGTCGGTCATGCTCGCCGTTTTCCTGAGCGTGTTCATCGTGAGTACGACGTTCGGGTTCGTGACCGTGCAGCGGCGGCGCGAGTTCGGGCTGCTCCGACTGGTTGGGGCGCAGCGCGGCTACCTGTGCGTGATGGTGGTGGTCGAGGCCGGCCCGCTCGGCGCGGCCGGGAGCGTGCTCGGCGGACCGGTCGGGGCGCTGGCGACCTGGGCGCAATCATGGTTGCTGGTCGAGCTCGGGATGCTGCCGTCGTGGTTCGACGCGCCGTGGGACCAGGGCGCGATGTGGGCGGCGATGGTCGTCGGCATCTGTACCGCGTTGGCCGGCGTTCTCGCCGCGGCCTGGCGGGCGTCACGGATCAGGCCGCTCGAAGCCGTCGTCGAGGGGCGATCGGCGCGCCGGGTGATGACCGCGTGGCGCTGGTTCTGGGGGCTGTCGGCCGCGTTCTGCACCGTACTGCTGGTGGTCGCGGCGCAGGCCGCGCGGGATCTCGTTGCCGGATTGATGATCGGGCTGGTCGTGATGATCAGCGGCTCCGTGGCGTTGAGTCAGCTCAGCCCTGTCGTCGTACCGCCGGCCGGCCGGCTTCCCGCGATCGTTGTCCGCGGCAACTTGATTGCCGACCTCGCGCGGGCCGGTGTCCTGCACGCGGTACGGCGGAGTTCGGCGACCGCGGCGCCGTTGATCGTGCTGGTCGGGCTGGTGGCCGGGATGTGGGGCACTTTCGGATCGCTGGCGAAAGCGGTTGGCGTCGAGCAGCAGCGGCTGATCACCGCTGACGTGGTCCTCGATCATCCGATCGGTCCGGGACCGGGGATCCTGGCCGCCTCGGTACAGACCACGGTGCCGGTCGTCGTCACGCGCGGGCGGAAAACGGTTTACTCCGAGGCGGTCGGGATCGATCCGGCTGGGTATCAGGCGACGCACAAGCTGCGGCCGCGGAAGGGATCACTGGACAGGCTGACCGGGAAAACGATTGCGATCGGGCCGGGGATGGCGGTCGAGGGCTACAAGCTCGGGTCGACGCTCAAGGTTGCGCTTGGCAACAAACTGACGACCGTGCGGGTGGTTGCGATCATGCCGGAAACGCTTGACGTCAGCGAGAACTTCTTCGTTCCGCGGGCGTTGCTGCCGGCCGGTGGACGGACCGAGACGCTGGTGAAGCTCGCGCCCGGCGCGACACTGGACGGGCAACCCGACAAGAAATGGGCGGTGGCGCGAGGGGAGGCGCAGCAGCGCAGCAATGCCGATCTCTTCGCCGCGCTGATGGGACTCGCCGGGATCTTCACCGCGGTCGCGGTGGTCAACGCGGTGGTGATGTCGACGGCCGACCGGCGGCAGGAGTTCACGCTGTCGCGGTTGGCCGGGCTGACTCGCGGACAGGTTGTCGCAGTCGCGGTGGTCGAGTCGGCAACCGTTGTCGTGGTCGGCGTACTGCTCGGGTCGCTGGTCGCCGGGGCAGCGCTCGCGGGAATTGCCGCAGGGCCTTTCGGCCTTGCTGCGTTGGCGATTCCGTGGCGGCTGCTCGGGCTGGTCTTCGGCGCCGCGCTGATCGTGGTCGGTGGTACCGCCGCGCTCACCGCTGCGCGCGCGACGTCTCGCCGGCTCGGCACATACTGAGGATGATCTGGTGGTGGAACGGCCGGATCAGGTTGTAGTAGAACCGCCCGGCGGGCCGCAGGAACTTCACCAGCGTGACCACCTGGAACGTCGCGGGCCGCTCGTTGTCGGTGATGATCGCGAGGTACCCGTTCAGGTGGTTGTCCTTCACCTCGAGCAGCAGGTAGTGGTCCTCCTCGCCGCGCATCACGGTGAAGAACGCGTTCTTCTCGCCGGGCGTGAAACTCACGGTTTCCGGCCGCAGCCGGCGCGATTCCGGTACGCCGGTGGTTTCCAGCCGCAGTACCGCGGCCACGGCCATCCGGACGGCGAACAATCCCTTGACCCACAAGGGACTGTGGCTCAATGCGCCCGCGGTGAACTCCCGCAGCGTGACGTCGCCGTGCGCCGTCTTCACGTCGATCTCGTCCATGACCGGCACCAGATCGTCGAGCTCGTGCAGAGTGCTGGGCATCGGCCCTCCTCTTGGTCGATGAGACCTCTCAGTCGATGAGGCGCAGGACGAGGTCGTAGATCTCCCGCACGTCCCGCTTGTCGATCGGCGGCACGACCTGCTCGGCGCCGATCAGAATCAGGTACAGCAGCTGCGCGAACCGATCCGGATCCACATCCACCCGCAGCCCGCGACACAACTTCTTCAGGTACGCCGTCCGCGCCCCGTCCACCCGCTCCTGCGCGGCCCGAACCTCCGGATCCTGCAACGCCCAAGCCCGCACCGCAATCTCCAACGCGCTTGCGTCCGGATCTGCAAGCACAAGCAGCAACAGGTGCTGCAGCTTCGCGTTGGCGCTTGCCGCCTCGCCCTCGATCGTGTCGATCAGCCGGGTCGTGTGCTGCGCCTCGAAGTACTCCAGCAGCGCTCGCTTGAAACCAGCAGCACTTCCGAAGTGGTGGTAGAACGACCCCTTCGTCATCCCGAGTTCGCCGGTCAACCGCTCGATCGTGAGCGCAGGCGCTCCCTCGGTCTCCAACAACTGGAGCCCAACGTTCAGCCACTCGATCCGCAGCACCATGGCCCAGACCATACCATACCGTTTGGTATGGTCAGCCGACGGTCACTGAGGTGATGTTTGTCGTGCCTTCCAGGACGGTTAGTTCGTGGGTGGTGGTGTTGAAGGTGCCGAAGGCGTTGCCGGTGGACCAGAAGACGTTTTCCGTGTCGGGGAGGCGGGGGGCGAAGTGCATCGTGCCGGTGTGGGCGTTGTAGTCGAAGCCGGTGAGTTGGACGACGGCGCCCCAGGACGCCATGGCGCGGGCGTAGTGGTGGCCGCATTCGGCTTCGTCGTACGGGTTGCGGCGTTCGCCGTCGTACCGCTGCCGGATGTCCGCGATCACCTGCAGCCCCTCGTCGACCAGGCCTTCCGAGATCAGGCCGACGGCGAGGATGTGCTCGAAGCCGGTCATCACCTCGGAGAAGTACGGAAACGGGCGTTCCGGGCGGTTTCCGCGCGGGTAGCTGCACATCAGTACGGCGGACTCGTCGGCGCCGAGCACGTAGCTGCGCATGTGGTTGAAGTGCCCGGTGAACCCGGACAACCCGTTGTACCGAACGATGCTGCGCAACGTCGTCGCGACGTGCGACTCGTCGAGCAGTGACCCGAGCTGCGTGATCCGGGCGAGGTGCTGACCGACGAGCTGGTCGACCAGGCACCCGTCGCCCAGCTGCAGCACGGGATGCGTCGGATCCGGCGCCCCGGCCCGCTCGCGCAGACCGGGTGCGATGTCGTCCGCGGACGCCGGCGGCCGGATCTCGTGCCGGTAGTACTCGCCGTTGAACAGCTCCGAATCCATCCACGCGCTGCCGCTCTCGAACAGCTTGCGGCACTGACCCGCGAAATCGGTGTCACCGAGGTACGTCGCCAGCTCCTCGCACGCCCGCAACGCCGCCAGGTACCACGACTGCATCTGCGGGTTCGGGCCGTAGTACTCGACGTCCATCGTGTTGTGCTGGCAGCCCTCCATCACGCCGTCGCGGTCCGCGTCCCACCCGCCGGGGATCCAGCAGAACTCGAGCGCCCGCCGCGCCGCCGGCCACAGCGACCGGAGCATGTCGTCGTCACCACTCAGCCGCCAGTCCCGGTAGAGCTTCACCAGGCACCCGAGCTGGCCGTCCGCGGCCGCCACCTTCCAGTCCCGGGCCTTCGTCGCCAGCGGCAGCCCGACCCGGAAACTCATCAGTCCGTTCTCGTCCGTGGCCTGCGCGAATTCGGTTTCCCGCAGCGACCGAGCGATCTCCCCGAACAGGAACGGCGTCGCCTGCTCGTAGTTCCACACGTGCGTACAACTGCCGAAGCAGCTGCCCTCGTGGTCCGAGCAGCCCTCCCACCCGAAGAAACGCCCGTCCGGCGTACGGAAAACGGTTTGCGTCCGCAGCGTGCTGAGGTTGAACAGCGCCGCTTCCTTGACCTCGTCCGGCAGGTCGGACCCGAGGAAGCTGGCGACAAAGGTGACGGTACGGCGCTCCAGTTCGTCGAGCTGCCCCGCGAACCTGCACAGCGCCGTCCAGGCGTCGTCGTACAGCGTCGTGTAGTGGTTGCCGACGAACTCCGGGTTCTCCCACCCACGCCGGTTCGGGAAGTGCCACGCGAGCAGGAACGTGAACCGCTCGGTCGCCCCGGCGGCGACGGTACGCCGGTCCGCGACCGAGGCAACCGGTGTCTGCGACTCGCTCTCGCGTTCATCGAGCCGGCCGTCGGCAGTGAAGTCGTCCCAGAAATCCAGCAGGCTGTCGCCCCAGGTCCGGTCCGCCCATCCGGTACGGCGGGACACGTCGACCCCGTCGAGTACGCCGAGCGCGACCGAGCCGAACTGCTCCGCCGACGGATCCACCCCGCGACTGCGGAGCAGCACGCCCTGGGTGAGCACCGGCTCGCCTCCCACCGGGCCGGTCCCGCCGTCGGCAGTCTGGTTGTAGTTGCCCGCAGCAACATCCGTCGTACCGTCCCGACCGATGAAGTTCTGCACCGATCCGGCCAGCGAAACCGTCAGCGGCTCGGACGTCCGGTTCGTGACCGCGAACCGCAGTACCGCGACCGGCCATGAGCTCGCCGCCACATCGGTTGGCACGAACGGGTTGAACGCCTCCAGATCGACCTCGACCGGTACGTCGGCGTCCTTCAACGACAACCGCCCGAACGGATAAGCGGTCGCGAACGTCGCCTCCCGGAACCGCGGCAGCCCATGGTTCTGCGCGCCGCTCCCGTGCGCGCCCTCGTACTCGCTGAGATCCAGCGGTCCCTCGACCGCGCGGGCGGTGACGGTCCCGTCCGGCGCCGCCGTACGGATCGCGAAGAACGCCGTACCGGGATGGAAGCCCTTCGCGGGCCGGTTCACGATCTCCCAGTCGCGGAGGTTGCCGCGGCCGCCGAGGCTGACCGTCCCGGTGCCGATGCCGCCGAGCGGCAGAGCGATCCGGCGGAGGTTACGTCCGGTGTAGGTGCGCAGAGTTGGCCACATACGTACCGACCCTAGACGCGAAAACCCGCCGGAGAAATCGTTCTCCGGCGGGTCGGTTAGACCAATCAGGCGTCCGCGACGGTGAGCGCCTCGGCTTCGGTCTCGGAGTGGTTGGCCGGCACCCGCAGGTGCGACAGCGGCTTCCAGCCGGTGGCCAGTACGCCGACCGCGAGCAGCACCGCGAAGGCGCCGACGTAGAACGGCAGCTGGACGTTGAACTGCTCGCCGAGCTTCCCGGCCAGCCACGGGGCGACCGCGCCGCCGGAGAACCGGACGAAGGAGTACGCCGCGGAGGCGGTACCGCGCTCGACCGGCGCCGCTCCCATCACGGCCTCGGTGATCAGCGTGTTGTTGATGCCGAGGAACAGCCCCGCGACGATCACGCCGATCGCGAGCACCGGCTTGTGGTGCGCGTACACGCCCATCACCGCGAGGTCCACGGCGAACAGGAACAGTACGGTCATCGCCACTGGCAGCGTGCCGAACTTGGCCTG
Source organism: Kribbella sp. (assembly GCF_035655035.1). GTDB lineage: Bacteria > Actinomycetota > Actinomycetes > Propionibacteriales > Kribbellaceae > Kribbella. The sequence continues at coordinate 24,535 of NZ_DASRVN010000630.1, read as the reverse complement.
CAACCGCGGCGCCACGAACACCGAGGTGAACGCGAGGCACAGACCCCAGCCGAAGAAGATCAACCCGATCTGCCGCGCGGACATCGCCAGCGGGAACGGGGTGAACGCCAGCAGCGTGAAGAACCCGAAGTTGTAGAGCAGTGCGGTGACCGCAACGGTGGCCAGCGAGCGGTGCCGGAGCGCCTTCAGCGGCTCGATCACCGACGTACGGCGGGACTGCGGCGGCGCGGCGGGCAGCAGGAAAGCGGTTGCGGCAAGGGCGATCGTCATCAGTACGGCGACGCCGAAGAACGGACCGCGCCAGGAGATCGTGCCGAGCTCGCCGCCGACCAGCGGGCCGGCCGCGATCCCGACACCGAGGGCGGCCTCGTACAGGATGATCGCCTCGGCGACCGAGCCGGACGCCGAGTTCACGATGGTGGCGAGGGCGGTCGCGATGAACAGCGCGTTCCCGAGGCCCCAGCCGGCCCGGAAGGCGACGATCATGCCGATCGAGTTCGACAGACCGGCCAGCGCGCTGAACACGACGATGATGGCCAGACCGATCAGCAGGGTGCGCTTGGCGCCGATCCGGCTGGAGACCGCGCCGGTGATCAGCATCGCGACCCCGATGACCGCCATGTAGCTGGTGAACAGCAGCGAGACCTGGGACGGGCTCGCGTGCAGCTGCTCGGCGATCGGCTTCAGGATCGGGTCCACCAGGCCGATGCCCATGAACGCGATCACGCAGGCGAACGCGACCGCCCAGACGGATTTGGGCTGCTTCAGGAACGACGAGTTACTCACCGGGGTGTGTCCTCCAACGATTCAAGGGTGAGAAGTTTGTGGATAACGGCGACGGCGGCCTCCAGGGTGGCGAGGTCGGTCGCGGGCAGCTGGCCCAGGTGTCCCGACAACGCCTCACCGGCCTGCCGGCGGGCGCTGCGCAGTTCGGCGAGACCCGCGTCGGTGAGGCTGATCAGGCTGGCGCGGGAGTCGGCCGGGTCCGGCGTACGCAACACCGACCCCTGCTCCTCGAGCCGCTGCACCAGGTTGGACATGGTCGGCTGCGACGTACGGTCCGCCTTCGCCAACTCACTGATCCGCGCCTGCCCCAACTCGTCCAGCCGCCCCAGCACCCGCATCGCGGCATGCGGCAGCGTGTTCACGTTCCGGGTGGCCAGCCGCGACAACCGCGTCGAAGCCACCACCATCTCCTCACCGAGCCGAGTCAGATCAGTCGCAATCACAACTACAAATATACATAGCTTTACTATGTATCTCCACCCCAAGTCCCAGCGACGCGGGTCACAGCTGTCGAGACATCGAAGCGGTGTGCGATCGAGACCGACGAGACTCGACGGGTGCGGAGCTACCATCCTTCTCGGGCAGGAGTGGCTGAGAAGGAGACCGAGGTGTGGCTGGGCCGCCTCGCCCGTTGAAGACCGGGAGGTCCCACGGAGTGAAGTTCGACAAGGCCGACGCGGCTCGGGCGCTGGAGCAGGAGCAGGCGGTGCGCGACCTGGTCACGCAGATTGAGAAAGCGTCGACCGAGCTAGCGGAGATCGCGCCGGAGCTGTTCAGGACAAACGCGGCGTACGGGGTATTCCGCCGTCTGGGCAGGGCAGCCGAAGCTCAGGCGGACTTCCGGGCCGCGGCCATGGCCGGCATGCAGCGATGCAACGAACTGCCGGTCGACGTCTTCAACGGTGCGACCGAGAGTTCCCCGGGATCCAGGCAGACCCATGGGAGTGGCGCGTGGCGGCTCCGCAGCCCACGCTTTGGAACTCGCTGTGAGGCCTACGGGTTCAGTAGTTCGATAGTTGTCCAGCGCCACTGAGCATTGCTCGCTCCTCACATTGGCCGCAGCTCCAGTCCCCACGCTGCCGGACAGCCGGCCAGGACCAAGTCCTCGCCTCACGCCCCGGCCGCTCAGACTGCCCCAGCTGGGACCAAACCCGGTTGCCGCTCGCCCTCGTGCGCGAGTCAGTAGTGGATCCAGCCGCCGTCCACGCAGAGGGTTTGGCCGGTGAGGAAGCTGGAGTCGTCGGAGGCCAGGAAGAGGAAGGTGCCGGTGAGGTCGGCGGCGGTGCCTCGGCGTTGCAGGCATTGGAGGGGGAGGATCTGGGCAGCGACAGCGTCGGCGTCGGGATCGGTCTCGGCCTCGTACTCGGTGCGGATCGCGCCGGGCATCACGGTGTTGACGCGGATCCCCTGCGGTCCCCACTCGCGTGCCAGGGCTCGCGTCATGCCGAGGATCGCGGCCTTGGAGGCTGTGTAGTGCACCGCCCCGGGTTGACCGGTCGCGACCATCACCGAGGTCACGGTGATCAGGCTGCTGTTGCTTGAGGCAACCAGATCCGGATGGGCGGCGCGGGCGAGCAGCCAGGTGCCGCGGGTGTTCACGGCCTGGACGGCGTCGAACTGCTCGACCGACAGGTCCACCGCGGCTCCACGTCCGGTTGCGGCCGCGTTCGCGACCACGATGTCCAACGGCCCGATCGCCGCGCGGGCCGCCGCGACCAGTTCGGCCGGCCCGTCGGCGGTGGCGAGGTCCCCGGGCATCGCGACGGCCTCATGACCACGGGCCTGCAGCTCGCCCGCTCGCGCCTGTGCCAGTGCGGCCATGTCGGCCGTCGGTTGATGAGCCAGCACCACCCGTGCTCCTTCGTCGGCGAATCGTTCGGCCACCGCCGCGCCGATTCCGCGCGAAGCTCCGGTGACCAACGCCGTACGGCCGGCCAGCCTCCCGCTCATCGGCGCACCTGGCCGATGCGTTCCGCCAGTGCTTCCACGGGACAGATCTCCGGAGCGCCGATCGAGGTGTAGCGGGCGAGATCCTTGAGGCCGTGGCCGGTGAGTACGACGGAGACCCGGTCCGCTGCGCCGATCCGGCCGCACGCAGCGTCCGCCGCGACGGCTGCCAGCGGTACGGCGGCAGCAGGCTCCACGAACAACCCTTCCTCGCGCGCGAGCAGGTCCTGCGCGGCCCAGGTCTCCTCGTCCGACACCACGGCTCCCCACCCGCCCGACTCCCGCACTGCCGCCACCGCGGCCTCGCCGTCCGGCGGCGCGGCGAGTTGGAGACCGGAGATCGCGGTGGTGCACTCCGCGACCACAGGGCTGCCGAGCTTGCCGCCCGCGGCGAGGGCGATCGGCGCACAACCCTCCGGCTGGCACGCGACCACGGCCGGCCCGGACCGCGACGCCCCGGGTGAACCGGGTCGCGACGCACCGGCCAGCCCTCGTGCTGTTGCCACGAGCAACCCTCCGCCACCACACGGGACATACACCTGGGTCAGCGCGGATTCCGCCGCGAGGATCTCCGTGCCGATCATGTCCGCGCCCCGCATACCGACGGGGTTGTGCCGGTGCGTTGTGATCGTCAGCAGCAGCTCCGTCGCGGCGGCGATCCGCTCGAGCTCGTCCATCACGGCCGGACCCATCCCGGGCACCTCGAGCATGAGTACGCCGTACGGCCGGATCGAGGCCAGCTTCTCCGCCGGGGCGCCGGACTGCACGCACAGTACGCCGGTCAGCCCGGCGCGCCTGCCGTACGCCGCCATCGCCGCGCCGCCGTTCCCGGACGAGGTCGCGATCCAGCCGCGGAACCCGCGGTCGACGGCGTACCGCATCGAGGCGGCGGCGATCCGGTCCTTGTACGAGCCGGTCGGGTTGAGGTGCTCGCACTTGGCCCACAGACTGCCGAGGCCGAAGCGGCGGGCCAGCCGGTCGAGCGGCACCAGCGGCGTGCCGCCTTCGCCGAGAACGCTGCCAGGGTTCACGAAGGTGCTCCGTTCGAGACGTTGGCGAGGATGAGCACGGTGTCGCCCCGCCGTACCCACGGACTCCGGACGAGCAGCATCACGGCGGACCGGCGGATCGCCCGGAACTCGTGCACCACCCGGGCCTGGTCGTCCAGGAGCTGAGCGACGAGCCCGCCCGGTTCGACCAGGTCGCCGGCCGAACGGGCCACCACCAGGTAGCCGTCCAGCGGTGCGAGTTCGCCGCCGTCGGTGTCGCCGTCGCCCGACACGACGAGGCTGGAACCACCTGGCGGCACCGGCGGAAGCATCTCGAGGTCCGCGAGTACGCGCCGGACTCCCGCGGTGTAGAGGTCGAGGTCCGTGGCCCGGATCTGCCGCCCGCCGCGGCCTTCGACGTACAGCGACGGTACGCCGAGGTCCGCCGCCGCGCTGAGCGACCGGCCCGGGTGAATGACCGGGTGCTGCCAGGTGATCGGCGCCGCGAAGGCCTTCGCGGCGTGCGCGGCGGATGCGGCGAGCGGCCCGGTCGAGGCGTACCCGCACAGCAACGGCATCTCGAAGCCGCTGCCCGCCGAGTGCAGGTCGATCAGCAGGTCGGCGCCGGCGATCAGTTCGCGGGTGAGGTGGTCGGCGATCCGCTCGGCAGCCGATCCGGTGGCCGAGCCCGGGAAGACCCGAGCCAGGTTGGTGCCGTCCTCCGGATCGCAGCGCGTCCCGGCCGCCCAGGCCGCGGGGTTGGCGGGCGCGGCCCAGCGCAACTCACCGCGGAGGCCGGACCGGGCGAAGTCGGCGGCCAGCCGGCGGGCTGCCAGCACACCCTCGTATTCGTCGCCGTGGACGCCGCCGAGCAGCGCGACGACCGGACCGGGTGACCCGGTGGCGATCCGCCGTACCTCCGGCAGCGCCGGCGTGTTCGGGGACATCGGAGCTCGGCTCCCTTCGATCGGTGCGGACAGTGGTTCCGCGCTGTTAGCCTAAGCGACAGTGGTCCACCTGGTGAACCCCAAGTTTCATGGGACGGAAGGCAGTCGGCGATGAAGCGGATAGCGATCAGCGGTCTCGGGTCCATCGGGAGGCAGCATCTGGCAGCCTGTTCGGGCCTGCCGGACGTCCGGGTCGACCTGTTCGACCCCGATCCGGAGCTGCTCGCGAGCGCCCGCAGCCCGCTCGTCGACCGCCGTACGCCGGACTTCGACGACCTGCTCGCCGCCGGACCGGACGCGGTCGTTCTGGCCGGTCCCGATCACACGCACATACCGCAACTGCTGGCGGCCCTCGATGCCGGCGCCACGGTCCTGGTGGAGAAGCCGATCGCCGAGTCCGTCCCGGCGGCCCGGGCGGCGGTGGACCGCATCACCGACCCTGACCGGGTGCTGGTCGGATACGTGCTGCGGCACCGGCCGGTCGTGCAGCGGCTGCGGACGCTGATCGCGGACGGCGCGATCGGCCGGCCGACGGCGGCGCAGGTGCTGCTCGGGGCGTACAACACGATCACGGTCGCGGCCTCCCGGTTCGCCAGGGCCGAGCCGGATCGGCTCTATCGCGACTACTCGCACGAATGGGACTACCTGCGGCAGCTCTTCGGCCCGATCGGCAGCGTCTGCGCTGTCGCCCGTACGACGGAGCACGCGGACCACGTGGAGCACCCGAATCTGGTCGACGCCATGCTCCGCCATGACGACGTCGTGTCGCACTGCCACATCGACTACGTCGACACCGTCGGCGCGCGGACGCTGCAGGTGATGGGTACGGCGGGATCGTTGTTCGCGGATCTCGCGACCGGTGACATCCGGCTGCGCCAGGCCGCCGGGGTGACCGTCGAGTGCCATCCCGCGTCCCCGGCGGAGGGTCTGCTCGCGCAGTTGCGGCACCTGATGGAGGTGGTCGAGCGCCGAACCGCGCCGGTGGCGAGCTTCGCTGACGGTATGGCGGCGCTGGAGGTGGCTGACGCGCTGCGGAGCTCGGCGAGCAGCGGCGGCTGGGAAGACGTACCGACGAACGGGTAGTGGTCCGGGATCCACCCGTCCCGCGAGCGGAGCTGAGAGCGGCCGCTGCCCGAGCGACGGTCCAGGTGCCGGGTGCACTACCCGTTCTTCTGCACGGTGAAATGGCAGGCGGACAGCGCACCCGACGCGGCGGGCAGCAACTGCGGGCGCTCCGTGCGGCAGATGTCCTGGGCCTGCGGGCAACGGGTCACGAACGGACAGCCGGCCGGCATCGCGGTCGGCGAGGGGAGGTCGCCGGACAGCAACTGACGGCGGCCCGGGTCGCGGAGGCGCGGGTCCCGGACCGGTACGGCGGACAGCAACGCCTGGGTGTACGGATGCCGCGGCGCGGAGAAGATCGTTGCCGCCGGCCCGGTTTCCACGATCGTACCGAGGTACATCACCGCGATCCGGTCCGAGATGTGCCGGACCACGCCGAGGTCGTGGGCGATGAACACGTACCCGAGCCCGAGGTCCCCGCGGAGCCGGTCGAGCAGGTTGACGACCTGCGCCTGCACCGACACGTCGAGCGCGGACACCGGCTCGTCGAGGATCAGCAGCTTCGGCTCCAGGGCGAGCGCCCGGGCGATGCCGATCCGTTGCCGCTGACCACCCGAGAACTCATGCGGGTACCGCGACGCGACGTCCTTGCGCAGGCCGACCAGCTCGAGCAGCTCGAAGACCCGCGCCCGGCGCGCGGCCGGATCGCCGATGCCGTGGATCTCCAGGGGCTCGGTGAGGATCTGCGCGACCGGCAATCGGGCCGGGAGCGAGGCGTACGGATCCTGGAAGACGTACTGGATCCGGCGCCGGACCGGCCGGAGCTCACGGCGGGTCATCGCCCCGATGTTCCCGCCCTCGAACTCCACCGTCCCGGACGTCGGGGGATGGAAGCCCATCACCGTCCGCCCGACGGTGGACTTGCCGCACCCGGACTCGCCCACCAAGGAGACCGTCTCGCCGGCATCGACGTGGAAGGACACGCCGTTGACCGCGTGCACGGTCTTCGGCTTGCGCAGGAATCCCTTGCCCACCTCGAAATGCCGCACAAGATCCGTGACGGTCAGCAATCGGGTGCCGGTTGCCGTCCCAGCGGCCTGTACGCCGGTCATCCGGCCACCTCCTCGCTCTGCGTCAACTCGTCGTGGAAATGGCACGCCGTCCCGTGGCCGGCGGACACCACCGTGAGCTCCGGTTGCACCAGGCAACGGTCCCGCCCGGCGGTCAGGTCACACCGCGGCTGGAACGCACAGCCCGTCGGCAGGTGCCGAGGATCGGGCGGCGCTCCCGGAATGGCGGTCAGCGACGTACGGCGCTCGTCCGCGCCCGGCATCGAACGCAACAGCCCCCTGGTGTACGGGTGCCGGGAGGCGTGGAAGAGGTCGTCCACACTGCTCGACTCGACGACCCGGCCGCCGTACATGACGACGACCCGGTCGGCCATCTCGGCGATCACGCCGAGGTCGTGGGTGATCAGCACGAGCGCCGTGCCGTGGTCGTCGGACAGCCGGCGCAGCAGGTCCAGGATCTGCGCCTGCACCGTCACGTCGAGGGCCGTGGTCGGCTCGTCCGCGATCAGCAGCGACGGCCGGTTCGCCAGTGCCATCGCGATCATCGCGCGTTGCCGCATGCCCCCGGAGAACTGGTGCGGGTACAGATCCTTGCGCTCCCGAGGTGCCGGGATGCCGACATCGGTGAGCAACTCCACGATCCGGTCCGCGCGGCCCCGCCGGCCGAGCTCGGTGGAGTGCCGCTTGAGCGTCTCGTCGATCTGCGCGCCGATCGTCATCACCGGGTTCAGCGCGGTCATCGGATCCTGGAAGATCAGCCCGATGTCGCGGCCCCGGACGCGCTGCAGTTCGCGTTCCTTGAGCGCCAGCAGATCGCGGCCGCGGAACAGCGCCCGCCCGTGCACGCTGGCGGTTCGCGGCAGCAGGCCGAGGGCCGACATGACCGTCACGCTCTTCCCCGAGCCGGATTCGCCGACGACGCCGAGCGTCTGCCCGGGGAGTACGTCGTACGTCACGCCGTTGACCGCCCGCACCCGGCCGGACAGGGTCGCGAACTCGGTGACGATGTCCTGCAGCCGCAGGATCGGCTCGGTAGTCATCGCGACCCCCGCGGGTCCACCGCGTCCCGGAGGCCGTCGCCGACGAAGTTGACCGCCATCACGGTCAGCGCGATCGCGATGCCGGGCGGTGCCCACATCCACGGCATCGACCCGAGGATGCGCAACTGCTGGGCCTCGTTGATCATCCCGCCCCAGGTCGCGGTCGGCGGCGGTACGCCGAGGCCGAGGAACGACAGCGCCGCCTCGGTCATGATGACCGTTGCGGTCAGCAACGTGAACGAGACCGCGGCCTGGGGCAGCACCGCCGGTACGAGGTGCTTGCGGACGATCCGCCACGGCGTCGCGCCGAGGCCCTCGACCGCCTCGATCGAGTCCTGCTCACGCAACGACAGCGTCAGGCCGCGGGTCAGCCGGAACGCCTGCGTCCACTGCATGAACCCGAGCGAGAGGATCAGCAGCCACAGGTTCGGTCCGAGGAACGCGGCGGCCACGATGATCACGATCAGCGTCGGGAACGACTGGAACACCTCGGCGATCCGGGACAACGCGGCCTCGGTCCGGCCACGCAGGTAACCCGCGGTGACACCGAGCCCGACGCCGATGACGGTGGCCAGCGACGCTGCCACCAGCCCGATCGTGAGTGAGACCCGGCCGCCGGCGAGGAGCCGGGCGAGGACGTCGCGCCCGGCCGAGTCGGTGCCGAGCGGGTGCCCGGACCCGGGCGGCTGCCGGTACAGCAACGGGTCGACGGCGTTCGGGTCCGTCCGGTAGAGCAGCGGTCCGAGCGCCGACGCAAGTACCAGTAGCAGCAGTACGGCGAGGCCGGCCATCGCCAGCCGGTGCGCGCGGAACCGCCGCCACGCCAGCGCCCGCGGACTGAAGCTGCGGGCCGCAAGCCCGTCCTGGGCCGAAACGGTCGTCATGACGAGGATCTCCTCCTACAACCTGATCCGCGGGTCGACGATCGCGTACAGCACGTCCGCGATCAGATTGCACAGCACCACCAGCACCGCGACGAACATCACGAACCCCATGATCGCGGGGTAGTCGCGGGCGCTGATCGAGTCGACGGCGAACCGCCCCATCCCCGGCCAGGCGAAGATCTGCTCGACCACCACCGCACCGCTGAACAGGGTCGGGATCTGCATCGACACCACGGTGATCAGCGGGATCAGCGCGTTGTGTACGCCGTGCCGCAAGATCACCCGGGAGGTGGACAGCCCCTTCGACCGCGCGGTCACCATGAAGTCCCGGTCGAGTACGTCGAGCATGCTCGCGCGCCCCCAGCGCAGGTACGCCGCCGCGCCGCTGACGCCGAGGATCGTCGCGGGCAGGATCAGGTGCCGGAGCCCGTCGAGGACCCCGCCACCGGGTTCGTTCATGCCCGCCGTCGGCAGCCAGCCGAGCTTGACGCCGAAGAAGTACATGCCGATCAGCGACAGGAAGAAGACCGGGATCGAGAGCGCGACCAGGCTGGCGGCGGACAGGGCGTAGTCGGCCACCGTGTTCCGCTTCAGCGCGGCGACCAGCCCGGCGGCGATGCCGAGCAGCAGCGAGATCAGCAGTGCGGTGAGCATCAGGGACGAACTGTTCTGCAGGCGTTCCAGCATCACCGCGGACACCGGCCGCCCGCTGACCAGCGACCGGCCGAGGTTGCCCTGCAGTGCCTCGCCGAGCCAGACCAGGAACTGGATCGGGAGCGGCTTGTCGAGGCCGAGCTGGGCGCGGGCGGCGGCGACGGCCGCCGCCCGGTCCGGTCCCTGGAACGACATCGGGTCGAAGTACATGTCGACCGGGTCGCCCGGGGCGCTGCGCACCAGCGCGAACAGCAGCACGCTGATGCCCAGCAGGACCACGACGCTGAACAGCAGCCGGCTGAGGACGTAACGCAGCACGGTGGATCAGCCCTGGATCTTCCACTGCTCGGCGCTGGTGAGCATCAAGGCGGGGGAGACGGTCGGGTCGAAGCCGGTGATCCGCTTGTTCAGCCCGTAGTTCGCGGTCGGGACGTACAGCGGCAGGATCGGTACGTCGTCGTTGATGATCTTGTTGGCCTGCTGGTACGCCTGCGCGCGCTTGGTCTGGTCGGTGCTCGCCATGCCGCGGTCGAGCAGGTCGTCGAGCTGCTTGTTGCAGTACCCGGTGATGTTGATCCCGGCCGGCGCGACCTGGTCACAGCGCAGCCGCACGTTGATCGCGGCGGGCTCGATCAGCGGGACCTGGTTCAGCATCGTGATCATCAGGTCGAAGTCGTTGTTCTTCACGACTTCGGTGACCTGGGCCGGCTGCAGCGGCGTGATCTGCGCCTTGATGCCGACCGCCTGGAGCTGGCCCTGGACGATCTGCATCACCGCGTCCCGGTCCGCCTGGCCGGGGTTGATGTCCAGCCGTACGACGGTGTCCGCCTTCCAGCCGGCCGCGGCCAGGAGCTGCTTCGCCTTGGCCGGGTCGTACCCGTAGTGGACCAGATCCGAGGGCTGTGCCCAGTCGGGGGCGAACAGCGCGGTGTCCGCGACCTTGGCCTGCCCGGACAGCACCTTCTTCACGATCGAGTCCCGGTCGATCGCGTACAGGATCGCCTGCCGGACCCGCTTGTCGGCGAGCTTGCCGTTCTTCAGCGCGGTGTGCAGGGTCATCTCGCCGGAGCCCGGACCCTGCGCGACGGTGATCTTCCCGTCGGTCTTCTGCGGCTCGACCTCGGCGGCCGGCAGTTGGGCGATGTCCACCTCGCCGGTCTGCAGCTGCGCGAGCGCGGCGTCGCCGGTCAGGTACTTCGTGACCAGCTTGGCGGCCGGTACCGGTGCCCAGAAGTGCGGGTTGGCGGTGAACTCGATGGTGTCGTCGTTGATCCATCGGGAGAACACGTACGGTCCGCTGCCGACCTTCGGGGTGTGGAAGGCCTCGTTGCCCTTGAACTGGTCGTGGCCGATCGCGCCGTACACGTGCTCGGGGACGATGCCGACCTGCACCAGGTTGGCCAGGAAGCCCGCGTGCGGGGCGGTCAGCGTGATCACGACCGTCCGGTCGTCCGGCGTCGCGATCCCGGAGATGGTCGTCGCCTTGCCGGTCTGGAACTCCTTGGTGCCCTTGATCGGGGTCATCGCGCCGGCCCAGACCGCGGCGGTCTTCGGATCGGCGGTGGCTTCCAGTGAATACTTCACGTCCTTGGAGGTGATCGGCTTGCCGTCGCTCCAGGTCGCTTTCCGCAGGTGGATCGTGTACTGCGTGGCGTCCGCGTTGACATCCCACTTCTCGGCGACCCGGGGCACGTACTTGTCGCCGGTGACCGAGAGCAACGGCTGGAACTGCAGCAGCGAGACCTGCCCGTCGCCGCCGGTGAGCGCGGTGAACGGACTGAACGCCGACGCCTGCAGGTACAGCTGGTAGGTGATCGTTCCTGCCTGTCCGGCGCCTGTCGATGCGCCCGCCGACCCGCCGGCCGGCGCGCCGGCTTCGCTGCAGCCCGCGACCGCGATCGCCAGCGCCGCGACTATCGTTGCCCATCGCAACCGTGTCGTGAACCGTGGCACGTCCGCCTCCTCACTCCCGCTCGGGAACGGTTTCAGTGAATGAAACCGATGGTTTCAGTAGATTGAACCTTGGTTGACTGCCGAAGGGATGTCAAGGGATCGCTGCCGTCGCGATCCGGTCGTCGGGCCGGACGTCTCACTGCGCGGTGAAGCCGCCGTCCACCGGCAGCGTGACGCCGGTGATGTACCCGCCCGCGTCCGATGCCAGCAGCAACAACGCACCGGCGACGTCGGCGCCGGACGCGAGCCGGCGCAACGGTGTCCGCTGCGCGTAGGCACTCCGGAACGACTCCGGCGCCGTCCCGTCGTCGAGGCCGCCCGGGGCGAGGCAGTTGACCCGGATCCCGTCCGGGCCGAGGACGCACGCGAGATAGCGGGTCAGGCCGATCATGCCCGCCTTGTCGTAGGCGTAGTACGCGGGCATCGACATCTCCGTGCCGGCGTACAGCCGTAGGTCGGGACCGGTGATGCCGTAGATCGAGCCGATGTTGACGATCGATCCGCCGCCGTGCTCGCGCATCGTCCGGGCGACCCGCTGGGTCAGCAGGAAGAGCCCGCGCCCGTTGACGTCCTGGGTCGCCGACCAGTCGTCCGCCGTGATCCCGTCGAGCCCACGGCCCTGCCGGTGCACGGCGTTGTTGACCAGTACGTCGATCCGCCCGAAGTCCCGCTCGATCCGGTCCGCGAAGGCGCCGATGCTGTCCGGGTCCGCCTGATCGAGCTCGGCCGGTCGTACGTCGCCGCTGCCGGCCAGGTCGGCCGCGGCCTTGGTCGCCTTGGCGAGCGATCTGCTGGTCAGAACGACCGACGCGCCGGCGGCCGCCACCGTCCGGCACAGGTGGGCGCCGTACAGTCCGGCGCCACCGGTGACGACCACGACCCGCCCGTCCAGCCGGAACGACGGCATCATGCGCGCTGCACCACGGCGGCGACCGCGGCCGCGAACTCCGCGGTCGGTGCGGTGAGCGGCGGCGTACTTCGCGGCACCGGCAGGCCGAGCGCGGCCGCGGCGGCGCACTTGATCGCACCGATGGCCCGTGCCGGGAACCCGGCGCCGGGCAGCTCGGCGGCCAGGATGCCGAACAGCTCGAGATAGCTCTCCTGCGCCGCGAGGCTCTCCTTGTCGTTGCTCCCGGCATGCTCCCACAGGGCGACGGCCGGACCGGGCAGGATGTTCGCGAAGCCGGGGACGATCCCGTGGAAGCCGGCCGCGAGCGCCGAGTCCAGGGTCAGCTCGCCGCCGGAGTACACCTTTGCCGTTGTGCCGGCCAACGCCCGGCACAGCAACCGGCCGGCCGCCAGGTCACCCGACGAGTCCTTGATCCCCGCGATGACGCCGTCCCGGACCAGTCGCTCCTGCAACGGCTGCGACAGCGCGCGCGGGGTCCGGACCGGGACGTTGTAGGCGATCACCGGGACGTCGACGGCCCCAGCGATCGCGGCGAAGTGTTCGTAGAGTTCGTCGTCGCTGCAGTCGAAGAACAGTGGCTGCAGTGCCAGCACCGCGTCGGCTCCGGCGTCGACGCAGTCCCGGGCGGCCTGCACGGTGTCCAGCGTTCCGAGCCCGCCGGCACCGGCCCAGACCGGGACCCGGCCGGCCGCTGCGTCCACGACGACCCGCACCGTCGCACGGCGGCCGTCGGCACTCAGGCTGCCGAGCTCCCCGGTGGATCCGATCGCCAGCAACCCGTGGACTCCGGCGGCGACCTGCGTGTCGACGAGGATCTTCAGGTGGCCGGCGTGCGGCCGGGTGCCGGACTCGTCGAGGAACGTGACCAGCGGAGTGACCACACCGGCGGGCAGTTCGTTCATCGGTCCGCTCCTTCGATCGGGAGGTGGGCGACGACGTCGACCTCGAACTTGAGGTCGCCGATACCACCGGCGGTCGTGGTGCGGGCCGGGTACGGCGTCGCGAAGTACTGCGGGTAGAGCCGGTTGAACTCGTCGCGGTCCGCCCAGCGGCCGAGGTAGCAGCGGACCTGGACCACGTCGTCCAGCGAACCGCCGGCGGCGGCGAGGATCCGCTCGACGTTGGCCATCGAGCGAGCGAGTTCACCGGCGAACGTGTCGGTGACGATCTGTCCGGTCTCGTCGACGGAGGCCTGGCCGGAGACGAAGACCAGGTCGCCCGCCCGGACGGCGGGGGAGAACGGCAGGTGCGACCGAGGCGTCGCGGCGTCGATGACGGCGGTGCGTGGCATGGCTGTGACCGATCCTTCAGCTCGAGTACGTCGTACTGCTCTCGTAGGGGTACATGGGGATCCGGCGATGCCGGTACGTCAGTTCGGTGACCGAGTTGCGGGTGACGCCGGGCGAGTCGACCACGACGACCTCGGGCGCGCAGATCCGGGCATAGCCGGCCCGCGGGCCGTTGACGCCCTTGGCGATGTGCGCCCGGAGCCGATCGGGGTCGATGCCGACGGCCCGGTACTGGGCGGGGGAGACCGGCTGGATCACCTTCGAGGTGAGCACCACCAGGACTCCTTCGTCGGTTCGGATGCCGAGCATCTCCCCGGCGTCGAAGAACCGGAACCCGCCGTGCGCGACCTGCTCCTCTTCGTAGGTGCCGCGATGCCGCCCGACCAGGACGCCGGTCAGCCGGACCGGCATGCCGTCCTGTTCCGCGGAGCGGCCACCGGCCAGGACGTCCACCCGGTCGCCGGGCTCGACGTCCGCGAGGCGCCGTACGGCATCCGGATCGTCGAGGGTGGTCCCGGCGCCGGCGACGCGACGACGCAGGGCCTCGGCCAGCATGATCGTCGAGTCGCCCGGACCGCCGGCGCCGATGTTGTCCCCGACGTCGAGGACCAGCAGCGGCCGGTCGCCGTGGTGCTCCGCGATCACGGTCATGGCCTCCGCGACCCCGATCCCGTTGCCCTGCAGGGCTTTCCGCTCCGACCAGACCACCTCCGCCAGACGGCGCGCGGCGTTCGCGGCGCGGTCCCGGTCGGCGTGCATCGCGATCACCGACATCCCCATTTGTGGCGTGTCGGCGTACGGAAAGCCCTCCAGCAGGCTGAGGTCCAGCAGGTCCGCTTCGGTCTCGAGTTCGCGGGCCTTTGCCAACAGACCGGCCATCGGGTGTTCGCCGGTGTCCTGCCGGACGATCGTCACGACCAGCGGCAGTTGCTCGACCACCAGCGCCGGCCGCCTGCCCGAGCGGATCACATCGAGGACGAGCCGACGGCACTTGACCGCCTTCTCCCGTGCGTCGACGTGCGGGTTCGTCTGGTACGCCGTCATCACGTCGACCGCGTCCACGAGCCGCTGGTCCACGTTCGCGTGCATGTCCAGCGTCGTACCGATGACTGCTTCCGGCCCGACGACCTCGCGGACCCGTTCGGCGATCTCCGCGTCGGCGGCCGGCCGGCCCTCGGCCACCGCGGCGCCGTGCAGGACCAGCAGTACCCCGTCTACAGGGCCGGCCGCGGCGAGCTCGTCGCAGATCCGGCCGACGAGTACGTCGAACGCCTCGGCCGAGACCGGACCGCGCGGCGTCACGTAGGCGACCGGGAGGGGCAGGAGTTCGACGTCGGGATCGGCCGGTTCGAGAAAGCCTCCCGGGACCGCCTGTGAGTCGCGGTAGTGCTCAATCAGGTCGGCGCCCGCGTGCACTCCGCCGTCGAGGTACGCGGTCAGGTCGGCCAGCTGCGACGAGAAGGTGTTTGCCTCGTGCAACAGCCCGGTCACGGCCAGGCGGATCATCCGGCGACACCTCCGCCCTGCAAGGCGCCACGCGGCAGCCCGTCCGTCTCGACGGTCGCCGCCACCGCCGCACCGAAGGCCTCGACCGTGGTGTCGACGTGGGCCGCGGTGTGCGCGGCGGACAGGTACCACCGGCCGCCCGGGAGCGCGAACACACCGCGGCGCAACAGCTCGACGGTCAGTACGTCGTACCACCGCTGATCCCCGGCGAGGAACTGGGTGAAGGTGTCGCACCGGTCCATCCCGGGAAGCACCTGGACGACCGGGCCGACCTGGTTGATCGCGGCCGGTACCCCGTGCCGGTCGAGGGCGGCCCGCATCCCGTCCGCGAGCCGCCGGCCGTTGGCCTCGAACGCCGGGTAGACGCCGGGCTCGGCGAGTGCCTCGACCGTCGCCTTCACGGCGGCGAGCACCACCGGGTTGCCGTTGTAGGTCCCGGCGTGCACGACACCGCGGGTGGACTGTCCGAGTACGGCGTCGCGCCCGATGACGGCTGCGACCGGATAACCGCCGGCCAGCGCCTTGGCGAGCACCACCAGATCAGGTTGTACGCCGTACAGCTCGACCGCGCCGCCGAGCGCGATGCGGAAGCCGGTGATCACCTCGTCGAAGACCAGCAGGGTCCCGGTCTCGTCGCACAGCGACCGGAGACCCGCGAGGTAGCCGTCAGGCGGGGCGATCACGCCCGAGTTGCACAGCACCGGCTCGACGAACACGGCCGCGATGTCCTGAGCCGGATCCCGGAGGACGGAGCTGACCGCCTCCAGGTCGCCCCACGGGGCCAGGCTGACATCGGACAACGCGGCCGGGCTCTGTCCGTGGGTGCCGGTCTGATCCAGCCGGCCCTCGGCGTCCGGCCGGTAGCCGAGCAGGAACGCGTCGGACCAGCCGTGGTAGTGGCCGGTCATCTTGACGAACCTGTTCCGCCCGGTCGCGGCGCGGGCCAGCCGGAGCGCGATCTGGTCCGCCTCGGAGCCGGTGTTCGACCACAGCACGCGTTCCGCCCCGGGGACGGCCTCGAGCACGGCCTCGGCGGCCAGGAACTCGAGCTCGTGCCCGGCGCCGAAGGTCGCGCCGTACGGCAGCCGCCGGGTGACGGCCTCGGTCAGTCCCGGGTGGCCGTGGCCGAGGATGACCGGGCCCCAGCCGAGCACGTGATCGAGATAGTCGTTGCCGTCGACATCGGTCAGGACCGGACCCCGGCCGCCGCGGAAGAACAACGGGTGCGGCCGCATCGAGGCGCGCATGCCGGTCGAGACGCCGCCGGGCAACGATCCTTTGGCCCGGTCCCACAGGCGGGCGGAGGTGGGCCAGCTGTCGATCATCGGATGCGTCCTCGCTTCGTCGTCACCATCGGGTATGTTCCGGTGATTGAAATCGCCGTTCTGGTGGCTCGAACGCTAACCGCTCGTTCGCGGACCGGTCAACGGTCCGTCCGAACTGACTCGCGGAGTTGACCGGGAGCGCGCGGTGGCTCACTATTCAAAATCAATGATCCGCTGAGTGGAACACCATGAGCAGGAGATCGATTGCGTACGCCGCCCTCGCCGGTACCCGTTGCCGGGCCTCGCTGCCTGCTGGGGGAGAGTCCGCGCTGGGACGGTGCGGCGTGGTGGTGGCTGGACGTCGTGGTCGGCGCCGTCTACCGGATGCCGCCCGGCGCGGCCGCTCAGCTGGTCCTCCGGACCGGACGCCGTGCCTCCTTCGTCGCTCCGCTCGGTCGGGACCGTCTCGTGCTCGCGGACGAGACCCGGCTGCTCCGGCTGACGGTTGCGGACGGCGACGTACGGCTCGAGCCCTGGGTCGAGCTGCCGGTGCCGGACGGCTGGCTGCTGAACGACGGCTGCATCGGCCCGGACGGCTCCGTCTGGACCGGTTCGGTACCGCCGGCCGGGGCCGCCGCCGCGGGAGACCTGATCCGTGTCGGCGTCGACGGTACGATCTCGGCCCCGGCGTCCGGATTCGCGCTGTCCAACGGTCTGGGGTGGCTGGACCAGCGGACATTGCTGCACGCCGACAGCCGGACCGGTGTCGTCTGGCGGCACGAGTTCACCGACGATTTCGAGCTGACCGGTTCGTCGGAGTACCTGAGGATCCCCGCAGCGCAAGGCATGCCGGACGGTCTGGCGATCGATCCGTCCGGCCTGGTCTGGCTCGCGCTGTACGGCGGTGCCGCGGTGCTGGCGATCAGGAACGGGCGGATCGTGTCCCGGGTCGCGATGCCGACCGCGCAGACCACCGCGGTCGCGATCGGCGGTCCGGCCGGCGGCGAACTGCTGGTGACCACGGCTCAGGAGGGCTTCGACGCCGCGCGGTCCGCGGCGGAACCGTTGGCCGGGCGGGTCTTCCGCTGCCGGGTCGGCGCGGTCCCAGGACCTACGATGAATGCATCCGAAGAAAGGGTTTGACCGCGATGGCAGCCACCACCGAGTCCGCTTCGGCGTATCCGATCCGGAGCGTGGACCGGGTCTGCGACATCCTGGACGCACTCGCCAACTCCGACGGCGGCGTGAGCCTGACCGAGGTGGCGGCGGCCACCTCGCTGCCGAAGAGCTCGGCGTTCCGGTACCTGAGCGCGCTCGAGGCGCGGCACTACGCGGAGCGCGACGCGGACTCCTCGACGTACCGGCTCGGTCCGGCGTTCCGGCCGCAGCACACCCGCGGCATCGAGCGGCTCGTCGAGCTCGCGCGTCCGGTCCTCGAGCAGGTGCGCGACGCCACCGGCGAGACCGCCAACCTCGGCCTGCTCGACGGGACGATGATCGTGCACCGGATGGTCATCGAGAGCCCGCACTCGATGCGGCTGGCGGCCCGTGTCGGCGAGCGCGGCTACGTGCACGCGACCGCGCTCGGCAAGGCGATCTGCGCGGGGCTTCCGGAAGACCGGGTGCGGGCGATCCTGAACGCCGTCGGCATGCCCCGGTTCACCGCGGCGACCATCCTCGACCAGGACGAGTACTTCGCCGAGCTCGGGAAGGTCCGCGAACAGGGCTACGCGCTGGACGACCAGGAGAACCAGGACGAGGGTCGCTGCCTGGCGGTGGCGATCCCGCGGCTGACGTTTCCGGCGGGGCTGAGCCTGAGCGCACCGATCAGCCGGTTCGAACCGGAGGACGTGCCGGCTGTGGCCCGCCGGCTCCGCAAGGCCGCGGCGGGGCTCGGCAAGAAGCTCGCGGGCTGAGCGGAACCGGGCCGGACCGCGGCGTGCGATCCGGCCCGTCGTCGGCGGCTACAGGTTGGTCGCGGCGCCGACCGAGGTCAGCGCCGGCAGGCCGGCGGCGGTGTCCTGGACGATCAGTTCGTCGAGCGCGGTGTCGACGGCGGCGGACCCCGATGCGCCGAGCATCAGGAGGTGGGTCACGACCTCGGCCGGCGCGAAGACCGGCACGGTACCGCGGTCCTGTCCGTCGACGGTGACCGTGACCGTGCCGGCCGGGAGGTCTACGCCGAGATCGATGGTGGTGTAGACGTTCGTCGGCACCGTCGTGGGCACCGGCAACGGGTTCAGCGCGCGGGTGAAGGACAGGATGACGCGCTTGTCGTTGACGAAGGTGAACGCGGTGTCGGCCTTGGTCTGGGCGATCTTCACGTACCGCGTGCTGACCGTCGGCCCGGATGCGGTGAAGCTGCCCGCCGATCCGGTGATCGTCCAGTCGGTCAGCTGGGTCCAGTCGCCGTTGTTGGTGCCGGAGACCCAGACCGACAGGTCGGCGGCGGTCAGCCGGCTCGCGCCGTCCGCGTCCGCGATCCGGATCTCGCTGAGCTGGGCCGGGGTACTGAACGACGCGCCGATGCTGCGGCGAAGGTAGTCGAGGGCGATGTTGCCCTCGTACCCGAAACCGCCGAGGTTGCCGGTGGCCGGGTTCACGTCGTTGTCCAAGTAGCCGATCGTGGACTCTCCGCGGGCCGCGCTCGGAGCGAGGAGCGAGCCGTCGGGTGCGATCCGCAGGACCTGCACGGTGCCGGTCGCCTGCGGCTCGCCGCCGAAGCCTTCCTGGACGGCCAGCTCGAGGTGCGAGCCGACCCCGGCCCAGCGCACCCGGAAGCGGATCCGGCCGCGCCGGATCGCCGGGAACAGCCGCGACGCGCCGACCGTCGAGCCGGCCGGGGCCTGCATGCGGAGCGCGCTGGACGCGCCCCGGGCGCCGTCGGTCAGGGTGAGCGACCCCGCCCCGGAGACTCGCCACCAGCGGTCGTGCGCCAGCTCGGACCCCTGCCCGATCAACGAGCCGACCGACGAGCGGAAGTTGAGGGTGTCCAGGGCGCCGTGGCTGTCCCGGAGGTACCGCACCTCGTCCTCGACGTACATCGTCTGCGGTCCGCCGTCGGGGAAGGCGAGGTTCCAGGTGCTCCAGCCGAAGAGCCGGTCCGCGCTGCCGATCCGTACCGAGTCGGCCTCCATTACCCGCATGTAGTAGTTGTCGGCGGCACCCCCGGGCGGGTTGATCCCTGGGACCGACAGCGACGTTGCGCCGATCAGGTCGTGATACCCGTTCCAGCTGGCACCGCCGTCCTGGCTGTGTGCCATGGTCAGGTTGTTCCGCCAGTAGCTGGCCTGGCCCTTCGAGTTGTGGCCGGACCAGTTCAGCTGCAGGTCGCCAGGACGTCCCGCGGACAGCGCGGGCATCGTGTTGACGGACAGCACCTTGCTCTCGGTCAGCGGTGACCAGGTCTGGCCGTCGTCCGTCGACTGGCTGGTCATCATGTAGTAGCGGCCCTTGCCCTGGCCGCGGGCGAGCAGCAGGACGGAGCCATCGGTACGCACGGCCAGCGCCGTCTCGCTGACGCCGACCTCGAACCCGCCACCGGGGATGGTGAACTCGACCGGTACCTGTTGCCAGGAGGTGCCACGGTCCGTCGAGCGGAAGATCGTCACCGCGAACGTGCCGTTGGAGGTGTACGGATAGCTCACCGGGACGATCCACGTGCCGCCCGGCGTACGGACCGGGTTGGCGTAGGTGAGTGACCAGGCAGCGTTCTGGCCGGCGGCGGGGGAGTAGGGCAGGAGCTGTTGCACGCTGGTGAAGTTCGGCGAGCCGTCGGCGCCGAAGGTGCTCGCCTTGGCGACCCAGCAGGTGCAGTCCTTGTCCGCGGGGTTCAGCCAGTTCGAGCCCGCCGCCGTACGGAGGCGGTAGAACAGGAAGTGCAGTGAGCCGTCGACCGGATCGACCAGGTAGCTGCCGGTGCTGTAGCCGCATTGCGCGTTTGTCCCGACTCCTGTGCCGGGGACGAAGTCCGTGACGTCGCCGAACGTCCGGCCGCCGTCGGAGGAGTACCGCGCGCCGATGCCGCCTTTGCCGTTGCTGTCGTGCCAGCCGCCGGTGGAGACGACCACGCCGGAGGCGAGGATCAACGGCCGCTGGTCATTGCCCCAGGTCTTGCCGCCGGCCTGATGGTCGAGCCGCTGCAGGGTCCGTTGGCCGTACTCGACCTGCAGCGCGGCGGCATCCTGATGGACCACGTCCCGTGCGGACGGGTTGCCGGTGATCGCCTGGATCGTGAGCTGCTGCCCGGCGTTGATCGACGGAATGCGGACGAAGACCCCGTCGGCGTCGGCGTAGGCGTGCAGGTAGTTGCCGAGGCCGTCGGCGAACCGCAGGTCGGCGAGATCGCCGCGCAACTTGCCGGCCGCAACCAGTGTGGTGGTGCCGAGCTGGGCGTAGGTGACGTGAACGGCGCGGTCCCTGAGTGTCGCCGCCGTCGGATTGTTGACGGTTACGGGCACGCTGGTGGTCCAGCTACCGGTGCCGCCGGCAACGAGTGCGGGCATCGGCAGCCGGTACGCCGTGAGCCCGGTCTGCAGGTCGTTCAGGATGAAGGTGCTGCGGGCGACGTCGGTGAACTCGCGGTGGCAGTGCACCTTCAGGTACCGGCGAGTCTGGGACGGGAACATGAACCACACCTGGTCGCCGAGGTCGACCAGTTGTACGTCGGTGACCTTCGTCCAGGCGGCGTTGTCCGCGCTGGTGTAGATCGACCAGTCGCGCTGGTTCAGGCCGTGGGGACCGCGGGAGGCGGTCATTGCGAGGGCATTCACCTGACTGGTGCCGACGTCGATGCCGATGCTGCGGTAGTCGTAGTCGGCGGCGTACGCGACGTGGACGCCCCACTCGGCGAGCGCGCCGGTCGTAGGGTTCAGGTCGTGGTTCTGGAAGCCGATCGACCCGGTGACCGCGACGGCGGGTGCAGTCGCCGAGCGGCAGCGGCCACGAGCGGCGGTGGCCGGGGTGGTCAGCAGAGCGGAGACGGTGCCGGAACCGGCGACCATGAGAAAACTGCGGCGGGTAAAGGGCATCACGGACTCCTCGCGAACGGGCGGGCGGGTGATCGCGTTTTCACTCAATGAAACAGCGATTTCGTGCGCTGGGCCGACCATAAGTTGGTGCCGAACCGGCGTCAACGCCTCGGGTGACCATTTGACCCGGCTGCACGGTGCGACTAGCGTTTCATACAGCACTATCTGTGTTTCATTCGCTGGAACCGAAGGATCTCTCCCCATGACGACGCTTCCGGCCGATGCGCTGCTGCGACTGGCCGAGCCGCTGACCTGGGTCTTCACCGGAGACAGCGTGACGCAGGGCGCCCGGCACACCAACGGGTGGCGCGACTACACCGAGCTCTTCGCCGAACGCTGGCGCTGGGAGCTCCGGCGCCGCCGCGACCTCGTCGTCAACACGGGCATCTCCGATCGTCGTATCGGAGATCTCGCCGGCGACCTCGAGCACTGCGTGCTCCGGCATCGGCCGGAGGTGGTCGTGCTGATGTTCGCGCTCAACGACGCGACCCTCGGTACGGACGGTCTGTCCTCGTTCGCCGACGGGTACACCGAGGTTCTTCGGCGACTTACCGGGGAGTCCGACGCCGTTCTGGTAGTGCAGACCCCGAATCAGGTGGCGCGGTACGACGAACCTCGCCGTACCGTCCTGCCCGAGTACGCCGCGGTCGTCCGCGAGCTGGCCGACCGGTTCGGCGCGGTGCTCGTGGATCACCACCGGGTGTGGACCGAGGCGGGGGAGCGGACGGAGTACTGGATCTCCGAAGGATGTCACCCGAACGAGTACGGGCACCGGATGCTGGCCTCGGAGCTGTTTCGCACGTTGGGGGTCGATGCGCCCGAGTCCTCCCTGAGCCGGTCCTACCTGCCCTGAGGGTTTAGCAGCGGCGGTGGTTGACGAGGTGGGTTGGACGGCGTGGGCGACCTTTCCGAAGGTGGTCAGGCAGCGGTCGAGGTTCTGGTTGGCCACGGCAACGAAGATGAGTCGTTCCGGGCGACGGGCTTCAGGGACGGACGAACCTCGTTCGAGTGGGCGGGTAGGTCACTCGCCCATCTCGAGGCAGAACTCGTTGTTCTCGGGGTCGGTGAGGATCAGCCAGCCGCCGGGGGTTCTGGTACGGCGGTCGTCCTGGAGGTGGGCGCCGAGGGACTGGAGGCGGGCGAGTTCTTCGGCCTGGGTGGCTTCTTGGGGGACCAGGTCGAGGTGGAGGCGGTTCTTGGTGGTTTTGGGCTCGGGGACGTGCACGAAGACGAGATTCACGCCGTCAGCCTCGACTCTCCAGAAGGGGTTGCCTGGCATGTCGTGGAAGGTGGCGGGCGGCGGATGGCCTGGCTCCAGAAGGTGGCCAGGTGTCGTGGATCGGTGCTGTCGAAGGTGATGTTCAGGATCGCGCTGCGCACGGGGCCTCCTCGGGGGTCACCTCCGAGCGTGGGCCGGTCCGGGGTGGTTGATCAACCGGTTATCGGGTCGCCGGTCGCGGTGCGGAAGCAGGTGAGGGGGATGCTGCCGTGGTGGAGGATGTGGGGGATGTCGGCCCAGGGATAGAGGGGTTCGGTGGGGGTGAGGGTGCGGAGGCGGTGCAGGGCACGGGTGGTGGGGATGGAGAGGGCGGCGGCCGCGGCGGGGGAGTACGGGACGAAGTCCTCGGGCGGTTGGGGTTTCATTTCGGGGTCGTGGCGTTTGAGCAGGATGCAGGTGTTGGCGGGATCCAGGAGGTCGGCGTCGAGGGTCCAGTAGTCGATGACGACCGGTCCGATCCGGCCGGATTCCTGCAGGGCTTGGAAGATCGGGGCGGGGTGTACCGGTGACAGGAACACCACGTCGGCCCAGCAGCACCCGAGCGGGTACACCGGGTTGGTCAGCGTCTGCGGGCGGGCGGCGTACTTGCCGAGTTCGCGCTCGTACAGGTCGGGGTACTGCACGCGCAGCTGGTTCAAGGGGAGGATTTCGTCCCCGCGGATCTGGCCGGCGGCCTTGTAGAGAAGGGTCATACAAAGAAGCCTCCGCACACGGGAACGTGTCGGAGGCTACTCATTCATTATATGCGGTCAGGTCCGCGCCGCGCACGGTCAGGCGGTAGACCACCTTGTGGCCGTCGCGGAGGCCGACGATCAGGCCGGCGTCGCGGAGGATCCTTAGGTGGCGGCCGACGGTGCCCAGGGACAGTCCGAGTTCGGCGGCCAGTTCGGTCGCGGTTGCAGGGTGGGACAGGCGGTCGAGGAGTTCGGTCCGGCCGCGGCCGATCAGCCGTTCGAGCGCGACTCGTCCGTCGGTGGGTGCTTCGACGGCTGCGCGCCCGGCCGGGTAGACCAGCGCGTATCCGGTGTCGCTCTCGCACAGCCACGTACCGCTCGCCAATGTCACCGGGACGAACTGCAGCCCCTCGTCGCCGATCTGCCGATCCGCCCCAGGCTGTTGGCTGAACTGGATGCTGTCCGCCCCGACCCATCGGCTCCGCCGGCTCATCCCCTCCAGCGCCGCCGGCCAACCGAATGCCGCGAGCAGTCCGGCCCGGTACATCACCTCGCGTTCGAGGGCGGTACGCCGCCGCGTCCAGTCCGGCGCGACGTACCGCGACCAGACCGCGTGCAACGCCGACGCCACCTTCTCGCCCAGGCCGGACGTGTCGAGCCAGCGCAGGTCCTGGTCGATCCAGCTGTACTGCGCCGCTACCTCGCATCCGGCGCGGATCTCGGCGTCGGTCATCGCGCGGATCGGCTCGAGTTCGGACGCCAGCGTCGTACCCATGCCGCCGCCGGGCGGGAGCGCGACGACGTCAGGCAGCCACTTCGTGTGCGCGAGCAGATCCACCAACCCGCGCAGGAACGGGTCCCGCCCGCCGAACGACCTCTGCCCGACGGGGAGATAGCCCCGCGCGGGGAGGCGACCCTCGGCGGGGAGGTAAGCCCGGGCGGGGAGGCGGTCCTCGGTGGGGAGGGGAGTGGACGGGAGGCCGCCCTCGGCGGGGAGGCGACCCTCGGCGGGGAGGTAAGCGGGCGGGAGGCGGTCCCCGGTGGAGAGGTAAGCGGACGGGAGGCCGCCCTCGGCGGGGAGGCGGTCCTCGGTGGGGAGGTGAGTGGGTGGGAGGCGGTCCCCGGTGGAGAGGTAAGCGGACGGGAGGCCGCCCTCGGCGGGGAGGCGACCCTCAGTGGGGAGGTAAGCCTGGGCGGGGAGGCCCCTGGCGGGAGGGCGAACCTCGGCAGGGAGATTGGCCGGGGTGGGG
>NZ_DASRVN010000629.1:0-15980 GCF_035655035.1 Kribbella sp. | reverse complement strand
GGGTTGTGGGGTTGCCGGGGGTGGTCGGCGTGGCTGCGCGGGTGTGGTGGCCTGGGGTGGTGGGGCCGACTTGGAGGTTCGAGGGAGGTTCGGTGGTGCGGTAGTTGTCGGTGGGTTGGGAGGCGCCGGCGTCGAGGGTTGAGGCTTGCTCGGTTGAGGGCTGGGTGGGGTGTTGGGGTGTGGTGCCGCCGATTTCCAGGGTGGAGGCGGTTTCGGTGGCTCGGTAGTCGGACTGGTGGGTGGCGGTGATCTCGAGGTTCGAGCGTTGTTCGGTGGCGCGGTAGGTGCCTTCGCGGGGTGTGGTGGCGCCGACGTCGAGGGAGGAGGCGGTCTCGGTGGTGCGGTAGGTGCGTTGCTGGGGTTCGGTGCCGGTGATGTTGAGGGTGGAGGCTGCCTCGGTGGTGCGGTAGTTGGTTTGTTGGGTGGTGAAGTGCGGGTCGGACTGGGCTGCGTGGCGGACGTGGGCCGAGTCGGTGGGGGCTGCGTGGGCTACGCCGACGGTGAGGGGCGTGACGGCGGCGACGCCCAGGCCGGAGCGGAGGAGGGCTCGGGCGGTTTTCGTGGTGATGCGGCCGGCGACCGCGCCCGCGAGTGCGCCGACGACGCCGGGGACCTGCTCGAGGACGGTCAGTACGACGGCCAGCGCGAGCCAGATGTACGCGATCCAGGCGATCGTCCCGACCGCGAGCACGGTCAGCGAGTCCAGGTCGTACGTCCGCAGGCCGCTGACCGAACCGGCGGTCATCCAGCGCAGCAGCAAGCCCAGCCCGGCCAGTGCGAGCAGCGCGAGCGTGCCTTTGAGCGTCCGGATCATCGCGTTCATCCCGCTTCGCCCCTGACCTATGAGTTTGCTTTAGTTTGCTTTGGCTTGACCACTATAGACCGGTAATGGGACGCCTTAGCAAGTCCTTGACGTACGCTGCGTCGGTTTCCGCTGCGCAGGGTGAACGGCGGCACCCGGGACCGGTAGGTTCACGGTCATGCGGTGGGATGCGTTGTTCGCGGACCTGGAGTCGCAGTTCGAGGCGCTCCAGGAGGGAGATCTGTACGGCGAAGTGGCCGACCGGATCCGGGCCGAGGTCGGGAAGATCACCGTGCTGGATCGCCTGCGCGGCGCGGTGGACACGGTCGTCCGCGTGGAGGTGAACGACGCGGATCCGGTACGCGGGCTGCTCAGCCGGGTCGGGAAGGACTGCCTGCTGATCGAGACCGAGCGCTACGAGGAGTGGTTGATCCCGGTCGAGGCGCTGGTCGCCGTACACCGGCTGGGCCCGTGGGCGGAGCCGGCCGTCGGTGCCGTCGAGGGCAAGCTCGGTCTGGCGCATCTGCTGCGGGGGATCGCCCGTGATCGGTCGCCGGTCACGCTGTTCTGCTCAGGCGGCGGTCCGGTGACCGGCACGATCGACCGGGTCGGAGCCGACTTCCTCGAGATCGCGGAGCACCCGCTCGACGCGCCACGCCGCCGTACCGAGGTCTACAACGTGCGTTTGGTCCCCACCCACGCCCTCCGCGCCCTTCGCCGCCGCTGACCGGAGAAGGTCTGCGCAGGCGGGAGCCGCTCCGCACACGTGCGCCCATTCCGAGGCACCCGGCGCCAGCCCGCCGGGTCTTAGGCGAGGGCTACAGGTGGGCGTCTTCGGAGGCGTCTGCTTCTTCGCCGAAGGGATGGGTGTCGATGAACTGCTTGGTCTCGGTGTAGAGGCGCTCGATGTACTTCTCCAGCTCCGCGGCCTCCACCCGCCACTGACCGCGGCCGCCGATCTTCACGGCGGGGATGTCGCCGCGCCGGACCAGCGCATACACCTGGTTGGCGGAGATGTTCAGGACCTCGGCGACGTCGGCAAGCTGGAGGAAACGGGGACCCGGCATCGTCGTACTCCTTCACATAGTGGCTGGTTCCTTCAGTTTGCCACGGTTGGCGAGTGGATGGCCGAGTTTGTCCCCAGGCCATGACAGCCTGTGGATGACCGTTCACGGCCGGCTCGGCGACCAGGCAGAATGTCCGCCGACAGGCGATCCATGGACTGGGGAGACGACGTGGTCGACACACAGGTGCGCAGCGGGTTCGGGGCACCGGCTGCTCCGGCGCAACGCAACCGCAAGGCGCGATGGAAGGACGGCCGCCTGGTGCTCGGCGTCCTGCTCGTCGCGGTGACCGCGTTGGCCGGTGCCAAGCTGCTGTCGTCGGCGGACGACACGACCACGGTCTGGGCGGCCAAGCACGAGCTGCGCGTGGGCAGCCCGCTGACCGACGACGACCTGACCACGGTCCGGGTGCGCTTTACCAGCAGCAACGACTCGGGGCGGTACCTGTCGGCCGACGCGGACCTGAAGGGCCTGGTCGTCGGCCGCGCGGTCGGCCAGGGCGAGTTCGTCCCGAAGGACGCCGCGGTGCCGAAGTCCGACCGGGACCGTACCGAGCTGCCGCTGTCGGTCGCGACCGGCCACCTGCCGCCGGACCTCGCGGTCGGTGACGTCGTCGACGTCTGGGTGGTGCCCAAGGAGGAAGGCCGCCCGGCGTCCCAGCTGTGGACCGGGGTCCGGGTGCTGCAGGTCGACTCGGTGAAGGGGGTGGCCGGCGGTTCGGCGCGACGGCAGGTGACGATCGACCTGGCGTCGGCCGACCTGAGCCGGATGGGGTCGTCGCTGGCCGCGATCGGCGCCGGTGAGCCGACCCTGGTCCGGAAGGCCGGCTGATGTCGATACCGGTGCTGCTGGCCGTCACGGGTGCCGCGTGGGAGGCCGATGTCGTACGGCGGACCGAGCACGCGCCGGGGATCCGGGTCGTCCGGCGCTGTGTGGACATCGCCGACGTGATGGCCGCGGCCGCCAGCGGGCAGGCGCGTGCGGTGCTGGTCGCGGACGCGATGGCCCGGCTGTCGTCGGACGCGGTCGCGGCGCTGCACTCGCGGGGCATCGTCGTGCTGGCCCTGGTCGATCCGCTGGAAACCGGTGCGCCGTTCGGTGCCGAGGACCGGCTGGCCCGGATGGGGATCGAGCGGATCCTGCCTGCCGACGTCAGCCCGGCGGACCTCGGTCGCGCGGTGGCGGACGCGGTGGAGTCCGGCCCGCCGGTCGCCCGTTCGCACTTCGCGGGCGGGTTCGTGCCGCTCACCCCGGAGGACGCGGCGAATCCCCGGCCCCCGGCGTTCCCGCAGGGCACCGGCCGGGTGATCGCGGTGTGGGGCCCGACCGGCGCTCCCGGCCGTACGACGGTCGCCGTCAACCTGGCCACCGAGCTGTCGCTGCGTGGCGTGCCGACGCTGCTTGCGGACGCGGATGTGTACGGCGGGACCGTGGCGCAGATGCTCGGCATGCTCGACGAGACCTCCGGCCTGGCCGCCGCCGCCCGCTCGGCGTCGAACGGCTCGCTCGACACGGTGATGCTGGCCCGGCACACCCGCGAGCTGAATCCGCACCTCCTGGTGCTGTCCGGCCTCAGCCGCGCCGACCGCTGGACCGAGCTGCGGCCCGCGGCGGTCGAGTCGATCTGGGCGACGGCGCGGACCCTGGCGCCGCTGACCGTGGTCGACGCCGGCTTCTGTATCGAGACCGACGAGGAGATCTCGTTCGACTCGCTGGCCCCGCGCCGCAACGGCGCGACCGTGTCGACGCTCGAGGAGGCCGACGAGGTGATCGTCGTCGGTACGGCGGACCCGGTCGGCCTGACCCGGCTGATCCGGGCCGTCCACGAGGTGCGCGCCGTCGTACCGTCGGTCGGCGTCCGCGTGGTGGTCAACCGGCTCCGCTCCGGCGCGCTCGGCGGCTCACCGGGCGACGCCGCGATGGACGCCCTGCGGCAGTACGCCGGGATCGATCGCGCGGTCCTCCTGCCGTACGACCTGAACGCGACGGACGCCGCGATCGTGCACGGGCGCAGCCTGGCCGAGGCGGCGAATTCGAGCAAGCTCCGCAAGGCGTTCCAGCAACTGGCCGCCGAGGTCGCGGAGGCGTTCCACACAGTGCCGGCCTGAAGCTCAGGGTCGATCCGGGGGAGATCCCGACCCACAGCAGGGCCGCGACCTGACAGGGTTGAGGTATGTCTGACGTCCAGAGCCGTCCACGGGGCACGATGAGTACCGAGCGGCGGTACGGGATCGCGATCTCGGTCGCCCTGATCCTCGGCGGCACGTACTGGGCACTCACCGGCCTGACCGACGGCACGAAGACCGGTCAGAGCAGCTACCCAGTGCAGGGCACCGAGCTGACCGTGAAGAGCGCGTCCGCGAACGTCGAGGTCCGGCCCGGCGACGGCACCGAGGTCAAGGTCGAGCGGCAGTTCGAGCGGAACGTGTTCGGCTCGGACCCGAAGGACAGCTACGACGCGAACGCGGGCCGGCTCGAGCTGGACAGCGGCGGCTGCGGGTTCCTCTCGTTCGGCTGCAAGACGAGCTACGTGCTGACCGTCCCGCGGAACGTGAAGCTGAACCTGGACGGCAGCAGCGGCCACGTCACGGTGTCCGGGCTCGAGGCCGGCGCGGACCTCAAGACCAGCTCGGGCGGTATCGAGGTGCACGACGTCACCGGTCCGCTCGACCTGCGTTCGAGCTCCGGCAGCCTGGACGCGGACGGGCTGGCCTCGACGGCGGTGTCGGCGCACAGCAGTTCGGGCAGCATGACGCTCGGGTTCGCCGCGGTGCCGCAGTCGATCGACGCGAAGGCGAGTTCGGGCGACGTGTCGATCGAGCTGCCGCCCGGCGACACGGCGTACAAGCTCGAGACCGACACGTCCTCCGGCGACCGGTCGGCGAACGTGAAGAGCGACCCGGGTGCCACCCGGACGATCACCGCGCGGACCTCCTCGGGCGATGTCAGCATCGAATACACCCACTGACCACACCGCGTGAGATCGAGGGTCGGGAGGGTGAGCGAGCCGACGGCCTGAGTAGGCTGGCCGCCATGGTCGAGGTGCGTGGTCTGCTGGTGGACTGGGGCGGCGTCCTCACCTCCGGGCTCGAGCCGGCGCTGCGCCGCTGGGCGGAGCTGGACGACTTCGACTTCGACTCGTACCTCGAGGCGGTCATGAAATGGCTGCCGTCCGAGAACGTGACCGCCGAGCTGAACCCGGTGCACGCGCTGGAGCGCGGCCAGATCGCGGTTCCCGACTTCGAGCGCAAGCTCGCCTCGCTGCTGGTCCGCCGCGACGGTACGCCGGTGCCCTCCGAGGGGCTGATCGAGCGGATGTTCGCGCACTTCGAGCACCAGCCCGCGATGGCCGCGCTGGTCCGCCGGGTGCACCAGCGCGGGATCCGGACCGCGCTGCTGTCGAACTCCTGGGGCAACACCTACCCGCGCGACACCTGGGACGGGATGTTCGACGACATCGTGATCTCCGGCGAGGTCGGGCTGCGCAAGCCCGAACCGGAGATCTTCCGGCTGGCCGCTGGCCGGCTGGACCTGGAGCCTTCCGAGTGTGTGTTCGTCGACGACCTGCAGCTGAACGTCGACGGCGCCCGGGCGGTCGGGATGACCGCGATTCTTCACACCGAGTACGACGAGACCCGGCGAGCGCTGGAAGACCTGTTCGGAGCCGACCTGACGTGACCGTGACCACCCCTGCCTCCTCCCCGACCCGCCCCGCCGGCCGCCGCGGCATCGTCGTCGCGGTCGCCGCCTGCGCCGCGCTCGTCGCGCTCGGCGCCTGGATCATGCACCTGTACGGCGGGATGATCGACCTGCGCGTCTACCGGATGGGCGGCTCGGTGCTGCTGCACGGCGGCTCGCTGTACGACGCGAAACTGCCCGGCGGGTCGAACCTCCCGTTCACGTACCCGCCGTTCTCGGCGATCGTGATGGTCCCGCTGGCCGCCGTACCGTGGGGCGTCGCGCTGGTCGCCTGGACGACGCTCTCGGTGCTGTGCATCACCGCGCTGTGGCGGATCAGCCTGACCAAGACGTTCTGGTCGTTCGTGACGCAGCGGAAGCGGACCGCGGTACTGGTCGCGCTGACGGCCCTGTCGCTGCTGCTCGAGCCGGTCTGGCAGACGATCCAGTTCGGCCAGATCAACCTGTTGCTGACCGCAATGATCCTGCTGGACCTGGTGCGCCCGAAGGACGCCCGGCTGCGTGGGTTCTGGGTCGGGGTGACGATCGGCGTCAAGCTCACCCCGCTGCCGTTCCTGGCGCTGCTCGTGGTGACGAAGCAGTGGCGGGCGCTGCGGAACGCGGTGTTCGGGCTGCTGGCGACGATGGCGGTCGGGTTCGCGATCGTGCCCCACCAGTCCTGGCACTACTGGACCAAGGTGATCCTGGACGCGAACCGGGTCGGCGGGATCGCGTACACCGGCAACCAGTCGTTCAACGGCTTCCTGCACCGGATCGGCAACCAGGCGAGCTGGGTGCAGCCGACCTGGTTCGTGCTGTCGGCCGTGTTCGGGCTGGTGGTGCTGTGGCTGGCCCGGAAGTACTGGCTCGCGGACGAGCGGGTGACCGCGATCTCGGTGATGGCGCTCGCGGTCCTGTACGCGTCCCCGATCTCGTGGAGCCACCACTGGGTGTGGATCATCCCGCTCGGCGTCAGCCTGATCCGCGGCGTGAACCGTGTCTGGGGCCTGAACCCGGCGGCGGTCACCGGCGTGCTGTTCTACGGCCTGTTCGTGCTGCGCTCGATCTGGTGGGTCCCGTACCGCGACGACCGCGAACTGAGCTGGACCTTCTGGCAGGCCATCCCCGGCAACTCGCACCTGATCGTCGGCATGATCGCCTTCGTCCTGCTGGTGATCACCAGCCGCGGGCTCCCTCAGGAGGAGAAGAGCAGCAGCAAGCCCGCGCAGGTGTAACCCACCATCACGACCAGCAGCGGGAGCTGGCCGGCGAGCGCCCTGGCGCGCGGGAAGAGCGCGACCGCGCGGTCGTGGGCGGAGACGACGCCGAGCAGGTGGCCGCAGACGACGGCGGCGACCTGGATGACGGCGATCAGCGTGCTGTGGTTGGTGATGCCGGTGTCCACCGCGAGCAGGCCGGTGCCGAAGATGTTGGCCCCGTTGCTCAGCGGGTCGCTCAGGTAGATCAGCGTCCGCTGGCCCTCCAGGATGAACAGCGTCAGGTAGTGGGCCACGACGTACCCGAAGGCGATCGGTACGACGGAGTGCGCGAACAGGCCCGGTAGCGCCGTACGGGAGCTGTCCGAGAGGCGGCCCGCGAGGACCGTCGCGCCGGAGTACGTGGCCAGCACGACCAGGATGAAGATGATCAGCGCGCCGGTGCCGAGCCAGGTCATCGAGATGTTCTGGTTCTGCGCCCAGCCGATCCAGGTGGACGAGTTCGAGAATCCGTCGTACGCCGTGGAGCCGAGCAGCGCGGCGACCATCCCGACCAGCCCGGGCTGCGGCTTCAGCCCGTCGAGGTTCTCCAGCGGGCGCCGGACCACGAGCGCACCGTCGGTACGGCGGCCCCACGGTGACAGCCGCGCCATCAACGACGCGTACACCTCGAACGGGTCGCCCTGCGCGAACCACCGGTCGCCGAACAGGATCGCCCCGAACATCGTGATCACGACGTACAGCGCGATCCAGGCCTGCAGCACCGGGATCGTGGCGCGGTCCGGGGCGACCAGCTCGAGCCAGGTGAACGCGAAGATGCCGAGCGCGGCCGGCCACAGGCCCGCCCAGCGCGGCAGCTCCAGCAGCCCCTTCGACGGCGGCTGGCGGAGCAGCTTGGACAGCAGCAGGTGGACGGTACGCAGCGGGTTCAGCGTCCGCCAGACCGGGCCGAGCAGGATCGAGATCGGGACCAGCCCGACCCAGACCAGGATGTAGATGAAGCCGAAGATCGGGTTCGTCAGCCGGTCCACGCCGAAGATCAGCGACACCATCGCGTACAGGAAGATCGCCAGCCCGACCAGCCGCACGACCCAGCGGAACCAGCCGGCGTCGACGGTCCGGGTGATTGCGGCGGGCAACGGCTTCCCGGACGCGTTCCCGCGGTACTTCGGACTCCGCCAGGCGAGGCCCAGGACGACGAACGACACCGCGACCGCGACCGCCGCACCGGCGACCGCCATCCCGAAGGGGATCGGCAGATCCTGCCGCCCGCCGATCCCGTGCAGCGGAAGCATCACGAAACGACGAGTTTGGCGACCAGTTTGCCGCTCTTGTGGGTCTCGACCTCGAAGGTGCCCTTCATGTTCGCGGTGAACTTCACCGACGCGGTCTTGCCCGGGGTGAGCTCGAGCATCTTGTCGTACCCGTGGATGTGCAGCTCCTCGGCGGCGTCGCTGGTCGCGCTGACGAGGACGGTCTGGCCGGCCTTCACGTTGATGGTCGCGCCGGACGGGTTCACCTTGCCGTTGGCAACGGTGACGTCGATCGTTACGTCGGCCTGCTGAGTGGACGGGGAGCCGGTGTTCGGCGCGCCCGGGGTCGGCGTGTTCGCCGGGAGGCTGGAGGTCGGCGTACCGGAGGCGCTCGGCGACGGGGTGTTGCCGCCGCTGGTGCTGTTACCTCCGCCGCAGCCGGCCAGCACCAGCATGCCGAGGGTGGGCAGAAGCGCGGTGGCAGCACCGCGGGTGAGCGTCGAACGCATCGGACCAGGAGCCTTTCACGAGGTTGTTCTCAGGGCGCGGGACACACCCTCTTGCCTGACGAACACGAATAGCTCAGTGTTCCCGTACGGCCAGTGTCGCAGCCCACTGTCCGTACCGGCCGCTAGGGTGACAAGACAGTAATCAGGCAGACAGAAAGGTGACCGAGATGCCGGACCGGCTGACGTCGCTCGACCTCACCTTTCTCAAGGCCGAGTCACCGGCCACCCCGATGCACGTCGGGACGGTCGACATCTTCGAGCCCCCCGTGCACGGCGACGAGGGGTTCGACTACGAGAGCCTGGTGGCGCTGATCCGGGACCGGATCGCCTACGTGCCGCGGTACCGGCAGCGCGTCCAGCAGATCCCCGGGCGGTTCGCCGGGCCGGTCTGGGTGGACGACGAGGAGTTCGACATCACGTTCCACGTCCGGCGCTCGGCGCTGCCCCGGCCGGGGACGCACGCGCAGCTGCTGGAGCTGGTCGCCCGGATCATGTCCCGGCGCCTGGACCGGGCCCGGCCGCTGTGGGAGATGTACCTGGTCGAGGGCCTGCAGGGCGACCGGTTCGCGATCATCGCGAAGTCCCATCAAGCGCTTGTCGACGGCAACAGCACGGTCGACATCGGCCAGGTCGTCCTGGACGCCACCGCCCAGCCGAACGAGACACCCACCGACACCTGGCAGCCGGAGCACCCGCCGTCCGCGCTGGAGCTGCTCGCCGGGGTGTTCGCCGACGCCACCCGGACCCCGACCGCCGTGCTGGAGCTGGCCCGCGCCGAGCTCGCCGGCCTGACCGGCGCCACGTCGGTCCGCGAGGTGCTCGGCGGCGTCGTCGGATCGCTGGTCGCGCAGCGGCACGCCCAGGAGAGCTCGCTGCACGTGAAGACGTCCGGCCAGCGCCGGTTCACCACGGTGCAGACCGACCTCGAGGACTACCGGACCATCCGCGCGGCGCACGGCGGCACGGTCAACGACGTGGTCCTGGCCGTGGTCGCGGGCGCGTTCAGGTCCTGGATGATGACCCGCGGCGAAGGCGTCGGGCCGACCCGGAGCGTCCGGGCGGTGGTTCCGGTCAGCATCCGCGACGACGAGGACGAGGAGCCGACCTCGCTCGGCTCCCGGGTGATCGCCTCCGCGGTGAACCTCCCGGTCGGGGAGAACTCGCCGGTCATGCGGCTGCACCAGATCTCGTACCAGACCAAGGTGCACAAGGACACCGGCCGCGCGGTCAGTGCCCGCTCGCTGGTCGGCATCGCCGGGTTCGCGCCGACCACGCTGCACGCGCTCGCCGCCCGGGTCGCGACCGCCACGGTCCGCCCGATCGACGACGTGGTGATCACCAACGTGCCGGGCCCGCAGTTCCCGCTGTACGCGCAGGGTGCTCCGATGCTCGCGTCGTACCCGGTGGTCCCGCTGATGCCCGGGCAGGGCCTCTCGGTCGGCGTCACGTCGTACGACGGCCAGGTGTACTACGGTCTGAACGCGGACCGCACCGCCATGCCGGACCTGGCCGTTTTCGCCCAATGTGTGACCGACGCACTGGACGAGTTGCTGGACACCACGCGGGGCAGCCGGAACCGGGCCCCCCGGGGCCGGAAGAAGCCTCGCAGCCCACAGAAGAACGCACAGTCCAAGAAGGCGGGTTCATGAGGGTCTACGTTCCGTCAACGCTGCGGCTGCTGAGCGCGGCGTGCAACGCCGGCGAGATCGGCCCGGCGCCGCTCACCGTGTACGCCGTGACGCCCGCGCTGCGGGAGTGGTACGCCGAGGGCGACGACGAGGAGCTGGAGTACGCCGCGATGGCGCAGGCGGCCCGTGCCTCGGTCGGACTGCTGGCGGCGGATCCGGGTACCAGCCGGAGGCGGGTGGTGATCTCGGCCGAGGTCAGCGCCGTACCGCCGGCGGACGGTTCGGTGGAGCTCGGTGACGCCCGGCTGGAGCTGCACGTGGTGATCCCGTGGCGCTCGGTGGCGTCCGTGCACCTGGACGCGCCGCAGGCGACCACGGTGATCGGGAAGGCCGTGGACCTCTGGGACGCGGCGCAGGCAGGAGACGACGACGCGGTGTTCGCCCTGGATTCGTGCGAGGGTGAAGACCTGATGTGGTACGCGACACAGGAGATCCCCGATCTGCTCGCGGCGGAGGGGCCGCGCGGCGGACAGCGCACATAGGGAGCTGATGGCGATGCAGGCGATCTGGAAGGGGGCCATCTCGTTCGGGATGGTGACGATCCCGATCAAGGTGTTCTCCGCGACCGAGGAGAAGGACATCTCGTTCCGTCAGGTGCACATCGCCGACGGGGGGCGGATCAAGTACAAGCGGATCTGCTCGATCGACGGCGAGGAGGTGCCGTACTCCGACATCGGCAAAGGGTACGAGATGCCCGACGGCCGGATGATCGTGCTGGACTCCGACGACTTCGCGGATCTGCCGCTGTCCAGCAAGAAGGTCATCGACGTGCTGGAGTTCGTGCCGGCCGACCAGGTCGACCCGCTGTACCTCGGCAAGTCGTACTACCTGGCCGCCGACGGCGGTCCGGGCGCGAAGCCGTACGTGCTGCTCCGGGACGCGCTCGAGGGCTCCGAGCTGTACGCGCTGGTCAAGGTCGCGCTGCGGTCCCGGGAGAGTCTCGGCCTGCTCCGGACCGTCGACGACGTTCTGGTGCTGCAGGTGATGCTCTGGCCGGACGAGATCCGCGACAAGGGGTTCGCGGCGCCGCCCGAGGACGTGGAGATCCGGTCCCAGGAGAAGGCGATGGCGTCGTCGTACATCGACACGCTGCGCGGCGAGTTCGACCCGGACCAGTACCACGACGAGTACCGCGTCGCGCTGGAGAAGGTCGTCGAGGCGAAGGCCGAGGGCGTGCCGCTGCCGGAGTCCGAGGAGGAGGAGACCGAGGGCGCCGAGGTGGTCGACCTGGTCGCCGCGCTGCGGGCGTCGGTCGAGGCTGCCAAGGCCCGGCGGGCCGGTGGTGGTTCGGAGGCGGCTCCGGCGAAGAAGGCGCCCGCCAAGAAGGTCGCCGCGGCCAAGAAGGCCCCGGCGAAGAAGGCCGCTGCCAAGAAGGCGCCGGCGAAGAAGACCGCGAAGAAGAAGTCCGCATGAGCGAGCGAAGCGAGCGACCAGAAGGCAGAGCCGAGCGCACCGACATCCCGACCGACATCTCCGAGATCCCGGTCGACCCGGCGCACCCGGTCGTGCAGCCCGGGGCGTACCTGATCGAGCTGATCCCGATGCCGGTCGCGGACATCGACCGGGCGAAGGCGTTCTACACCGACCAGGCCGGTTTCGTCTGCGACGTCGACATCACCCCGGCCGACGGCGTCCGGATCGTGCAGCTCACGCCGCCCGGTTCGTACTGCTCGATCTCGCTCTCGACCGGGCTGCCGCAGCTGGAGATGCAGCCCGGCTCGCAGCGCGGGCTGCACCTGGTCGTGAAGGACCTGGAGGCCGCCCGGCAGGAGCTGATCGGCCGCGGCGTGGAGGTCAGCGAGACGCAGGACCTGGGCGGGGTCTTCTACGCCTGGTTCGCGGACCCCGACGGCAACACCTGGGCGCTCCAGCACATGCCGTGGCGGAAGTGACACATCAGGCGCGTTCGTGGTTGACGGTGCTGGCGTGGCACCATGCTGGTGTCACGCCGGACCACCCGAACCCGGCGTGCCCAGTACGATCCACCACCTGATCGAGGAGTGCCGCAGCATGGATGCCGTGACCGCCGTACCGACGCCCGCCAACGAGCCGGTCAAGGGCTACGCGCCCGGGTCGGCCGAGCGAGCGAGCCTGGAGGCGAAGCTCAAGGACTTCACCGCGGCCGGGGCGATCGACCTGACCTGCACGATCGGCGGCGAGCAGAAGCTCGGCGGCGGCGCGCCGATCGAGGTCGTGCAGCCGCACCGGCACGCTGCCGTGCTCGGCACCCTCGGCAACGCCACCGAGGCGGACGGCCGGGCGGCCGTGGACGCGGCGCTGGCGGCCGCTCCGGCGTGGCGCTCGCTGTCGTTCGACGACCGCGCGGCGATCTTCCTGAAGGCGGCCGACCTGCTGTCCGGCCCGTGGCGCGACACGCTGAACGCGGCCACCATGCTCGGCCAGTCCAAAACCGTCCAGCAGGCCGAGATCGACGCCGCGTGCGAGCTGATCGACTTCCTCCGGTTCAACGTGGCGTTCGCGCGGCAGATCGTCAGCGACCAGCCGATCTCGTCGCCGGGCGTCTGGAACCGGGTGGACTACCGGCCGCTCGAGGGCTTCGTGTACGCGATCACCCCGTTCAACTTCACCGCGATCGCCGGCAACCTTCCGACCGCGCCCGCGCTGATGGGCAACACCGTGGTCTGGAAGCCGTCGCCGACGCAGCAGTTCGCGGCGCACTGGACGATGCGGCTGTTCGAGGCCGCGGGCCTGCCGGCCGGCGTGATCAACCTGGTCACCGGCGACGGCATCGAGGTCAGCAAGGCCGCACTCACGCATCCGGACCTGGCCGGGATCCATTTCACCGGGTCCACCAAGACGTTCCAGTCGCTGTGGGGGACGGTCGGCACGAACATCTCGGCGTACAAGACCTATCCGCGGCTGGTCGGCGAGACCGGCGGCAAGGACTTCATCCTCGCGCACCCGTCGGCGGACCCGGCGGTGCTGAAGACCGCGATGGTGCGCGGCGCGTTCGAGTACCAGGGGCAGAAGTGCTCGGCGGCGTCGCGTTCCTACGTCCCGCGCTCGGTGTGGAACCGGATCAAGGACGACATCGTCGCCGAGACCGAGTCGCTGACCATGGGCGACGTCACCGACCTGTCGAACTTCATCGGTGCGGTGATCGACGACCGTGCGTTCGCCAAGCACAAGGCGGCGCTGGACCGGGCCGCGGCGGTGGACGCGATCGATGTTGTTGCCGGTGGCACCTATGACGACAGCGAGGGGTACTTCGTCCGCCCGACGCTGCTGGTCTCCGGCGACCCGACCGACGAGATCTTCACCACGGAGTACTTCGGCCCGATCCTCGGCGTGCACGTGTACGACGACGCGGACTACTCGTCGGTGCTGCGCGAGATGGAGCACTCCGCGCCGTACGGGCTGACCGGTGCGGTGATCGCGCAGGACCGGCACGCGATCGCGGAGGCCGCGGAGTACCTGCGGTTCGCGGCCGGCAACTTCTACGTCAACGACAAGCCGACCGGCGCGGTGGTCGGCCAGCAGCCGTTCGGCGGCGCGCGGGCGTCCGGTACGAACGACAAGGCCGGCTCGATGTGGAACCTGATCCGTTGGGCCTCCCCGCGTTCGATGAAGGAGACCTTCACCCCACCGACCGACTACCGGTACCCCCACCAGGGCTGATATCCACTTGCGGTGCTGCCTAGGCTCGTTGGGGTGACCTTCGAGCCGGGGCAGCATGCGGATCATCGCGAGGTGGAGAAGGTACTGCGCGCCGCCGGGTGGACGCCCTGCGGCGCGGGGGACTGGGCGGTCGCCTTCCGCGCACCGGACGGTCGTTCCGCCGCCCGGGTGAGCCCCTTCGATCCGGCAGGCCCGTACACGGCCGCGCTGTACCGCGAGGCCGCACACACCGGACAGGTGCCGCGGCTGTTCGAGCACCGCCGGTTGGCAGGCGGCGGCGACCTACAGATCCTCGAGTGGCTGTCACCGGTCGCGGTGGAGGAGGCCGCGGAGTTCCATCGCGCGCTCGCGGCCGGGGAGGCTGTGGTCGCGGAGCTGGCGGACGTCGTACGGCGGGTCCACGAGCGCGGGCTCCGCGAGCTCCCGTGGTTCGCCCCGAAGCTCGACGACAACCCCGACAACATCATGCGTACCGCGGACGGCCGGCTGGTCGCGGCGGATCTGTTCAGCGCGGACGGGCCGAACCTCTACGCGACCGTGCTCGCCGACCCCGACCTCGTGGCCGCCCGGATCCCCGAGAGCGAACGCCGGTACCTGACCGAACTCCCGCTCACGAACACCGGCGCCTGGCCGGACGAAACCCGCCAGGCGATGCGCACCGGCCTCGCTGCCGCCGACGCTAGGCGGTGTGGTTGAGCTCCTGGGTGGGTGGGTCGACCAGGAGGGCGGAGCCGCACTTGGTGCAGATCCACTCGTCGGGCTCGTCGACGCGGTAGTCCGACGGCTCGATGCGTTCGAACGGCATCACGGTGGCGCAGAAGGCGCAGTACTGGGTGGCGTCGGGTGGGGTTCGGTCGCGCTTCTTGCGCAGGGAACTTCGCATCGGTACAGGTCACCTCCGGTGCAACGCTTCTTCTCAGGTTGCCACCGGAGGTGCCGCCGTCAGCGCAACGACACGGGTTACTTGCCGCTCCACTCGTGCCCGAGATCGTGCTCCTTCTGCAGCCCGTTGCGGATCGCGTCCACCACGAACGGCTCCATCTTCTTGCCGATCAGCGGTACGGCGACCTTGATGTCGAGGTCGATCGCCTGGACGGCCTGCGCGCCGTTCGCCGTGATCCGCGCCGTGCCCTTCAGCGTCACCGGGGTGTTGCTGATCTCGCCGGACACGTCCGCGGTCCGCGAGCCGTCCGCGGCGGCCGGGTGCCAGGTCTCGGTCTGTACGACGGTCAGCGTCTCGCCGACGAACTTGCGGGCCATGTCCGGGATGTCCTTGGCCTCCATCTTCCGGCTGACCCGGACCACGGTGTCGCCGCCGGACGTGCTGACCTTGACGTCGTACGACAGGGCCTTGGTCCGCTCGCAGGCCTGCTCGCGGAAGGCGGTGTCCGTCACGATCGCGAACACTTCCTCGGGGGTGGCGTCGTACGACGCCGACATCTTCAGCTCCATGCGGTCATCATGGCATCACCGGCCGGTCGCCGGGGCCGTTCACTCCGAGTTGAACCAGACCCAGACGTCCTCGACCGCCTCGACGCCGGCCGCGGTGAAGTCGCGCAGTACGAGGTCGCGGTTCGCCTGCAGCGCCTTGCCGTCACCGAGCACACCTTTCGCGACCAGGTCCCGGAACGCGCCGATCAACCGTTCCCGCGCGGTGCCGGTCATACCCGGGGCGTACGTGTCCGCGAGTACGTCGAGGGCGGCGTACGGCGCCTGCACGCTGTAGCCGTACTCGCGGCCCGGATCGTCACCGCTCGGCCCGTAGTCGTAGAACTCGGTGAACGTGATGCCCTTGTCCCGCGCGTCCGGGTCGAGTGTCAGCGAGAGCGTGAAGATGCAGTCGTTCGGCCGATGGACGCGGAGCAGGGTCTCGCGCCACGCCGACCCGTAGCTGCGGAACTCCACCCCGGCCTCGGTCAGCCAGCCGGCGACGCGGTCGCGTACCTTCATCGGCTGCCGCGGCGTCAGTTCACCGCGTTCGGCCAGCACCCGCAGAGCCGTGACGAGTGCGTCGTCCGGGCCGAGTCGTGGGTCGAGCGGACCGGCGCGATCCGTCAGCCAGGGCAGCAGCCGCGCGAGCTCGTCGTACTCGAACTGCAGCTGGTACAACGCGTCCTGCCCCCAACTCTC
>NZ_DASRVN010000628.1:0-4068 GCF_035655035.1 Kribbella sp. | reverse complement strand
GCCGACGAGACCGTTCCGTACGAGCACGCCGAGCGGCTCCACCACGCGCTGCTCGCCGTCGGCGCCCGGTCGCGATTGCTGCCGATCGTTGGCGGCGACCACGATCTCCGCGATCACCGGTACGCCGTCGCGAACGAGGCCGCGCGGTTCTTCCGGGAGGCTCTGTAGCTACAGGCGGATCAGGTAGATGGTGGGTGGGCGGCCGGTGCGGCCGTGTTGTTGGGTGCCGGTGGGGGCGGCGAGGCCGGCTCGTTCGAGGCGTTTGAGAACTCGGCGGGCGGTGCGGAGCTGGACGGCCAGGTGGTCGGCGACGTCTTGGGTGGTGAGGCCGTCGGGCAGGGTGGCGGTGAGTTCTTGCATGCGGACCAGGGTTTGGGTGTTGAGGCCGACCCGGCGGGCGAGCAGCGGGAGGCTCTCGGTGCCGCGGACGCTCGTCGGCTGGTCGCCGGTGGGTTCGATGACGATCTCGACGTCGTCGGACATCGACACCACGCCGGCGACGGTGCCGATCGACGCGGCCCGGCTGACCGCGCGGCGGGCCAGGGCCTCGGCCTCCGCGGCGGTGCGTCCGATGCCGAACCCGACGTACGCCGTGCTGTGCCGCGCGGCCAGGTGATCCAGCAGCGGCATCTTCGAGAACTGCTCGGTCGCCTGCTCGAGCAGACCGCGCGTGGTGACGACCAGGTGCCGCCCGTCGGGGAGCGCGGCGAGGCTGCCACCGAGCGTGATCAGGTCGGCGGCGAGCGCGTCGTCCGGCTCCGGGAGGTCGATGACGCCGAGCGCGACCTGCGCGTCGCCGACGTGCTGCCCGGTGGTCGTCAGCACCAGCGCCTGCAACGTGGAGCGGATCGAGTACCGCGACGGGGCGAGCCGGACCGACGGCATCTCGTTCTCGATCAGGTGGAACGCGGACCCCAGGCAGCTGATCGCGACCTTCGTGTCGTGTTTCTCCCGTGCGGTCCGGTGGAACGAGACGATGTCGTCCGACGTCAGCCCGGGCCGGTACGGCAGCACGTGGATCCGGTCCGTCGGCAGCTTCGCCTCGATCAGCGTCTCCAGTACTTCGGAACGCCGGAGCGTGTCGATCGAGAACTGCGTGACGTTGTGCCCGAGCCGCAGCAGCTCGACGAGCGCCCGCAGCAGCGTCGCGCCGTCGTACGAGACGTACATCGCGGGCCGGTCGATCACCCCGGCCTCGGTGGCGATCGTGTACGGGACGACGCCGGTGAACAGGAACGCGGCCACCTGGGAGTCCGCCTGCTGGACGAGCTCGACGGCCTCGGTCTCGTGCCGGTACGGCAGCGGCACCAGCGTCGTACCGCTCGGCGCCCCGACCGCCATCACCCGCTGGAC
This sequence comes from Kribbella sp., assembly GCF_035655035.1. Lineage (GTDB taxonomy): Bacteria > Actinomycetota > Actinomycetes > Propionibacteriales > Kribbellaceae > Kribbella. The sequence continues at coordinate 2,715 of NZ_DASRVN010000628.1, read as the reverse complement.
CAGATCCTCGGGGCCGACCACGCCGACCGCAAGCGCCATCAGTTCACCTCCGACGACTTCTGGTCCGGCCCTCAAGTCCCCTCGAAACGCAGAATAGCGCAGCCGGGCCTGAGATCTTGACGTCCGGGCCGTACTCTCCTAGTTTCGGTCAAGACCACAATTACCGCCACCCCCTGAGGCGGGTCCAGGGCGGCGTCGGTGTGGTGGAGCGAAGGAGGGAGCGCGCCACCCCACTGCCACCCGAACTACCGCAGCTCCTCCAGGCAGCGGATCACCAGGTCGCGCTCGCCCGGCGGCAGCTCCGGGCCGTACGGATCGTGCGCGGCCGCGGCCGGTACCAGCCCCTCCCACTCGGCCGCCCAGAGCATCCGCTGCACGTACCCCTCGATCGGCGCGTAGAACGTCGCCGCCGCGAACCGGTCCAGCCGCTCCGACGCGGCCAGGAACTCCGCGGGCGCACCGGCCGTCCAGGCCCGCAGTACGGCGGCCGACAACTCGACCTGCGCCGACGCGATCCCGACCAGCGCGGTGTCGGCGCCCCACATGAACGACGGCCCGTACATCCGGTCCTCGCCGGTGATCAGCAGCTTGCCCGTGCCGCGGCCGGCCCAGATCGCGTCCTGGCACCCGATCGCCCGGTCCAGCGTCGCGGTCTTCACGCCGAGCATCGCGTCCAGCGACAGCAGATCCCGGATCAACGCCGGGGAGTACGGGTACCCGCCGGCCTCGCCGTGCAGGTAGAACCCGACCAGCGGCAGCCCGCTCTCCGCCGCCACCCGCTCGTGCAACGCCACGGCCTGCGCGTGCCCGTCCGGCACCTCGTTGAACCCCGCCAACGGGTACACCATCACCGCGTCGGCCCCGCCCGCCGCCGCGGCCCGCGCCATCTCGACGGTCGCGTCCGCCGCTTCCTGCAAGGTCCGCGCCGCGACGGACTTCGGTACGCCGACCCCCGCCACGATCGGTACGTCGGTCGCCGCGCGCCAGGTCTCGAGCACCTTCGCCCGGTCGCCCGGCGACAGGTACAGCCCGCGGCCGGTGTGCGCCCAGACCGCCACGCCGCCGATCGCGTGCCTCGTCAGCGTCACGGCGTACGCGGACAACGCGTCGTACGCGACCACGCCGTCGGGATCCATCGGGGTGACGACCGCGGGGAGCAGCGTGCCGCGGAGCCGTTCTACCAGCGGATGCATGGTGACCTCTCAGACGTCGTGCCCGAGACCAGGGCGGGTGGGTACGTCGATCCAGCCGTCGCAATCGGCGAACACGGTCGGGGCCAGCGGGTCCTCGTCGACCATCAGCGGGCCCACCAGATCGGCCGCGACGGTGGCGCCCGGCACGGCGGCGGCCAGGTGGACGGCGGCCAGCGTGGCCACGCCCAGCTCCGGCATCGAGCCTACCTTCACCGCCAGCCCGGCGGCCTCGGCGACCGCGGCGATCTGCAGCGCGCGGTGCAGGCCGCCGACCTTGAGGATCTTGATGTTCAGTACGTCGGCGGCGCCGCGCCGGGCGATTTCCAGCGCGTCGTGCAGCGAGTGCATGCTCTCGTCGACCATCACCCGGACGTCGAGGCGGTCCCGGAGCCGGACCAGCCCGGCCAGGTCCCAGCGCGGCAGCGGCTGCTCGAGCAGGGTGAGGCCGGCGGCGCTCATCTTCGCGAGGTACGGCAGCGCCGTGGTGGCGTCGTACCCCTCGTTGGCGTCCAGGCAGAGCTCGGCGTCGGCGGGGATCGCGGCGCGGACCGCGCGGATCAGTTCGAGGTCCTTCGCGGGGTCGTGCCCGCCCTTGACCTTCAGGTGCCGGAACCCGCGGCCGGCGTACTCCGCGGCCTCGGCGGCCATCTCGTCGAGTGTGCCGAGCCCGACCACCCAGGTGGTCTGCACGCGCGTGCGGTAGCTGCCGCCGAGCAGCACGTGCACCGGCCAGCCGCTGAGACGGCCCGCCAGGTCGAAGAGCGCGATGTCGAGGCCGGCCTTGGCGACCTGCTGGCCACGCAGTACGCCGTCCATCAGCACGTGGATGCCCGCACGGTCCAGCGGGTCGCGGCCGATCAGCGCCGGGGCGAGGTGCTCCTCGATGGCGGCCTGGACGCCGGCCAGCGTCTCACCGGTGTACGCCGTCATCGGGGACGTCTCGCCGATCCCGACGGCGCCGTCCGCGGTGTGCACCTCGACGACCAGGCTGATCAGCTCGTTGCTGATGCCGCTGCTGATCTGGAACGGCCGCCGGTACGGCGCGCTCACCACCCGGGTCTTGATCGCACTGATCGGCGCGGCGGTTCCCCCGTCCGGCGCCCGGGCCGGCTCTGCTGCAAGACTCATGACCGGCTCCTAGCGTTCTGGGCGGAAAGCATTTACGGTCAAGACCGTAAATACCCCGAGCGCTCCCTGTCAACGGAAGGTGGCACCCACGATGCGGCTGGGTCTCTATCTGAACCTCTACGGCACCCCCGGCGAGCGCCCGCAACTCGCGGACGCGGTCGAGCAGGCGCGGCTGGCCGAGCAGGCCGGGTTCGCGTGGGTGGTGCTCGGCGAGCGGCACCTGCACCGGCCCGGGTACCACGAGATCCTCACGTCGATGACCTGGCTGGCCGCGCACACCTCGCGGATCGGGATCGCGACGGCCGGGATCGTCGCGCCGCTGTACGACCCCGTCGTACTGGCCGAGACGCTCGCGCACATCGACGTACTGTCGGGCGGCCGGCTGACGGCCGGG